>DATEPX010000161.1:0-11832 GCA_035272945.1 Terriglobales bacterium
CTGAAGATGAGCTTTGGGCCGGCGATCCGGTTCTAAAGCGGTGAGCAACAGCTCGTGATCGTAAGCGGCAGCCCGCGTGGGCTGCCGTTTTTTATCGGTGGACGCCTTTCACAGGCATCTCCGCCTTCTTCCCATCCTGGACGACAACTTTCGTTTTAGAAGCCTTCCCCATCAATTCGTCAGCCAGCGCATTAG
This sequence comes from Terriglobales bacterium, assembly GCA_035272945.1. Taxonomy (GTDB): domain Bacteria; phylum Acidobacteriota; class Terriglobia; order Terriglobales; family Acidobacteriaceae; genus Gp1-AA122. The sequence continues at coordinate 196 of DATEPX010000161.1, forward strand.
CGCCGTAAACCTTTCGTAGCGCTTCCTGGATACCCCAGGCGTCGACCTGAACCGGGGCTCGTCGGCTGCTTTAAGATCCATGGTCTGCTTGTCGTGCAGCCCCTCCTGGTAGCCGATGAACCTCTTGATGTTGTTCTCGATACGAGCGTTTTCCTCTGACTGGCTGCTGAAATTCTTGAGTGCCGCGTCCGTGCTCTTGTAGATCTCCATTCGCGTGGGATAGTCCACGTCGCGCAGGAATTCGAGTTGCGCCATGGTCAGGAGCCGTTGGGTGGAACCGGGGGAGCCGGAAACAGAGATCAGCTCATTCTCTTTCGCCCTGGTTGGCGACCAATGCAGGTAATGGTCGAGATGGACGGGCTTGTCGTTCTCGCAGATCCGGAAAAAGGAGATGTCGAGGTCGTAGCGGAGATAAACGAAATTGTCGGTATCGCGGCCGATAAATGCGGCGTCAAACTCGGGCGCGAACACCAAGCGCACGTCGGTGTACTTCTTGTACTTGTAGAGGTTGTAGACCTCGCGGAATAGAACGTAACCACGTCACAGCGAAGGCCCGTTGACTTGGTGCACTCCTGCTCGACGTTGGCCATAGCCGCACGCTGTGCCTGGTCTGCCTGGGCTGCCGACATTCCCGGCTTAAGCGCACCATTAACCTTCGACGTGACATCTTCGATGCCGAGGAGAATGTTCAGTTCGAGATCAGGACATTTAGCTTCGTCCGCCCGAGTTTTGGCGTAGAAGTCCGTCTTCATGTAGTCCGTGCCGCCGTCCGCGAGGACGAACAGGCTTGCGAGCAGACGGCCGAGCAGAATGAAAATCCGTAGAATCCGTTTCAGATTTCTCCCGGGGACCCATGAGGTGGGATGATCACACAGCAGCCACCGATGCTCGTAGAGAACCTTTTAATATGGGCCGCCCAGAAAGCCACCACCAAAGCTGCGGCTTGGAAACATGCGCCTTTTAGCGTATAAAAGTTAGTTGCGATAGCGCCTTCTTCCTCCCGGGCGAGCAGCAACTAACACATCCTCCGAGGCTTCGCGCATGTCCACGACATCTCATGCTCCCAAAGGATTGGAAGGGGTAGTTGCGACCACGTCCGGCATCTGTCACATCGATGGGGAGCGAGGTGTTCTGGCGTACCGCGGAATTGACATTCACGAACTGGCCGACAACTCCACCTTCGAAGAGACCTGTTATCTGCTGTGGTTTGGCAAGCTGCCCACGCGCAGGGAACTGAGCGAACTACACGATCGGCTGGCCGAAGAACGCAAGTTGGATGCCTCAATCATCAACCTGATGCGGCTGGCGCCCAAGCACGCACTGCCAATGGATGTCCTCAGGACAGCCGTTTCGGCGCTCTCGTTCTACGATCCGGAAGAGAAGAGCAACGATCGTGAAGCCAACGTTCACAAGGCAATTCGACTAACTTCCCAAATCGCGATGATCGTGGCCGCTTATGATCGAATCCGCAAGGGAAACGGCATCGTCGAACCGGATCGGTCCTTGTCGCATGCCGCGAATTTCCTTCTGATGTTGAACGGCACGCACCCTTCGAAAACAGCAGAGAGGGCTCTGGACATTGCTTTGATCCTGCACGCCGATCACGAGCTGAATGCGTCGACATTTGCGGCTCGCGTGACGGCAGCCACTCTGTCGGATATGCACTCGGCAGTTACTTCGGCGATCGGGGCTCTCAAAGGGCCGTTGCATGGGGGCGCGAACGAAGCCGTGTTCCGCATCCTCGAGTCCATCAGCAAGTCAGGCGCCGATCCGGTGGAATATGTGAAGGGTATGCTGGCGCAGAAGAAAAAGATTCCCGGCTTTGGACATCGTGTGTACCACACCGAAGACCCGCGTGCGACGCATCTGCGGCAAATGTCGCGCGACCTGGGGAACTCCAGCGGCGAGAGCAAGTGGTTCGACTATTCGCGCAAGATCGAGGAGTTTGTCAAAGCCGACAAGAAGCTTAATGCCAACGTGGACTTTTATTCAGCCTCGACCTACCACACGCTGGGCATCGATGTGGACTTGTTTACCCCGGTGTTCGCGGTCTCCCGTATCAGCGGCTGGACCGCCCACGTAATTGAGCAATTGGATGACAACCGGTTGATCCGGCCACGCGCGGAGTACGTCGGCCCGGCGTATCCGAATCATTATTTAGCAATGGAGAAGCGATAAGGCCATCTACTCCCGTGTTGTCGCGGGTCCCTTAAGAGTCGCAACCGCTATCGCCAGCGTCCGCCTCCTGCGCCCTGCGCCCAAAAATCGTAGAATAGTAATGGTGAGGTTTCCCATGCACCGAGTCTATCTCGACAATAACGCAACCACGCCCGTGCTGCCCGAGGTTTTCGAGGCCATGAAGCCTTATTTTGGTGAGCATTTTGGCAATGCGTCTTCGATCCACCATCACGGGCAGGAGACGCGGGCCGCCGTGGAGCGTGCGCGTGAGTCGGTGGCGGCGCTGCTCGGGTGCCGCAGCTCGGAAATTGTTTTCACCAGCGGCGGCACCGAAGCGGACAACCTGGCTATCTTCGGACTAGCAGCCGAGGGCGACCACGTCATTACGTCCTCGATCGAGCATCATGCCGTGCTCAATGCATGCAGGCGTCTGGAAGAGACGGGATGTGAGGTGACCTATGTCCCAGTTGGGGCGAACGGGCAGGTCAGTCCCGACGATGTAAAGGGGGCACTGCGGCCGAATACGAAGCTCATTTCGGTGATGATGGCTAATAACGAGACAGGAGTGCTTCAGCCTGTTGAACCGATTGGAAAGATCGCTGCGGAAGCCGACGTTTACTTCCATACCGATGCAGTACAGGCAGCGGGCAAGGTGCCGATTGATGTGCAAAAGATCGGGTGCGACCTGCTGTCGATCTCCGGGCACAAGATGCACGCGCCGCAGGGTAACGGCGCGTTGTACGTGCGCAAGGGGACGCTGTTGAGTCCCATGTTGTATGGCGGCTCCCACGAACGTTCGCGTCGAGCTGGAACCGAGAATGTTCCTGGAATTGTCGGCCTGGGTAAGGCGGCGGAGATCGCGGCAGAAGCATTCCGGTCCGGCGGAGTTGAGAGCATCGGACAGATGCGGGACCGCATCCAGGCGACCATCCTCGCGGTAGAGGCAACTGGCGTGAACGGGGAAGGGGCGTCGCGAGTGCCGAACACAGCCAACATTTACTTCGACCACATTGAGGGCGAGGCGCTGGTGATCGCGCTCGATCTGAAGGGATTATCCGTTTCAACCGGAGCAGCATGTTCCTCGGGAGCCATCGAACCCTCTCACGTTCTGACCGCGATGGGCGTGCGTCCGGATCGTGCCCGAGCCAGTATTCGCTTCAGCCTTGGCAAGCAGAACACCGTCGAGGACGTGGATTTCGCAGTCGGTCTGGTGCCGGAAACCGTGTCGCGATTGAGAGAGTTGTCGCCGGTCTACAAAACAGCTGTTAGCTCTTAGCTTTTAGTTCTTAGTTCTTGGCCAACTGCTCCTGCCCGGCGCTTCTTATTGGCCAAGGAGAGAAACCCGGATCCCTGGTTGCGCTGGGGATCACAGCATTGGTGAGCGCGGAATGATATGCGAATAATAAACATTGGGGGTCTCAGAGAAAGCTAAGAGCTAGAAGCTCAGGGTCAGAAATGTTGTCAAAGCCACAAAACATTGCCGTTGCCATGTCGGGCGGTGTGGACTCTTCCACCGTCGCGGCCCTGCTGCGCTCTGAGGGACACAATGTGGTCGGCCTAACGATGCAGCTCTGGAATCAGCGCCGCTTGGCGGGCCGCGAAGGCATGCCCGAGGCCGTTCAGGGTCGCTGCTGTTCTCTGGATGATGTTTATGATGCACGCCGCGTCGCCGAAACCGTTGGCATCCCGCATTACGTCGTCAATCACGAGCAGCGTTTCGAGGAGGAGGTAGTGCGGCCGTTTGTTCGTGAGTACCTCTCAGGACGTACGCCCATTCCATGCAGTTTGTGCAACAATCACCTGAAGTTTGACCAGCTGCTGATTGTTGCCAAGCAGATTGGCGCCGACATGCTGGCCACCGGTCATTACGCGCGCGTGCAGTTCGATGAGCGGCTTGGTCGTTGGCTGCTGAGGCGTCCGGCTGACCTTTCCAAAGATCAAACGTATTTTCTTTTTGGCCTCACCCAGGAGCAGCTGAGCCGCACTCTGTTTCCTCTCGGTGAAATGACCAAGCCGGAGGTTCGCGAACTGGCGCGGAAGTATAACCTAGCCCTGGCCGAAAAGCCTGATTCGCAGGAGATTTGCTTCATTCCGGGCGGTGACTACAAGCGTTTTCTCGATGCATATCTTGAGGAGCAGGGTGAGGCGCTGCCGGATACGGCCGGCGAGTTGGTTACGAGCAGCGGCGAAGTTATAGGCGAGCACAATGGTATCCACAACTACACGGTGGGGCAGCGCAAGGGGCTGGGAATAGCCACTGGAGCGCCGCTATATGTGATCCAGATCAAGGGAGACACTCGCCAAGTCGTGGTCGGCAACGGGGAAGAACTGCTCTCCGGGACGCTGCGCGCAAAGCGTATAAACCTGATTTCAATTGATGATCTCGGCGCCCCGATGCGAGTTGCGGTGAAGATCCGTCATCGCCACGAGCCGGCGCCAGCCATCATTGAGAAGGTCGCGGACGACGAGGTGCTGGCCACCTTCGATCAGCCACAGCGAGCCGTCACACCCGGGCAGGCGGCTGTCTTCTACGATGCGGAGGCGGTGGTCGGAGGCGGGTGGATCGCTTAGCACAAGACATTGCAACACAACGTCTTCTCGCCTTCATCGGTGTGGTGGCGGGTCTGAGACCCGACCCCACACTTGAGGATTAAGCCCGAGACTTCTTACATGTTCACACTCGAGATATTAACAACAACTTCTTGGCCTATTCTGCGTTAAAGGTAAGCAGTTTTTCGGTCGAACGCGTCGGGAGGATTGGCATGGACCAAAGCAGGTCGGCGCAGAGCAGGTTCAAGCAAGCGTCTTCGCTGATTGCACTCCTGATTGCACTCCTGCTAGTGTTGGCCACGATGCCGGCCTGCGGCGGCGGGTCGGCCAAATTCCTCAACCTTGGCCCCGGTCCGAATAACGCCATGCTAACCGGTCAATACGCCTTTTCCTTTTCCGGGCAGAATTCCAACTTTTCTTTGATCATCGCTGCCGGAAGCTTTACGGCCGACGGTAACGGACATATCACAACCGGCTTGGAGGACGTGACGGCCGCGGGCACTGCCAGCCAGAGTCTCACCTTCACAGGGACCTATGCCATCGGGTCTGACGGACGTGGCACGGCGCTGATCAAGACCTCCAACGGGTCCGCCACTTGGCAATTCACCATGCTGAACAGTTCCCATGCTTTGTTGATCCGCTTTGATCTCGGGGCGGTCACTGCGAGTGGGGCCATTGACAAACAGGATCCGACCGCCTTCAGTTCCGCGAAGCTACAAGGGGACTACGTCTTCGGGCTTTCTGGAATCGGCACCAGCGGCACGACTCTGGCAACCGCGGGGCTTTGGGCCATGGACGGCGCAGGAAACGTCAGCAATGGTGTGATAGATGTCAGCGATGAGAAGGCTGGCGTGCTGCAGAGCAGTGCTCTTTCCGGAACCTACAACGTCGCTTCCAATGGCCGCGGTACAGCAACTATCACCAGCGGCTACGGCACGCAGAACTTTGTTTTCTACGTTGTGAATGGCACTGACCTGAAGTTCGTAGAGACCGATGGAGTGCCGGCCGTATCCGGAGAAGTTCTCAAGGCGGCAGCGCCCTACACCGCAGCGAGTCTGAATGGCGGCTTGGCATTCACGCTAGGTGGCGTTGACCGCAACACCTTGTTTCCCACGGGGGTGGGTGGGGTGATGACAGCCGACGGCAACGGAAACCTGTCCGGGACGCTGGACGTTAACGATGGAGGGAACGCCTCACTCGGCGGTTCTATCGGCGGCACTTACAGTTTCGCTGCCAACGGCCGGGGAATTTTGAATCTCACGAACACTGCGTTGGGCAACCTGCAGTTCGCTATTTACCCCGCCCAGAACCACATTATCGAACTGGTGGAAATAGATGTCACCGCTATCCTGTCGGGCGTGGCCAAAGCGCAAACGGCATCCCCGTTCGCCCCTGGTTCCGTTGCAGGTCCGTTTGCTGTCAATTTCACCGGTGTCTTGAGCTCTGCGAACGGAACTACGGAAGAGGACATTACTGGCCAGGTAAACGCTGACGGGTCTCGTAACCTGACAGGCATTCTAGATATCAGCACGCTGGCGACGAGGACTCAGGGCACATCTTTATCTGCGAGTACCTACACGGTGGGAACGGACGGCCGGGGGACGGCCACCATCAATATCCCGGGCGCCACTTTCACTATGCAGACCTACCAGATTGACGCTAACACAGTACTCTTCCTTGACGTTGACAGCTTCCGCATACTGGTAGGCGTAATGCAGAAGCAGCAGTAGGCAGGGACAGCGTCTTTTTGGACTCTACTTGTGAAATCGACTTGCACGCGGCAATTTTTTCCTGGCCAGCTCGGTAGAGGACCATGACGCAAGTTCTCTAACATTATTGAATCCAATCAACTACACGGAATCCTGACGCATGGCATTGAGCCTGCATCAGATATCCCGCAGCAGGAAGTCCACTTGTAGGGCAGAGGAGGCGGCATGAGAAAAATATGGTTGTCTTTGGCGGCAGGAACTCTGCTGGCCGGGATGGCAACAGCGCAGAGTTCAACGCAAACAGGCGGCTCGGCGTCGCAAAACGACTCAGTTTCGGCCGGGCAAGCCGGAGCGCAGGCGCAATCGAGCACCTCCGCCGGCGCGTCGCAGCAGAGCACAGCCCAGCAGGGGGGGAGTCAGCTGCAAGCGGGAAGCATTATCTATGCCGAGCTCAGCAAGTCTGTGGATGCCAAGAAGGCCAAGCCCGGCGATGAAGTGCAAGCTAAGGCCAGCCAAGCGGTCCTGTCCCAGGGTAAAGTTGTGATTCCGAGAGGATCAAAAATTGTGGGGCACGTGACCGAGGCCAAGGCTCGTGAAAAAGGCCAGGAACAGTCTAGCCTGGGCATTGCTTTCGATCGGGTCGTGCTGAAGGATGGGACGCAAATATCCATGTCAGGGGCGTCTGTCCAAGCCATTGGCAGCACGCAGCCGGGTGCTGCGGCGCTGGCGGCACAGGATGACAATTCCGGAATGAGTAGTCCTGCCTCGGGAATACCCCCCAGGGCCGGCATGGGCGGACATTCCGCGGGGAGTGGAGGAGTCCTCGGCGGCGCGGGTTCGACCGTGGGAGGCGCAGCTAATACTGCAGGAGATATCGCTAGCAGTGCCGGCGGCAGCGTCGGCCGCACGGCCGGAACGGTTGCGGGAAGCAGGGAAGTGGGCGCATCCGTCGGCGGACATTTAGGCGCAGGCAGCCGTGGAGTCGTAAATATGCCAGGCTTGAGTTTGTCAGCCTCGGCCAGCAACTCGACGCAGGGTTCTGTCATTACTTCGGATAAGAAGAATGTGAAACTCGATAGCGGAACCGAGATGGTGCTCCGCGTCAATCAATAAAAAGAGATGGTAACTAAGAAGGGCAGCGCATGCGCGCTGCCCTTTTTGCTGGACTGAATGCCGCTAAATGAACAACTCATCCTGGGGCACGCCCATCGCTTCGCGAGCCCGATTGTTGCGACGACGCCCGAGGAAATACTGCAAACCCGCACTCAAACCCTGCACCAGACCCGAGACCTGGCGAATGGGCGAAACCACCGTATGGTGAACCATCTCTGTGGTTTCCTCCACCTTGTCGAGGGTGCGGTTGACGAGTTCGTCGGCACGGATGACTTGCAGGCGAGTGCGATCGATGATGTCGTTCACCGTGGCATCGAGGCGCTGAACATGGCTGCGCACCAGCGTAGTGGTTTGGCTGAGATTCTCGGCTATGGTTTCGATTTTGGGGCGCAATTCGGTGAGCAAGGCATTCGCGGATTCGACCATAGGAATGGCTTTTGTCCTGACCTCGGAAGTCAGCGCCTCGATACGGGTGCTGCTCTTGCGCACCGAGAGGTAGAGGGCGACCAGGATTCCAGCCTGGATGATGACGGCTGCCGCCGTACATCCGATAAAGATGGTCAACAAGACATTGTTATCCATAAGGTCACTCCGCCAGTTGAGCGCAGAGGCTCAGCAACACCGGCAGAATTCCAGACTCACAAGTTCTTCGCAGCCTCGCCCTCCGGCGTGGTAGTAGTCTCGCGGTAAGCCTGGCGGCCGGCGTCGTAGGCAGACTTGAACTGCTCTCGCTGCTGGTTCAAAGCCTCACGGCCCCGATCTACCCATTCCGAGGCCTGGTTCCGCGCATCCTGGGCACGGCTGCGCACGTAATCGCGACCTTCTTCCGCCTTGTCCCGAATCACTTGCCGAGTCTCGCTGCCCGAGCGCGGCGCGTACAGCACGCCCACCACGGCGCCTACACCTAAGCCCGCCAGAAACCAAAGAACACTATTGCCGTCTCGGTCCGACATGATTAAACCTCCTCGGTCACTTCGACTAATCGGATGGTAGCACCCGCATTGTCGAATTACAAACAAGCGGGCCGGCCTGGTCCGGCCTAGGGACCGGCGCGTTCGAGCCCGCCTCCACGGCCTTGGAGGCGCAATTAGGGGTTGTAGACAGGGCTGGCAGGCGAGACAATGCGAGTAGGAGGACTGTGTGTCCGACAGAAAATATCGACAGCCGGGCTACATGGACAGGGGCGAGGAGAAGCAGAAGCAATCTCCTGAGAAGCCGGCCAGGAAGGACAACACATTTGGTCCGCGGCCGCTGCAGATGGCGGCCACCCGGACCGTGTCGCGCTGTGCGCAGTGCGGTACTGTGCTGAATGCCTTGACCGAAGTGGGCCAGTGCCCGAAGTGCGGCTTTGAACTGCATTCCTGCAAGCAGTGCACGCACTTCGATCCGGGCAGCCGCTTCGAGTGTGCCGAGGCTATTCCCGAAAGGATTGCCCGCAAGGACGCGCGCAACATTTGCACCTTCTATGCGATGCGCGTGATGGTCGAAAAGGAAACGTCTGCCAGCGCAATGCGGGTGGACGACGCGCGCAAGGCCTTCGAGAACCTGTTCAAGAAGTAGTCACCCCAGGTGTCCTGCCTCAGCCCTGAGCTTGCGTATCCGTATGCTTAAGGCTTCTGCGTTGGCCGCAGGATCACCTCGCTGGTAAACGATTGCGGTTCTTGCGTCACCAGCATTTCTACGATGTGGGCGACGTCTTCCGGTTGCAACAACTTACTGGGATCTTTGCCGACGTGCGGACTCAGTTCTGTGTGAGTTGAACCAGGACAAATCACGGCGACGCGGATATTGTAGGCGCGCAACTCCTCGGCTACCGAATAAGTCAAGCCGTTCAATCCCCACTTCGAGGCCGCATAAGCAGCGCCGTTGGGCAGAGCGTTCTTGCCCGCGATGGACGAAATATTCACGATATGGCCGCTGCGGGCGCGGATCATCATAGGCGCGAAACTGCGGATGCAGTAATAAACGCCGCGCAGGTTCGTGTTCAGTACGAGATCCCAGGAATCTGGCGGTAGCGTGTGCAGAGGCCCGCCAAAGCCGCCGACTCCGGCGTTGTTGATTAGGACGTCGAGCCTTGCGAAAGTACGCTCTACATGGCCGGCGACCGCTTCTACAGAGACCAGGTCCATAACATCGCATTGGACGACCTCGGCTTGGCCACCTGCCTTTTGAATGAACTGGGAAGTGACCTCCAGCAACGTGCGCGAGCGCCCGCAGAGCACCGCGACGGCGCCCAGTTCGGCCAACTTTCGGGCGATGGCGGTGCCAATCCCGCGTCCCGCACCGGTTATGACTGCCACCTGTCCTGCCAAAGGCTTCTGGCTAGAATTGCTCATGAGCTAAGTACCTCGCGCACGGCTCCGGCAGACCATCCGGAAAAGTCGAATTTCGCATCTTAAATAAAAAGGGAACTCGTGTGCTGGCAAGAAGCTTGCCTTGAGCAAGGCACATACTTATAATCCGGCACACCGGAAAACTTGCCCTTCACTGACATCAGTTTACGGGCAGGTTCTGGAACCTGTCGCGTGGGCAGGAGCAGCGCCCATGTTGCCGAAATTCCGGGCATGCTGAGCTTGGGTAGCCTGGATGTCGTCGTTGTTTCCCGAAAGTCTCACAGGAGCATACGAATGAAGAAAACGCTACTGACGATTGTGCTTGTGTTCGCTGGGGTGATAGTCAACCAGGTGGCAGCGCAGACGCAGGCGCAACCGGCCGCTCCGCAGCAACCCGCGGCACAGCAAACTGGCCAACCGGGGCAGGCCGCACCCGCCCAGCAAAAAAAAGAAATCAAAGATCCGGCAGAATACAACGCCTACGTTGGAGCGGTGCAGCAGTCCGATCCAGCCGCTAAGGTCAGCGGCCTGGAAGCTTTCCTCCAGCAATATCCCAACAGCGTCATGAAGGAGGATGCTCTGGAATTGCTGATGGTGGCTTACCAGCAGACCGGGAATCAGGCCAAGATGGCGGATGCGGCGCAGCGGTTATTGCAGGTGAATCCCAACAGTGTACGCGCCCTGGCGCTTCTTGCCTACAGCAACCGCGCTGCTCAGAAGTGGGCCGACGCGGAGAAATATGCGATCCAAGGTCTCCAGGCCCTGCCCCACATGCAGAAAGGGGAAGGGGTATCCGACGCCGATTTCGAAAAGCAGAAGACGCAATTGACCGCGCTTCTCAACAGCGTGGCCGGATTCTCCGCGCTGCAGGTCAAGGATTACGCCACTGCGCAAAAGCATTTGCGGGCTGCCGTCGAGGGCGACCCTAACAATCTGGAGAACGTCTATCCTCTTGCGCTGGCCTATCTGACCGCCACTCCCCCTGACGATGTGAACGGACTGTTTTTCATCGCACGGGCCGCCAGCTTAGCCAAGGATCCCGCCGGCAAGGATCAGATTACGAAGTTCGGGGTCAGCCGCTATCGCAAGTATCACGGCTCCGAGCAGGGATGGAACGAAATGTTGGCTATGGCAGCCACCACTCCGCTGCCACCGCCCAATTTCACCATCAGCCAATACGTACCTCCCACGCCCAAGCAGCAGGCCCACGACCTGATTACCAGCAAGGTGGCCAAAGACATGAGCTTCGCGGAATGGGAACTCGTCTTGTCGGCGGGGGACGCGGAGGACGCCGACAAGGTGTGGAATGCCATCAAGGGCGTCTCGCTGCAGATGGAAGGACAGGTGATCAAGGCTTCTCCAACCAAGTTACAGATTGCCGCGAGCCAGGACGACATCGAGCAGAAAAGGGCGGATATCGAGCTGTCGATGACGGGACCGATTCCGGCGCGCCTAATGCCGAAGGAAGGGTCAACCCTGGATTTTGAAGGGACACCTGTCTCCTACACTCCAAGCCCGTTTGCGATGGTCATGGAAAAAGGCGCGCTACTGACCAAGGCCGCGCCCGCGACGAAGAAGAAGCCTCCGGTTCACCGGCGTAAACCTGGCACCCGCTAGCTACTTTTCGGCGCAAAAATGACGTTTCGAGCGACCGCAGGGTTGTGCCGGATAGATCAGGGGCCTTGCCCGAGTATGGCATCGGTGCTGCCCCGGGCTTTTTTCCGTCGCCCGAGGGAAGTTCTTTTCCCCCAGGC
>DATEPX010000162.1:0-6478 GCA_035272945.1 Terriglobales bacterium
GGATGGCAACGTGCTGCTGTCAATCCCATGCGCACGCGCCGAATGCGCTGATTACCTGTGTCGGCGATATAAAGGTCCCCATTCTCACCAAAGCTGATTCCGAAGGGGCGGTTGAGTTGGGCGCATTCAGCCGGGCCACCATCTCCGCTGTAACCAGCTTCACCAGTCCCTGCAACAACTTTGACGGTGTGGCTCTCGAGATTCATACATCGAACCTGGTGGGTGCCCGATTCGGAAAAGCACAAAACTTCGGGCGACTGAAAGGCCAGACCGGACGGTTGCCGCAAATTGGACAGAACCGTTGTAATGCTGCGGGTTGCACCATCCACACGAAGGATGCGGCCGTTTTTCCCTTCGAAGTATCCATCGGCGATGTAGAGGTTTCCTGCGGAATCAAGCGCGAGCCCCGAGGGTGCAGCCAGCCCCGCTAGGCCACCGCCTCTGGCGCGTCCGTGCCGGTCTGGTGCTGTGCCAACGTAGAGCTCCACGGTGCCATCGCTCCGCGAGGTGCGCCAGACGCAACCTCCATTTGGGTCTGAGAGATAGAAGTAATTCTCATCGGCGATCAAAGCGCCTGCATATTGGAGGATCCCAGAGAACGAGTGAAAATCCTTTGGCGTAGTTGCGAAATTTGTTACTTTGCCACGATCCGGGCTGAGATGGCGAATAATTCTATTGTCATCGTCTGAGAAAAAAACCTCATTGTTTTTGTCAAGCCAGATGCCTTGCGGGTTGGTGAGGGCGACTTCGGTGGACGACCCCGGCTGCGTACCGATTCTCACAAATTCTCCACCGCCGGCCACGGTTATGAGCTCACCATTGCGATCGAGGCGCATCAACCGATTATCAAAACTGCTGCTGATGTACACGCTGCCATCAGCCGCTGGAGTGGCATCTGCAGGTTCCCAGAGCTTCGCATCACGAGCAACGGTCGGGGCACCATCCGTGACCGCATAACCGTTGCCGACTCTGGTCGAAATCAACCGCGTAGATGAGTCGACACTGCGGATACGCGAATTTTCTGCGATGATCAGATTCCCTGCCGGGTCTGAAAGGACATAGCTTGGACCGGTTACATTGGAGCGATCTGCCTTGATGTCATCGCCGTTGAATCCCTGGGCACCTGTGCCCGCGTAGGTAGAAACGACGCCAGTCTTGAGCACGATACGAAGGACCCGCGATCGGTTCGCCTGCGCCACGAATAGGTGGCCCTGCTCATCTACGCTGATGTAGCTTGGAATGTCGTATTCGCCGAGCGGCGTCTGCTGCTCCGGAAGCCCAATGTTTACTACCTGCAGCTTCCCATCCTGAGGCGTGATGCAGAAAACGTAAGGCTCCAGCGTCGAAAAGTAGATTGTTCCGTCTGATCCAACGGCGACGGCCTGAGGATGCCTCAAAGGACTCGAAATCGCGGGCACTCCAGGTTGCGTTGGGCCGCGCATCCCATTCCCGGCAAGGATGCTCACCGACTCAGATGAAAACGAGTAAGTCTTGATCCGATGGTCTGCGCCATCACTGAAGTACAAGTTGCCATCAGGTCCCACAACCATGTCAATGATGTCCAGAATGGAGTCCGGTGAGCCCGGCTGGCTGTAGGGTATCGAGAACACGGTGGAAAGGAGTCCAGTCTTGCGGTCCACTCGGACGAGAGCATTCGCACACACGATGTACAAGTTACCCGCGATATCGACCGCCAGGGTTCGAGGATCGAGGATCGGCGACGAACCTGCAGAAACACCGTCGACATTCTTCTCACGGACTCCATTGCCGGCGAATACCGTTACCTTGGCGTCCAGCCCCAGGCGGTACACTCGGCTCTTGGCTTGAATTGAAAAGTAGATACTGCCATCTGTATCGGCAGCCAAACCTGACACCGACGCAAAGCCGAAGTCGACGCCCGGTACACTCGTGGGCTCACCGCCTGCAATCGTTTCGATTGACGATGCAGAGGGTTGCGTGGTTTGGGGCTTAGCCAGCGGCGCGGACAGAGAAAAACAGACGAAGAGAAAGAAACAGACTCTCAGTATTGATTCACGAAACTTCTCGAGTGCGCCTTCAGGACGGCGAACAAAGGCGTTGCCAAGCCGTTCCGATTGGTACGCTGTGGACGCGACGTATCCAACGGAGCGAGAGCGCCAGTCTGAAGGGGGATTTGCCACGCAAATCATGCTGCACCTTTACTGAGTGCTTGGGTTGGGCTTGCGTAATCGAGCCAGTTCATACCTCGCGATATCGCTGTAGCTTTGACTGGAATCATATTTTCGCTGGTCAGCCAGAAGAATCTCTAGCACGGCCCGCTCTCGATCGTTGTCTGACCAGACCGTATTTCGCCAAAGCTCGTCGTAATGCTTTCGATCTTGATACCGGTATTTCCTGATCGCACGCACTAGTTGATTGAACTGCGCGTCAGTGCCGAAATCCCGAATTACCCAACACGCAGGTTGTATTTCTGAATGGCTCTTGGATGGGTCGTTCACGTACCCAAGAGCAGTCGCCATCGCGGTTGCGACAATCTTGGTTTGACCGGCTTTCATGACATCGTAGGCAACGTAAAGTGATCCCGGCCGCCACGATTCCAGCATAGAATGGAGTTCCTCCACAAGACTAGGTTCCCGAGCGAATTCCTGAAGAGCGCCCCCGGTTCCCCATTCGTTAAGATCAGAAATGTTCAGAAATGCGTGAATTAGTTCGTTTTTGCCATCGTTTGGCCTCGCCATCCTCTGGACAGTTGTTTCGGCGAGGGAACCTGGCCAACTTGACGGATTCATTCCGTACTTCCCGGAAGCAAAATCAGCGATTGTTGGCCTTGGTATTCCTAGTGAACTGACAAGAGATGCCGTGACGAGTGCCCACCGCTCAGTGTCGCCGTTCATCGCTATGGCTAACAGCTTCGTCATTTCGAACGCATAGCCGTTGGTCGTCTGAAAAGCTAGGTATGATGCTTCCCTCGGCATCTCCTCACGCGTCCCCCTGCTCAGAGCCGAGGCAACTTCCTGCAAAAGATACTCCCTACCGCTCTTTGATTGCATCGGGAATAGAGCCTCACCCTCGATTGCAGGGATAACCGTTCCGATCCCCTCGTCCGCAATCAGGCGCCAGGCATCACTTGCAGGTTTCGGATTCGACTTGAGAGGCACAATGAAGGTCGAGCCTGGATGAAGCGGCGGCACATCTGGCCCATTCATGCGTGAACTTTCATCGGCGAGCTGTTCGTAATCCAATTGTATGTGTTCCCCTGAGCGTATCGCCGATAGAGGAAAGGTCCTTAGGACCAACAGCTCAGCGCGGCCGAGAACCGTCCGCTTCATCGATTGTGGTTCCGAAGGCGGACGACTAATATTTTGGACCTTAACGGTTGCAAGGATAGAGGCCGTTGAACCAAGCGTCTCAAGCTGCCAAACGGAAGTTGGATAAGAGCGGCAGATTGGAATGGCCGAGATACACACGCAGAAAAAAGCGATAAAGCAATGCCTTGATGTCGACCGGAATTTAGCGGACTGCATGGCGGATTACCCCACAGGTCGAATCATGTTACGAATAGCAATTATGGAGGTCGATTTAGCTCGGCATTTCGAAAACTTGCTGGACGCAAAGCTGCCCCTCTCACTTTTCCGGCTCAGCCACCTCGAATCCATGCTCCGCCGCTATATCGGTTATGGCTGCCCGTATGGGAACCACACGTTCGGGCGCGCCAAAAATATTCAGCCACAATTTCGTCCCACTGGGATACTGCGCAAGTTTGGCCTTCAGTGATGCGAGGTCCATGGTGGTGTATTGGTTGATATTCGCCATGATTTTATCGCCAAAGAAACTGACGTTCAGATTGACCGGCGAACTCCAGTGCCACTGTTTTACGTTATCCCGCTCTTGCCCAAGCGTCAGATTTTCCAACTCCGTGATTTCTTCGTTTGTTAGAAGCCAGGCCTGCGCCTTTCCGATCGCTTCGACTAAACCAAATTGGAAGCTCACGGCTTCATTGGCGTCGTTTCGTATTCCAGGCCGCATAACCAGCTCATTCCCCCGCTCCGACCACTGCTCATGAAATTTGCGCAGACGCTCCCACATGGCTTTCCCCGACTGCGCACCGCCGTATTTCGCTAGTGTCTCGGCAGCTTGGCGCGCGCGGTTGAGATCCGATCCATTAAGCCACGCAATGATTCCAGGTTCGACTTCACTCCAGCGGTGCATTTTGATGACAGTTGGCAGGGAGTTTGTCATACAAAAGCTTGGAGCCAGCGCCAAGCGCTTGACGCCGTAATCGGGGTCCACCCGCAGGAAATACAACACGAACCCGTCCTCAATAACACAGTCCCAGCGGGCAGCCGCGGTGTCGTAAATACTCCTAATTCTCGGCAGAATGGCCTTGGTCGAGTAACGCCCGATCAGTTGCGCGTCCAAACCCATCGTGCGACTTTCCTTCTGCTCGATTCGTGCGGCAAGCATCTCGTCAAATTGAGGCAACGTTTCGTTCGGCAGCAGACCCAGACTTTCCCCCTTAACCGTGAACATGCCATTGTCCAAGTGCGGATTCCTGATTTCTGCTAGGAATACCGGTGTAGCTTCACTCGGGTCTAGATCGTAGAGGCAATGCAGTGCCAGGTCACGCAGCATCTGATGGTTCATGTTCGGCTGCTCTACTACTTTCTTGAGAGGTGCCATCATGGCGGGGTCCTTGAGCCGCTCCCAGAAACTCATCAGTAGACCCCACTGCTGATCCTGCGATAAATTCAGGAACGCTGCCGCAACCTCTTCGGCTGGAAGACCCGCGAGTGGTTTGACGTCGCCAGGCTCACGTGACGGGCGCAGCAGCAAAGTTTCTACGGTCTCCGCTCTGGCCCTCCCTCTTTTCATGGAGACCATTGCAGCTGCCTTCTCATAAAGCCCGTCCTGTAGCCCTTTGAGGTCCTCATCCTGAGCATGCATTCGTTCGTTCCAGATTTTCTGCCGCTTGGTATCTTTTTGTGGGTAGGGCGGAAGGGGCTCGTGATCGAGTTGAAGCTTGAGTTTGGCCAAGATACTTAGATAGCTGCTCGTTAAGGCTACGTCGGGAGCACTCATTTGCTGCTCAAGCTCCCGTACCACCAAATTCTGATAGCCCGAACCTGACAGCCCTGCCACCTCGTTCCATTCGCTGCGGTCCCCTTGTGTCCCCAAGCGAAGCACGAGTTCATGCACCGATGCTGGAGTATCCAAGAATCGCAAAACTCTCAACGCCGATGTCTTCTCACCGTCTGTACCCGAAGCCATACTTAGTGTTGACACTGCCGTGCTGAGCGTCTGTTGTTGCCAGGCTGCGTCTGCGGCTACAACATCAAATTCCAAGGAATTGGATCGCAGCGGGACTGGTTCATCTTTGCCCTGCGTGCGACGTGTAACGCGATCGGATGTTACGTAAAGGGAGTAATGCCCGGGTTTATCCAGCGCGACCCACTCATTCAGGTCTTCGCGCATCGTTTGTGGCTCGTTGGAGAGCGCGCGTGAACCTCCGAGGCCACCCCCCATAAATCCTCCGATGGAGTAGTAGCGCTCGAGAGGGTCCCGACCGGGTGGCGTGACGTGAAACTGTTCGATGTTCAGACGACCGCTCCGGTCGTAGTTGCGCATTTCCATATCGTACGTGTCGGGGATGGGAGCTTTGAACGACAGTTCGACAGGAATGACCTCCCCTACGTGAAACCGGCTCGTGCCATCAGTAAAGCGAATCGCCAGGGATATACCGTTCTCTTCTTGAGCAGATAGGGATGAGGTCGGGGCTAGGGTCGCTAACGTCAGGATCGGGACCGCGAGGCTCAATCGCAAGGGTTTCATGCTAATACCCTACCGTTCGTGTCGTTCCGCGCTTTCTAGGAGGACGTCATTTGCAGTCGGATGTATCAACGGACATTTAGGTTGCATGCCGGTCCCAGTTAACTGCGTGATGTACACTCCATCTCTTTCGAGCTCGATGATGTTGCTAAGGAATTTGAACTGCTGGAAAGGGAATACGTCATACGTTAGAGGCTGCTCGAGGAATTAAAGAGGTAAAGTTCACTCGGGCACTGGGGGAGGTGGTGTGTGCTTTCGGTGTTCGATGAAAATTGTTGTTGTCAGGAAACGTGAAATAAAAAACCTGGGTCTGATTAGGGTCCAATAAGTCGTTGCGGAGAGTTCCTTAGAATACCAATGACGGGCTGTCAGCGCCGTCAAGTTTCACTAAGTTCCAGCAAACTGCCACTCTGTCACGGCAGAGGTCGCGAGTTCGAGTCTCGTCGTCCCCGCCATTTCCTCAGCGAACACGATTGGCGTTCCCAATGCAGGAGCGCGGCGTTCAGCCCGCTTATCGTCAGTTTCGCTTAACTAGACCAAGGGTTGACTACCGGAACCGAAAGATCCTCAAAATGCGATGTGTTTCGTGTTGCGAGCTTCGCGTGCGAAGCAAGCACGATGCCGGCGATCATTGTGTCGCGCAATTCGCCTGGACGTCCCTTCTTATGACGCA
>DATEPX010000163.1:0-37049 GCA_035272945.1 Terriglobales bacterium
AGCAGGGCTTCCCGCTGCTTGCGGTTGGGGAAAAGTCGGTACTTAAACGTCTTTCTGATTTTCAACATATTGTTGGATAACCGCCAACGGAGCACCGCCAACTGTGCTGACCAAATAACGGTTCGTCCACCGTGTGGGCAACCGAGATTTCAAAGTCTTGAACTCTTGCCGCAATGGGTGCGACGAAACGCCCTTGAGATTCTTGACCAGGCGGTGGATGCCGAATTGCGGGTCTACTTCCACCAGCCCATGCCCATGGTCGGGCATGATTTCTAAGGCAATGATTTCCCCCCGATAGGTTGCTGCTGTCTTTCTAATCACCTGTTCGCAGCGTTTCGCCATCGGGCCAACCAGTACGGGGCGCCGGTACTTGGGTGTCCACACGCAATGGTACTGGCTAGAATAGACCACATTGTGGTTCGATTTGTACCCTTCGAGTGCCATGATGAAACTATATCGCGGGCAGCAATCTAATACAAGCAAAAAGCACGCCTTATATCCCCAGCCCCGAAGGGCGGGGCTTTTCGGCGTTTTTCGGTAAGGACCATCGGCAATACCTTTAGCGCGTCAGCACCGGCGGCGCCCAATCTTTTGAGGGGGACCGAACCTGATCTCCCTCTTTACCTCGAAAGGGCCACCGAGTCTAATCAGACCCTGTCTGCCCGCAGCTCGCCCGGGTATTCTCATCCTCTGTTTAGTACCCGCCACAGCTCACCGGGATCGAGTCCCTGCGGAATCGACGTGGCGCCCTTCAACAAGGCCCCACTCTTCCTCTAAACTGAGTATCCACAACGGGGATTCCAATTGAAAAAACTTACTTCGCATTTGCGCGCCCAGGTGATTACTGCGTTCTTTCTCTTGCTCGCCAGCGTAATGTGTGCACAGTCCGTTCCTGAGGAATTGTATGGCGGCCTCAAGTGGCGCCTGATTGGTCCTTTTCGGGGCGGCCGGGTGGTTGCGGTGGCCGGAGTGCCGGGCGACTCTACCACTTTTTATTTCGGCGCCGTCAACGGTGGCGTCTGGAAGACAAGTGATGCGGGTGTCGCGTGGACGCCAATTTTTGATAGTCAACCCGTGGCGTCGATCGGGGCTCTCGCGGTAGCACCTTCAGATCCCAAGACGATCTATGTTGGAACCGGAGAGTCCGACATTCGGTCCTCTCTCTCTTTTGGCACTGGAGTCTACAAATCGGTGGATGGCGGTCAAACCTGGCTCCACATCGGACTCGAAGACACGCGGCATATCAGCCGTATTGTGGTCGACCCGCAAAATGCAGCCACCGTCTACGTCGGGGCGCTTGGACATGTCTACGGCCCCAACGACCAGCGTGGCGTCTACAAGTCCACCGACGGCGGCTCGCATTGGACCAGGGTTCTCGATCAAGGGTCCGAAATCGGCGTGTCCGATCTCGCAATCTGTTCCGGTCATCCTCAACTTTTGTTTGCCGGGACTTGGAACACGTGGCGTCCTCCCTGGAGCACGTACGCTCCAATCGATCGTCCCGGCGGTGGTCTTTACCGCTCTCGGGACTCCGGCGCGACCTGGTCCAGAGTCAGTAGAAATGGGCTGCCACAAGGAGACTGGGGACGGGTTGGAGTCGATGTCGCTCCAGACGGCAAACGGGTGTATGCGCTCATTCAGGCCAAAAAATCTGGCCTATATCGTTCCGATGACGGAGGTGATACCTGGACGCTAGCCAATGACGATCCGCGTCTGACGAGTCGCGCGTGGTATTTCAATAGCGTCACGATCGATCCGACGAATTCCGATGTGGTCTATATCCCGAACGTCGCGCTGTACCGCTCAGAAGATGGAGGAAAAACCATTTCGATCGTTCGCGGCGCGCCTGGCGGAGATGACTATCACCAAATCTGGGTTGATCCCAAGAACTCAGCCAGCATGCTTCTCGGAACCGACCAGGGAACTACGGTCAGTCTCGATCGCGGCCAGACCTGGAGCACTTGGTACAACCAGCCCACGGCACAGCTTTACCATGTCGTCACCGATCACCAGTTTCCCTATGTTGTGTACGGGACACAGCAGGATAGCGGTAGTGCCGCGGTTTTGAGCCGCACCGATCACGCTCAGATCACGCCGCGAGACTGGTTCCCAGCCGGTCCGAGCGAGAGCGGATATATGGCGCTCGATCCCAACGATCCGAATCTCATTTATCTCGGCTCGAGTTATGGTGGGGTCGCTCGCTTCAATCGTCGGACAGGACTGAGCCAAGACGTCACTCCCTGGCCGGTCTCGATCTTCGATTCGGAAATCGACCAGCGGCGGTATCGTGCACCGTGGTCTCCGGTCTTGGTGTTTTGCCCGGCTGATTCGAAGGCTCTCTATCTCGGTACGCAGTACGTGATGAAGACGGTCGACGGAGGTTTGCACTGGGAAGCCATCAGCCCCGATCTCACGGGCGCCGCCACAAGTTCTGGGCCCAAGAAGTTGCCTGAACCGGCAACTGTCGAGAACTCCAAGAAGCGAGGCTACGGAATCATATCGACGATCGCGCCGTCGCCGCTCCATCGCGACCTGATCTGGGCTGGAAGCGATAGCGGTCTGATTCACCTCACCCGAGACGGCGGCAAGAACTGGAAGGATGTTACTCCTCCCGGACTCAGCGACTGGAGCGCGATTTCTCTGATTGAAGCATCCCATTATGATCCCGCCGTTGCTTATGCGGCAGTAGATCGCAGCCGGCTCGATGATCCGTCGCCACACCTCTATCGAACCCGCGATTATGGGACGACATGGCAGCCGATTACCGAAGGCATTTCCGCGACAGCTTTCTTGCGCGCAGTTCGCGAAGATCCCCGCAGCCGAGGTTTGCTTTTCGCGGGCACCGAATTGGGGATCTACATATCTTTTGACGACGGCGATCACTGGCAATCATTGCAGTTGAACCTACCAGTTACCTCGGTTCGCGATCTGACAATTCATGGAGACGATCTGGTGATCGCAACGCATGGCCGCTCCTTCTGGATTCTTGACAACATCACGCCGCTCCGCCAGACAACCGAAGCGCGCCAAGCAAGTGTGGCATGGCTCTATCATCCCGCGTTGGCCGTCCGCATCGACAATGACTCATTTGTAGGGACCCCGCTGCCGCCAGAAGAACCGACCGCCGAGAATCCACCGGCTGGTGCAGTGATCGACTACTTCCTGAAATCGTCGGCCGGCAGCGTCAAGCTGGAGATCTTCGATGCACAGCACAAGCTGGTGCGGACTTTCTCGTCCAACGACAAGATCCCGGGCAAGCATGCACCCCTTCCTGTGGCTGAGCGTTGGTTTCCTAGGCCCGAAGCCCTCCAGAAAACTGCTGGGATGCATCGTTTTATCTGGAACCTCACGTGGGCAAGTTCGGGAGGGCCAATTGCAGACGAAGAGGCGGAGTTCCGCAACCCCAGCGGACCGAAAGTCATTCCGGGGACCTATGAGGTCCGACTGACAGTTGACGGACAGTCGCAGAACCAATCACTGGAAGTTCGGATGGATCCGCGTTCGCCCGCTACTCCCAAGGTTTTGGCAGAGCAGTTCCAGTTGGGTCAACAAATGTTTGAGGAAACGCTCCAGGCACGCCAAGTACTGGCCGAGATCCACTCGGTGCAGAAGCAACTCGCCGGTGCGCAGCAGGGGACAACTGACCAAAACACTTCGCTCAAATCGGCGCTGGCGGATGCGCAGTCTGCTTTGGTAAAGATCCTCACAAATAAAACGGATCAGCAGAGGCCGGGGATCGAGGACGCCTATAAGAACTTGGCGTCGGCCCTGAGGGTAGTCGAAGGAGGCGATCGTCCGGCACCTTCTCAGGCGGTCGGGGTTTACAAAGAATCAAGCGAACAAATCAAGGCACGAATTAACGAGTGGAATGCATTCAAACAAGGAAAGTTGCCGGACCTGAACCAACAACTGCGTCAGGCAAACCTAACGCCGATCGCCGTTGCTGACGTTGAGGAAGAAATCGAATTTCTGATGTCGCAGTGAATCGCCAGACATAATGTCGAACGGAATCGCTCGGATTACTTTGCGGCGAAGCCCAAAACGATTGCGCTATCGGCAAAGCACAAGCCATTGACGAACGCATGGGCATACCGTGGCTGCCTCGCCAGATAGCTCCCGAAAACTCTCGGACTGGCCCAATGACACGACGCGGGATCAAGAGATGTACCTGAGCAAACCGGTTCGCGCTGTCGATGGTGGCGGGCCAGTACGATAGGGCTATCTCCCGAATTTCCCTCTGTTCCTTTAGGCAACGACAGTTCCTACCGCAGGTATTCTCAAAAATGTCGACAAATTCCTGTTTCATCCATGTGCTTTCGACCTCTTCTAAAGTCCTGCCCTTTGTCTCCGGCAATTCCCAATGAATGAAAAGCGACCCAGTAGTCTTCCTTCGGCAATCCAGAACCGATGCACCTGTGCCGACATCATACCGAATCGCGACCGTAGACGGTGGGGATCTGGGTTTGCCCTATCCTTCACCCGGGGGGCCCGGAAGGGACCCGTACCCTTCAGAGTATCCAGGAAAGGAGTTTTCCTAAATCGGTCACTGCGGTTGACTCGGTGTTGCGGGGCAGGGAAGGCCCAATGGCCAGTGCCTGGCCATGACCTTCGAACCACACCAGGAACGATGCTTGTTCGGCCGCCGGCAGTCGTTGCTGGTTGAGCCAGTTGTAATAAGCTCCCATGTCGGCATCGATCAAGGAACCGATGAAGTCCAATTCAGGAGCAGCGGGATTCACCGACAGCAGCTCGTTCATGGGCTTTTGGCGCTGGCGTGGAGCGAAGCGGACCAGAAGGGTTACGGGCTGGGCTCGCCGCAGGGCCTCGCGGGCTGCCCACTGTGCGAAACTAGTTGCGAAAATCTGCGTTCCCGAGCCTTCCGTCAGCAACTTGAGCTGGAAACGATCTAGCACCGGATCGGGTTCCGTGCTCATGCCGAAATCCTCAGATCGCATATGGGCTAGTTGCGAACGCAACGCTTCCGGTCCCATTCCGGGTTTTTCGGTCTCCTGCTGTATCTTACGCAGCAGGGATGCACGCATTGGTTCCAGCGCGCCGTAGGATACGCAGGTGAGTGCAACATCATGGGGCACCGCTTGACCGCCGTCGATGTACCAGTGGCCATACGCGAGAGGATGGGCTTTGACGCGCGCGGCCAGTCCATCCAGCAGCAGCTTGAGTCCATTCTCCGGGGTGAGGCGACTGAAATAAACCCCATGCGGCCGGAGTTTGCGAAAAAGAGGTTCGTCATAGGTCGCGACACCTTGTCCGATTACCGTGATTCCCAGCCGCGGAATCGCCGGCTTTTCCGGCGCTATCGCGGTCTGCAAGCGCTCGCCATATTCGGTCGCGGCGGCGCGAAACGCGTCTATTTGATGGGTACTCCACAGAAATGCCGATAGCTGTTCGACAAACTGAGCCGGCGAATCCACCCAATCGGAATGTTCCAGTTGGGAAGAAAGGGATATTTGTGCAAATCCCCCGAACCACTCTCCCACTTGCTCTGCGCTAAGGGAGTTCAGGTTGGCCAGTTCTTTCTCCAGCGCCTTGCGCTCAGCGGGGAACTTGAAATCGTAGTCGATGATCTCACGGAGCAGGTTTGGCAAAAAGCTTAATGGGAGGATTCGCAGCACACGAAGATTCTCTGTGCTTAGTTTCCTGGCCTGCGGCGGGTACCGGTTGAACTGTTCCGATCTGAGTTCGCTTGGACGCATAGAGACTACAACAACTCGGGTATAAGCTTGCCCTGCGCGAATGACGGAGAAAAGCCAAGCATTGCTCCCAGTGTCGGTACCAAGTCGGTCGAGTCCACGGCACGGTCGAAGATCAATCCTTCACGCACTCCATTGCCCAGTGCCAGCATCCAGGTGGTGCGCGAGAGCGTGTCTCCTGTGCGATGATGCTGAAATCCGTTTCCGCCAGAGTCATCGTCGGAGTCACGGCCGAAATCCGGCAAAATGAGGAGCGTTGTTTTGCCCGCATATTCGGGCTCGCTCTGGATCGTCCTCCACAACTCAGCACATAGACGGTCGGTACGCCGAATGCCCTCTATGTACAGCGAGTAGGCGCCGGCATGGGCTACGTCAATATCATGCATGGTGATCCACAGAAGACTGGGAGCGACTTGTCGCATCAGCTGACGCGCAATGTAGACGGAAAGTTCGTCCGGGCTCTGGAGAGTCCGCGCATGCGCCCTGAAGTCATCGACCGAAAGCTTCAGTATCGTCTCTAATTGCTTTAGTTCAAACTCTCTGCCTCCTAGTTCGGGCGTGGAGTAGGGAGTTTCGTAGTTGTCGCGCAGCAGGTGTCCGTAGTCGCTGCGACGCCCTGCGATGGCGGCCGTCAGCAAGTGCTTGGGCAGGATCACGCGGGCGCCCAAGCCTCCCCCATACGACCGGTGCGTACTCTCTCCAATCCGGTTGAATCCGTTGCTGGGAGCAACGACCCAGGTGTCCGAGGAAGGGCGCCTCAAGTCTTTCCGGAAATATTCGAATACGGTTGGATGTTCCGGGGGAAGAGAAGCAAAGTTATTGATGGTTTCGTATACCCCGGTGGCCAGGCTGGCAGTTGCCACGTAATGACCTAGAATTCCCCGATTCACGACTTGAGTAAAGAAACTCGCCTGAGGGATGAATTCACTCATCAGATGAGGAATGTTCTCCTGTCCTTCCGGCGCGAACGTTTCCTGGTCGCGGGCACCACCCCCAAACGTGACCACCACAACTTTTCTTCTACTCCGTCGGGTTGCCGCCACAGCGCGAAAGCTCGAACCCAACAACACGCTTCCCAGGGTGACGCCCGCTACGCTGCGCAGAAACTCGCGGCGATTGCAGGCGAGCGTTTGGCTCGATTGTGGGGTCGACCGAATAGCCGCCCTGGTTCCTCCTATCGCCAACCGACCTGACCCAGTAGGTGCCATTACAGTGTCCGGACATGTCCTGGGGCGAAATTCCGACGGACCCGAAGTCGAGCATTCACGGCTTCGGAGATGGAGCGTCCTTCGCGGAATAAACAAATTGCCGAATTTCTGCCCGCTGTTTGTCGAGCTCCGCCATGTGTTGTTGGCGGAGGCGCTGATAAATCTCGAGCTGTTCTTGAGCGTGCTGCTTGTCTCCGGTGTGAACATACGCTTGCCCCAGCCGATAGTGCGCGTCGGGAAGATCAGGGCTCCGTTGAATAGCCTCCAGATATTGCGGAATGGACTGTGCATACTTCTTCTGGTCGGAGTAAAGATTTCCCAACTGCTGATGCGCCTCTCCAAGGCTAGGATCGAGAACAACGGCCTTCTTTAGCAGCACCTCGATCTGATGCAGGTCCTGATCGGAATCCTCGACTCGCCTCCCCTTCCACAAACTCATGGCGTAATAATAAAGAGCACGCGCATTCTGCGGCTGAAGCTCGGCGAATCGACGAAATCGCTGAATCACTTCCTCTGCCTGGCCGGGCGAGCTATCGTAAGCCCTGGATAAGAAAAGATAGCAGCGAGGATCGGAGGGATTCAGATCGGCTGCCCGCAGCAGAGATTGGACCGCCTCGTCGTAGTTGCCCCGAGAGTAGAAAGCCATACCAAGCCCGATTGCCAGCCTCGGCGATTTCGTATAACGCTCGGTCGCTCTCTGGAAAACCTCGACGGCGGGATCCAGAGTTCGGTGAAGAAGCAGTTCGCTGCCCCAGTCGAACAGGTTGCTCTCGCTCGGATCCATGTGGGCTGCGGTCTCATATTCAGTCGCTGCCGCCACGAAGTTTCCATCTTTTTCTTCGATCTGTGCCAGCAGATTGTGCAGCTCTGCTGTGTCTTTGTGTTTTAACAGGGCATGGACAAGCTTCTTGGCTGGTGCGGCCTGTCCGGTTTCCAGGTACGCCAGAGACAGGTCGTAGCCATTGTCGTAGGCGGCCGGATTGACTCGTTGTGCCTCTGCAAGATAAGGCAGAGCCTGCGGCAGCTTGCCGGCCGCTATGTAGAACTCGCCCAGATTGTGGTTGGAATCATAGCTTCGCGGGTCGAGCTCGATTGCCTTCTGGAACTCGGATTCGGCCAGGGCGAGTTTTCCCGAGCGGACGAGATTGGTCGCCAAGTTCGTTCGCGCCGCCGCCGAAGTCGGATTCAGCTCGACAGCTCTCTCGAGGTGCGCGATGGCCTTAGTATCCTGCGACTGCGCTGAATACACCATTCCCAGCAACTCGTGAACTTGAAAGCTATCTGGTACCTGGCGGACCAGCTGCTCAAGCTGGGTGGCAGCTTCCGCGAAATGACCGGAGTCGTACTCAGCGACAGCCTCCTGGAACTCGCGATCCAGACGCTGCGCCGCGTCCCCCGGGGAGGCCACACTGGGGGTAAGCGCAAAAGACACGAGAGAGAAGACGCCGATCAGCCCGAGCTTGAGAGTCACAGCAGCCGTATATTAGCACCGCTTCGAGACGGCAAAGCTCCTGCATGAAGAGGAATCAATCCTCAGCACCGCGAGACTCCCTGCACAATCCGCCTAGAAGTACAGCTTCAAAGCAAACTGAATCTGTCGCGGATCATAAGGAGCATCACGAGTTGACCCGATCTCCCCGAAGGTAGAGCTTGTGAAGTTCGTCGACCCTGAGATCGCCACAACGCCGTTGCCGCCAAATCCCGGGGCATTGAAATTGGGATGATTGAAGATGTTGAAGAATTCCGACCGAAACTCAAGCCGGAAGCGCTCCGACAATAGGAAATTCTTGAATAGTGACAAATCCAAGCGGCGGAAGCCCGGGCCCGGGACCTGCGACGGTTGGCCGCCCAGCGCCGCCAACGGGGACGACGGGTTGCATCCCGCACTCCCAATTACACATGGTTGGGCGAAGGCGGCGGCATTCAACATCCTTGGGTTGCCGTTGGGGCCAATATGAATGCCAGTGTTGGGATCCTGCCCAGGGGTTACATAGGCCCAGCAGCCGGTGGCAGTACTTACGCTGTTGGGACAGGGAATGATGATGGGCTGTCCGCCTTGTAGTGTCGTGCTCCAGATCAGGCTCCAGCCACCAGCGACGACATTCGCAAGGCCCAGCGCGTTCCCCATAAAGCGCTTGCCTTTCCCGAAGGGGAGCTCGTAGCCGCCACTAAAATGGAACACATTGCGAATGTCGAAGTTTGCCAGACCGTAATCACCGTGAATACCAATTCCAGGGACGTCAGGAGCACGGTAACCACCAGCGGAAAACCCGTTTAGCAGATCGAAAGCATCGGACCTCACTTTCGACCAGGTGTAAGTAGCCAGGAAATTCAACCCATTTCCAAAGTGCTTCTCAGCCTTGGTTTGCAAACCATGATAGTAGCTGCTCCCCTCCGTGATGGCATAACTGCCGCCTTGACCGAAATCGCGGAACGGAAGGAAGTTCTTGGTACTCTCGCCAGGTGGCAGGTTTTTCGGCAAAAGCAGCTGAACGTGGTTGGAGTTGGGGAACACTTCCAAATGACGGCCTAGGGAAGTGACGTAGCCCGCCTGGACCGATAGCGTAGGGGTGAGTTGGTATTGCAAGGTAAAGTTGCCGCTCATCGAGTAGGGTGTGCTGTAGTCAAACTGAATTCCGCGTAAGGCCAATCCCGCTGCAACAAACAGCCCGCTGGTTGGGTCGAGCGGTGTACAGGAGAAGCCGGTCTCGAGGGTTGCGGTATGAGCCAAGGTGACCGCGGGACTTGTGCACCCGGCAAAGGGCAAGGGATGATTGTCATCGGGCTGGGCGAATTGAAAATTGAACTGGAAGGGGTAATTCTCCCCAAGATTCGGCGAAAAACCGCGGTTCTCAAATCCATTGTAGAAAACTCCGAAACCGCCGCGCGCGACCAGCTTTTCGCTAACCTGATAGGCAAACCCGAAGCGTGGCGCGAAATTTGTCTTCTGCGAGTTACCAAGTCCTTTGCCGTACTTATTGGTAACCGCTAAGGCGATATTGTCAGCCTGCAGCAAAGAGGTGAAATTCGAAGCCAGATTGTTTGCCGCCGAGCTCGGCGGCATGATGTACATAGCCTGTCCCGTTGGAGGCCCGCCAGGCACGAAGTTGGCCTGTGCCGCGTGGTGCTCATAAACCAATCCGAAGAAGTCCCAGCGTAACCCCAGATTAATCGTCAGCTTGGGAGAAAGTTTCCAATCATCCTGGAAATAGGTTCCGTAATAATTCTTTCCATTATCGGTTAACGAAATGTTGGAGATAAAAACGCTGTTATTACTTCCCGGGTTCTCGTGTCCTGGACCACCCAGGTAGTCAACCGTGCCCGGCCCAGTCACCCGGATCGGGTTCAGCAAGAACTGCGCAATTCCTGTGTTCTCAGTCGAATCGCTTGCACCCGGAAGGTTGGTGTAAACGCCGTCAAAGTTGAATTGCCCGCGTGACCAGGGTGGCTGCAGGGTCGAAAACTTGACGTGCTGGGCCTCAAATCCCATCTTGAACGTGTGCTTGCCATAGATCTTGGTGAAGTCGTCAGTTACTTGGATCGTAGAGCTGACTTCATCAGAAGGCAGGAATGCGTTACTGCCAAGTGTAGCCAAGCCCTGAATTCCGAATGCGGGTAGGCCGCCATTTTCTTTCAGTTGAGGGATGTCCTGGATGCCGAACTGTCCGGGAATATCGGTCAGGTTGTTCGCTTCCGGCGACACGCGGGTTGTGTGCAAGTAGTTCAGACCCGCCCTGGCAACGTTGACTGTTGTCGGAGAAAACGTATGCGTAAACACCAGCGCTCCCTGTTGTGCGAGCGCTGTTTGATTGCCTTCCTGGAAACCCCCGCCGTCCGCTACGCCCCCGAAAATTGCAGGGATTAGTTGGGGATCGTCCACTAAGCTGAATCGGAAGAACACGTTGTCCTTCTGGCTGAAATTGACATCCATTCGCGTGTCAAAGGACTGCCGGTCCTCCTTGAGGTTTGGCGAACTGGTAAAGTTTGATGAAATCCCGCCAGCGGTCGGCAGAGGGAAGAGCTTCAATAGCTTAATCGCGTTTGCGTCTACTCTCGTATTACCTAGGGAGTCGACGACGGGGATAAGGTTCAGTCCGCAGTTCGCCAGAGTGTAGTTAAAACCGGGGGTCGCATTTTTACAGGTTGCGTTCGTAAACGGATCGCGAACCCAAACGTTCGATCCCGGCGAAGTCTCCCGTGTAGTGGAAGGATCGAGAACCGTACCTGTCGGCAGGGTTCTGCCCAACGCATCTGTCTGTGTTCCAGACTGATCCGTAATCAACTCCTGAAGATTAATCGTATTGCTGTCAAAGCTGGCACGCTCTTGCAACGTTGGTACGGCTCCCTGGTGCGGCACCCCCTGACGTCGCTTGAATCCCTCGTAATCCGCGAAGAAAAATACCTTGTTCCTCCCGTCGAATACATGCGGAATCAGAACTGGGCCGCCGATCGTAAATCCGTACTGGTTCTGGCGAAGCTCGCCTTTTTTACCTCGCTCAAAGAAGTCTCTGGCGTCGAGTTTGTCATTTCGGAAGAACTCCCAAACGTTGCCGTGAAATTGGTTTGTACCTGACTTGATACTGGCATTCAGAACCGCAGCCCCGGACCGACCAAATTCCGCGCTGAAGTCCGAGGTTTGAACTTTGAATTCTTGTACCGCGTCGACGGGAGGCAAGACAACGTAGTTAGTACCATTCAGGAAATCGACGGTATCTGAGTTGTTGTCGATTCCGTCGAGCATGTAGTTGTTCTGCGCCGGGCGATTTCCGTTTGCCGCAAAGGCCCCGCTGGCTGCATTGCCACGGGTATCAGCTTGGGGCGAATTTACTCCGGCTGCAAGTTGCGCGAGGAAGGTGAAATTACGTCCGTTCAGCGGAAGGTTGTTGACATTCTGCTGATTGATGACCTGACCTACCGAGGCGTCTTGCACTTGCAAGACGGGAGCGGCTGCCGTGACTTCCACCGTGGTCTCAGTGCTGCCCGGTTTCAGGGTGAAATCCACCCGCACATTGGCATTTACGTTGACGACGACACTGGTCTGCGTAACCTTCTGGAATCCCTGCGCCTGAGCGTCGAGTCTATAGTTGGCAATTCTGACCGGCGAGAACGTGTAGGTTCCCTCCGATCCGGTCGTGGTGGCCAGAGTGAAACCCGTATCCTCATTAGTGAGCGTGACCTTGGCGCCACTGACCACCGCCCCAGAAGCATCCTTTACCGTCCCGGTAATGGAACCCGTATCAACCTGGGCATGAACGATCTGCGCGCTCAGGAATAGGAAGCTGAAGGTGACGGCCAGGAATTCTCGCACAAGCCAGGGAATGCCACTTAGCCTCATGAGCCCTCCTCAGCATCTCCAGGCCGAAACCCTGGATGCCGTTAACCGCATGCTGTTTCACGAACTGCGAAGGTTATAGAGAACGGGGAAAACCCACAGCGCGATCACCAGATATGCAATTCCAGAGTGGATAGAGGCGCACAACTACTCGCGACACAGTTCCGACTGTGACAATGCGTACTCCGTACTCCGCCGGTCTTTGAATGTCGCGGTTGCCGCTACCGAACCCCACAAAGCTTAACCGCTTAACCTTGGAACGGCGGTTTATCACGCTTCTCCATGGGAAGTCAAGCAATTTTTAATCTGTGTTAGACTCCCGCCGTCGCTCGCTTCCGGTGGTCAAACCGTGGAAACCAGCTAGGCAGGAAACATGAGCGTCACCATTCGCGACGTTGCGAGAGCGGCAGGTGTTTCCACCGCTACCGTTTCCAACGTCTTAAACCGCACAGGAAAAGTCGGACGTGGCACCTCCAAGGTAGTGCTCTCGACCGTTAAGCGCATGGCGTACGTTCCTGATGTTCATGCGCGGCACCTCGCATCGCGAGACCGCCGCACGCTCGGCATCATTGTTTCCGACATCGAGAATCCCTTCTTTCCCGAAGTCATCAAGGGCTTTGAAGCCCGGGCCCGGCAGCTGGGTTATGACGCCATCCTCAGCGACACCAATTACGACCCGACAAGGATGCGCGAAGCAGCTGAGACGATGATGAAGCACAAGGTCCGCGGTGTCGCTGCGTTGACTTCCGAGATGAGCCTGCGGCTGATTGACAAGCTCGCCCGCAGAAAAATTGCGGTAACCTTCCTGGATCTGGCACCAGCTCGCGACTACGTGAGTAATTTGAGAATCGACTATTTTTCCGGAGTCGAGCAGATCGTCCGCTATCTGTATGCGAATGGCCATCGGCGAATTGCATTCGT
Source organism: Terriglobales bacterium (assembly GCA_035272945.1). Taxonomy (GTDB): domain Bacteria; phylum Acidobacteriota; class Terriglobia; order Terriglobales; family Acidobacteriaceae; genus Gp1-AA122. The sequence goes on from DATEPX010000163.1 coordinate 13,173, forward strand.
TTCCGGCCGGCCCGGTCTCAAGTCGAATGCTGCTCGTTTCCAGGCTTACGAGAAATGCATGCACGCGTTGGGACTTGAGCCAGGACCGGTGTTGCCGGGCGATTTGCGTTTTGAAGGCGGACTGGCAGCGGGGCTGGCTCTGGCGAGAGTGTCTCCCAGACCGACGGCGGTAATGGCGGTGAATGATCTCACGGCCGTAGGAGTCATAAAGGGGCTGCTGAAGAGCGGTTGCCATGTTCCCTCCGACATGTCGGTTACCGGATTCGACAAGACGCGTCTGGCCGAATACTGCAACCCTTCGATCACGACAGTGGATATCCACCGGCAAATCCTGGGGCAGATGGCGGCCGATGCCCTTCATGAACTCTCCAGCTCTGCCAGTCCTCAGGGCAGGGAATACGAGATCGGTGCGGAACTTGTACTGGGCGAGTCCTCGGGACCGGCACCGGCGTGAACATGTCCGACGGTTTGGAGGGAACAGTGGGGTATTTGGGCCGGCTTCGCCTTGGTGCTAGCATGTGCCTTCGCCCGCAACATGCGGATTCCGCGCTGCGCGGACAAACACCCAAATGGTTTCACGTCGTAGCTTTCTGAAGGCGATTCCTTGGGCTCCTCTTCTTTGTTCTCCTCGCTCGCTCTGCTTCTCGCCATTTCAATTAACACAAGCCGGCAGTGCTGCCGCGTCTTCTTTCGCCTCCACTGATTTTCGCTTAACCCCGCGCTACCCGGCCAAGTCGCCTCTCGACGATGTACTTCGGCATTTGCTCCCAGGCAGCGATGAGTACGTTACAGAGAAATACGCTTTTGAAATCATGGCGCTCCTCGCGGAATGGGCTCGAGAACTGAAGGCGGCGCCACCCGCTCTCAGCGCAGCTGCGAAATTCTTAAGTGAGTCAGTCGAAGGCGCTGCTCTGAGGCCAGCCGAGCAAATCCCGGTACGTTCGCAATACGGAATCGAAGTGGTTCGGAGCCAGTTTGCGAGTTCTGCGCTGTCGGGTCGTGACCGGTTTCTGGCGGAGATCAAGGCTTACTTTTCGCCCTTGGCGCGCTTAGAAACCGCCGAGTTCGAGATCCTCGCGATAGAAGAAGCGGCCAGCTCTGGGCTGACTCTCAATGTCGAGATTCTCTATACCCTGATCGGCACGCGGACAGACGCCATGCGTGAACAGCGCATTGGAAAATGGCTCACGCAGTGGTTGCAGGACGGATCCAAACAGTGGCAAGCCGTTCAGTGGAAGCCAGTTCAGGAGACCGTCAGCCGCGGCCGCGGACCGATGTTCGTCGATGTGACGTCAAAGGCTCTCGGCGAAGAAGAGTCCTACCGAGATCAGATGCTCCGCAGCGTCGATGACTGGCGCAGCGTCCTCGACAGTGCGTGCGGAATGGATATTTATGGGAACAACGGAGTGGCGGTCGGCGATTTTGATAATGACGGCCTCGATGATATTTACGTGTGTCAACCTGCGGGACTCCCGAACCGCTTGTATCGCAATCGAGGCGACGGGACCTTTGAGGACGTGACCGAAAAAGCTGGACTGGGGGTACTGGACGCCACAGCCTGTGCTCTGTTCGCCGATTTCGAGAACAAGGGCGTGCAGGACCTCCTGGTGGTTTGCAATAGTGGTCCTCTTCTATTCCTGAACCAAGGAAATGGAAAGTTCTCCATTCAGCGCGAGGCTTTCCTCTTTGAGCATCCGCCACAAGGAATTTTCACTCACGCTGCGATTGCAGATTATGATCGCGACGGGCGGCTGGACATTTACTTCTGCCTCTACAACTATTACTTGGGCTTGGAGCAGTATCGCTATCCCGTTCCCTATTTTGATGCGCGCAACGGACCTCCGAACTTCCTGTTCCGCAACGAAGGGAATGCAAAATTCCGGGACAAAACGGAGGCCGCCGGGTTGAACGTCGACAACGATCGCTACAGCTTCGCCTGTGCCTGGGGCGACCACAACGGAAATGGCTGGCCGGACCTCTACGTTGCCAACGATTTCGGGCGAAACAATCTCTATCGCAACAATGGTGACGGCACCTTCACCGCGATCTCTTGCGACGCTGGTGTAGAAGACGTTGGCGCTGGCATGGGGGTGTGCTGGTTTGATTTTGACAACGACGGGAACCAGGATATTTACGTTGCAGACATGTGGTCGGCCCCGGGGATCCGGGTTTCGCAACAGAAAGTCTTTCACGAAGAGGAACCGGAATCCATCCGCGCTCTTTACCGCCGACACGCGCGAGGCAATGCGCTCTATCACAATCGCGGAAATGGCCACTTTGAAAACGTCAGCTCCCCTCGGGGGGTCGACATCGGGCGCTGGGCTTGGTCGTCGGACGCGTGGGACTTCGATCACGATGGTTATCCGGACCTCTACCTCGCCAACGGATACATTTCAGGGGCCGACCATCGCGACTTGGGAAGTTTTTTCTGGCGGCATGTGGCGGGGAAGTCTCCTCACGATGCGACACCCTCCTTACCCTACGAACAGGCGTGGAACGCGATCAATGAGCTTATCCGCTCCGATTGCTCCTGGGCCGGTTACGAGAGAAATGTCTTTTTCGTCAACAACCAGAATGGGACTTTTTCCGATATCTCCGGCATCACTGGGGTGGATTTTCCCGACGACAGCCGTTCGTTCGCCTTGGCGGATCTCGATGGCGACGGACGCCTGGAAATCGTGTTAAAGAACCGCACTCGGCCACAACTGCGTATTTTGCATAACGCCATGAATGATATCGGGCGCTCCATCGCGTTCCGTTTGCGCGGCCAAAAAAGCAATCGCGATGCGATCGGTGCGGCCGTGACCGTCGAGGCCGGCGGCCATCGCCAGACGAAGTATCTTCAGGCGGGTTCCGGATTTTTGTCGCAACACACCAAAGAGCTTTTCTTTGGCGTCGGCAAATTCGAAGGGAATATCCGTGCAACCATCCGCTGGCCCAGCGGGCTGACACAGAGCTTCGAGCGTTTACCCGCGGGCCATCAAGTCCAGGTTGAGGAAGGATCGGAAGAATTTCTTGCAAAACCCTTTTCGCCGATATCCTATTTGCATCCGGATAAGTCTGAGAATTCCAAAGCAGCGCCACTGCCGGGTGAGACCTGGCTCCTGATGCCTTGGAGCGCCCCGGATTTTTCCTTACCTGATCTGGCCGGCACCGTGCACGATCTACGCTCCCGGTTGGGAGGGCTGCTGCTTCTGAATTTTTGGGACACGGCTTCTCCAGCTTCGCGCGAACAGATGCGATTATTCGGGCAACACCGGTCTGCCCTCGATTCAAAGAGTCTTCGCGTCGTTACCGTGAACGTCGACGAACACCGCGACATGGCAGCCCTGCGATCTTTTGTCGACAGTGAGGCTGTGTCGTTTCCCGTGCTGCTTGCTAGCGACGAAGTCTCCGGAGTCTATAACATCCTGTATCGTTACCTTTACGATCGTCGCAGAAATCTTCCGCTTCCGAGTTCGTTCCTTGTGGATGAGCATGGCATGATCATCAAGGTCTATCAGGACCTGGTTCGTCCGGATCGCCTTCTGGAAGACCTGAGTTCGATTCCGACGACGCCAGACGAGCGTATTCGAAAGGGGCTTCCCTTCGACGGAACACAGTACCTCGGGAACTTTCAGCGTAACGACTTCACCTTTGGCGTCGCGTTGTTTCAGCACGGCTATTTAGAACAGGCAGCAGCATCCTTCAGGCAAGTCATTGCGGAGAAGCCAGATAACGCCGAGGCCTACTACAACCTGGGAACCCTTTATCTTCGGCAAAACCAATTTCAGGAGGCCCGCCGATATCTCGAGCAAACCGTGAAGCTACGTTCAAACTATCCCGAAGCATGGAACAACCTTGGCATGGCCGCGGCACAGGAAGGACAGACGGACGAGGCCGTTCGCAATTTTCGAGAATCTCTGCGCCTGAGGCCCGATTATGCAGTCGCGCTGCTCAACCTGGGGAACATCTATCGGCGACAAGGAACTGTCGGGGAAGCGGAGAAACTTCTGACTCGCGCCCTGGAGGTTGAACCCGAGAATCCTGAGGTTAACTACAGCTTGGGCATGCTTTATGGTCAACAGGACAAGATTCCGCGCGCATTGGAATTCTTTGACAAAGCATTGAGTGTTCGGCCCGACTACCCGGACGCCCTGAATAATCTCGGCGTTGTGCTGGTTCATGAGCGGCGCTTTTCGGAAGCGGAACAGAAATTCAAGGCCTGCATCGATGCCGCGCCCAAGTTTGACCAAGCATATCTCAATCTCGCGAGGCTTTACGTTCTGCTCAATGAGAAGGATAAAGCTCAAACCGTGCTACAGACACTGCTTCGTGGACAGCCGCAACATAAGCTCGCCCAACAGATGTTGGAAACGCTCCATTGACCTTCCAGACGTATGCAAGTTAGAGTGCACGCTGCAGCAAGAAATATTGGGAAATGGCTACCGGCGCTTCATTTCAGTATCGATCTAGCCCGGCGGACAGCCTAACCGGCTGGTTCGTGAGCGTGGCTTTGGCGTGGGTTTTGGCCACGGGGCTCCTTGCCCAAACGGCTGCGTCACACAAGAGCCAGCCTCCAAGAACCTCGAAAATCCCATCGGCTCTGATTGAAGCTGAAAGCCTGATGAATCAAGGCTTGCTCGACCAAGCGGAAGGTAAAATTCAGGAACAGCTCCAGCTGACTCCTTCCAGTGTCGATGCCTATAACCTCCTGGGGATTCTATACACCACGGAAAAAAACTACGCCAAAGCGCTGGGATCATTCCAGCACGCGCTGTCCCTTGAGCCCGGTTCGACGAAGACCCGCATCAATCTTGGAAATCTCTACGTCGCGGGAGGAAAACCTGATCTGGCGGAACAGGAGTTCAGGAAGGTGCTGCGCGTCGATACCGGCAATCGCGACGGAAACTACAATCTCGGCCTGCTTTTGATGTCCAAAGGTTCGCCATCGGAAGCGATCCAGCATTTTCAGCGTGTGCGTCCGTTGAATCTTACGACTCGCGTCAACATTGTCCGCGCGTACTTTCAGGCAGCTAGGACGACCGAGGGACTGAAAGTCGCGAGGCAGTTGTCAGCCGGCAATAAGAATGATGTTCAGTTGCACTTTACCCTGGGCGTTCTGTTGGCTTCAGCGAAAAAATATGAAGCAGCCCGGCTCGAACTGGAAGAAGCCAACGCCCTAAAGCCCGAAAACTTTGAGATCCTCTATAACCTTGGCCAGACGCACCTTCGAAGCGGCGACTACTCGAAGGCTGAACTGATATTGAACCGAGCCTTGAAACTAAAGCCCGATTCACCGGACACGCTCTATTTGCTGGGCCAGGTTTATTCGGACCAGTCTAGGCCAGTCGATGCTTTGGACGTTCTGGTACGCGCCCGTAAACTCGCCCCGAAGAACACGGACATCATTTTCCTGTTGGCTCGAGTCAGCATGTCGCAGAATTACTTTGAGGATGCCCTTCCGCTCTTGGCCGAGGGTTTGAAGATCTCACCCCAAAGGCCCGATCTCCACGCTGCCTCGGGAGAAAGTTACTTCATGTCCGGCAAGACCGAAAAGGCGATCGTTGAGTTCAAGAAACTGATCGATCTCGATCCTTCGGCGCGGTCGTTTGCTTTCATGGGACTCTCGTACCGGCACCTGGGCCGATTCGACGAAGCCAAGAAATATTTTCAACAAGGGCTGAAAAAAGATCCTCGCAACGCTTCCTGCCTCTTCAACATGGGTTATATCGAGGAGAGGCAGGGAAACAAAGCCAAAGCTGCGGAGCTCTTCCAGCAAACTCTTCGTTCCAATCCCGATTTTCCTGAAGCTCTGTTCGAATTGGCCAATCTGCGAATTCAAAGCAAAGACTATGCGCAGGCTGCAGATCTGTTAAGGAAATACATCCATGTGAGTCGTGATCCTGCGCCGGGATACTACAAGCTGGCCATGGTGGAGCGAAGTCTCCATCAAATGGGAGCGGCACAGCGTGATTTGGAAGTGTTTCAAACGCTCTCGAAGGATTCCGCCACCGGCCCCTATCCTTACCAGCATCTTTTTGATTATCTAGACAGCCGCTCCAAGCTAACACCACAGGCTCGCGTTCAACTGGAACTGGCCGAGTTGACCGAGCAAATACGGAAGCATCCGGATCAGCCGCAGAATCTCTACCTTCTTGCTGAGACGTATCTCAAACTGGGAAAAACGGAAGATGCTAGGAAGACAGTAGCGGAGCTTGATCAACTTAGTGCCAGCGACTACCGAACGCAGACCGGCGTAGGCGTGCTGCTCGCACGCTACCGTTTATATGATGAAGCGATCCAGCATTTTCAAGCCGCGCTGCACTCGAATCCTGATTCCGACGATGTGAAGTTCGACTTGGCTGATGCTTATTTCCGCAAGGGTCTTTATGAACCGGCGCTCGAGGCTGCCCAAAAGGTCTCTGTCGGCGGACAGCGAGATGATGGTTACCTTGCTCTGCTGGGCGACATTTATGCGCACCTTGGTGACGCTGGTCGCGCCGTGGAGATCTATCAGGATGCGATAACTCGAAATCCCGATAATGACCAGTACTATCTTTCGCTGGCTTTGGCACGGCTCCGAAACCACGACATCAGCGGCATGGAAAAAACATTGCAGAAGGGAGCGGCGCGAATTCCCGGCTCTGGAAAAATTCTTTGGGGGCTGGGGCTTGTCTCGGTCCTACAAGGCAGGACCGAACAGGCGGCGCAACGATTCGAGCGCGCGGTGGATCTGTTGCCGGAATGGGCCGGGAGTTATTCCACTTTGGGTGCTTTCTATTATCAAACAGGACAGATTGCGAAAGCACGGGAGGTCCTGAACCGGTTTAAAGGCAGCAATGCTGGCGGCTTGGACGTGAAGCGGATTGAAGAGGCTCTCGCCCGGGTTCCGGCTACGGCATCCTCGTCGGTTCACGAACCGATATCGATGGAAGGCCGCCAACAGCTGCTGCAACTGGCATTAACGCTCGCCGACCGAACCCTCTGATTCGGGGTAAGGACAGAACCAGCCGTATGCCCAGCCGAAAAGAGTCGAATGGACAGAGCATTCTGTGCTAGCCGCAGGTTCAGCTTGATTCTGGTGCTAGCCGCCGGCATGAGCGGTGCCAACCCGCGTTCTCTCCCATCGCAGGGTTCCAAGACACAGAATTCTCCGGTTCCTGTCCGCTACACCGATGTGCGCGAAGCCGCAGGAATCACCTTCGTTCAAGATTCCACCCAGACTGAGCAAAAATATTACCTGGAAACTATGGGCACGGGAGTCGCCTGGATCGACTACGACCAGGACGGCCTCATGGACCTGTTCTTCGTGCAGTCGGCCGAGACTGACATTTACAAACCCCCGCATCCTTTGCGCTGCGCGCTCTATCACAACAACGGCGACGGCACCTTCACTGACGTGACTGACAAAGCCCGCGTCGGCAGTGAAGGGCACTATGGTCAGGGCGTCGCCGTGGGCGACTTCGACAACGACGGCTATCCTGATCTATATGTCACGGGCTACGGCCGCGCTATCCTGTACCACAACAATGGCGAGGGAAGGTTCACCGATGTTACCGTCAAGGCGGGGGTGGCAGACGAAGGAGTGTGGTCCACCAGCGCAGGATGGTTTGACTACGATAAGGACGGGTGGCTCGACCTGGTCGTCACGAATTACATCGAGTGGACACCAAAAAACAACCTCTGGTGCGGTGAACATCGGCCGGGTTACCGCTCCTATTGCCATCCCGGCAACTACAAAGGCCAAAAGACGAAGCTTTACCATAACAATCATGACGGAACCTTTACCGATGTGAGCGAAGCTTCAGGCGTCGGCAAGCCAGAATCGAAGGGCATGGGGGTCGTATTGGCCGATTTCAATAATGACGGCTGGCCCGACATTGCCATCGCCAACGATTCATGGCCGAACTTTTTATTCATTAATAAACACAACGGCACCTTTGAGGACGTTTCACTCGTTTCAGGACTGGCGGCTAGCGAAGATGGCCGGTACGAGGCAGGCATGGGCATCGACGCCGCGGATGTGGACGGCGATGGTTGGCTGGACGTGTACTTAACTCATCTCGATTTTGAATTGAACCGCCTCTACCACAATAACCGGGACGGCACCTTCACCGATGACACGTTCAATTCTGGGATCGGCAACAAGGCGATTCTCCTGAGCGGTGTGTCCATGATGTTCGTGGACTACGATAACGATGGATGGCCAGACATCCTTCAACTAAACGGCGCGATGCTGGACAATATCCAGCTCTATCACAACGAGGTCTCCTACCAAGAACCCATGCTGATGTTTCGAAACTTAGGTGCAGGGAAGTTCGCGAAAACATCAGAGTCTTTGGGCCCCGACTTCGTGCGTCCGATTGCAGGGCGTGGTCTGGCAATCGCCGATTACGATAACGACGGCGACATCGATATCATCACCAACAACCGCGGTGGTTATCCGTCGCTTTTGCGAAATGACGGCGGAAGCTCGAATCACTGGCTAACGGTGAAATTGATTGGCACTCGCTCCAACCGGGATGGCATTGGATCTTCTTTGAAATTAAGCTCCGAAGGATTTGTGCATGTGGAACAGGCCAAGGGCGGCATGAGCTACATGTCGGCCAGTGACCCGCGAATTCATTTTGGCCTGGGGAAGCGCACGAGAATCGATTTCTTGGAGATCGCGTGGGCCAGCGGCCAGGTTGACCGCCTGACTAGTGTGCCGGTCGATCAGATCATCGCCGTAAAGGAGGGTACGGGTATAGTGCCGCGAAAATTTCCCAAGATTGTGAACCCCGGCCGATGAGCCGGAAATTCGGTCTTCGCACTCAGGCGCTATGAATCTTCCACGGCGAAATTTCCTCGGCTCTTCCCTCGTTCTCCTGGGGAGCAAGCTTTTAGAGGCTCTCACCGTACCTCTTTGGCAATGGCAACGCGCACTGATTCTCAACGCGGAGCGGCCTAATGCTGCTGAGACTTCTCCTGTCATTTTCGTAGATGTTGCTCGGGAAGCGGGCCTGAACGCCGTCAACGTCTGGGGTTCAATCGATCATAAGAGGTACATCATTGAGGCGAAGGGCAGCGGGATTGCCTTCTTTGACTATGATCACGACGGCTGGCTCGATGTCTACCTGACAAACGGTACACGACTTGATGCCAAATGGCCCGCAGATGAGGCACCCACCTCCCATCTCTACAAAAACAATCGCGATGGAACCTTCACCGATGTCACTGCGAAGTCCGGCCTGGCGCGCACCGGCTGGCAGACAGGAGTTTGTGTCGGTGACTATGACAATGATGGATGGGATGATCTGTTCTGTTGCTTTTGGGGACACAACATTCTGTTTCACAATAACGGGGACGGAACCTTCACTGACGTCACCCGCAAGGCCGGTGTTTACAACGAGCAGGTCCGGTGGGGCGCGGGATGTACCTGGCTCGATTACGATCGCAACAGCCACTTAGACCTTTTTGTCTGTAATTACATCAAGCTGGATCCTGATAAGACTCCTTCCTCCGAAAATACCCCCTCTTGCCAATGGAAAGGCATTCCTGTGATGTGCGGCCCTCGCGGTCTTCCGGGTGACACGAACGTTTTGTATTGCAACAATGGCGACGGCACTTTTACAGACATTTCAGAAAGATCGGGAATTCTGAAGCCCGGGCCGCGGTACTCGATTACCGCCGTATCCTATGACTTCGATAACGACGGTTGGCCAGACATTTATGTGGCTGTCGACTCGGAACCTAGCATGCTGTTTCGCAACAACCACGACGGGACGTTCACGGACGTTGCGGTAATGGCCGGCTGCGCTTACAGCGAAAATGGCCATGAACAAGCGGGAATGGGTGTTGCTGTGGGGGATTACGATTGCGATGGCTGGTTTGATATCTTCAAGACCAATTTCGCAGATGATACCTGCAATCTCTATCACAATAATGGAGACGGGACGTTCACCGATGTTACGTTCTCATCGGGGATTGGGATCAACAACCAGTACGTTGGATGGGGTTGCGGTTTTATTGACTTCGACAATGATGGGTGGCCTGACCTCTTACAGGTTAATGGCCATGTTTACCCAGAAATAGATGCCCATGATGTTGGTCAGACGTTCAAGAACCCTCGCATCGTTTACAGAAACCTTGGCAACGGCCGATTCAAAGACGTTTCATCGGAGATGGGACCGGGGATCAGGGAGCGCTTCTCCAGTCGGGGCGCTGCCTTTGGAGACTACGACAACGATGGCGATCTCGAGGCGCTGATCTTGAACATGAATGACCGACCCTCGCTTCTCCGCAATGACGGAGGCAACAAGCAGAACTGGATCAAACTTAAGCTTATCGGCACTCATTGCAATCGCACCGCCATTGGCGCGCGCGTGCGAGTGACCACGGGGCGCCATGCTCAGATGGATGAGGTGCACAGCGGTTCAAGCGTCATGTCACAATGCGACCTGCGCCTGCACTTCGGATTGGGGAAGGCCCAGATCGCGGATGTGATCGAAGTCAAATGGCCGACTACCCAGAAGATCGAACGGTTCACACAGGTCAAAGCCAATCAGATACTCACGATTCAGGAATCTAAGGGCATTGTCAGTACAATGAGAGCTTCGAATAAGTAGTCCCTTTGCAGCAGCCGCCCCCGGGCGCGAAAATCGCATGGGCACCTGTCAGCCTGGACGTCTAATCCGGATTGCGGTCCACTTCACGGTGACCGTCATCCTCCTCGCCCCAGCCGTTCACGGCCAATCCACGACCGATCACCAATCGGGCGCACTGGAGGGATACATCCGGGATAGAAGCGAACGCCCCATCACCGGGGCAATGGTTTACGTGCACTCCAAGGCTGGAACGAGGAATCAAGCTGCACGGACAGATTCGGAAGGACACTATCACCTGTCCGGGCTTGCTCCCGGCAGCTATACGCTGGAAGCGGAGATGAGAGGCTATCGAGCCGCAACGTTCAGCCCTATCCAGTTGTCAGGAACAGAGACCAAGAAAATTGATCTCGTGTTGGAATCCTCCGACTCGCCAGGTTCAACCCTAGGTGCCCCCGAGTTGTTCGACGAACCCAAATTCACCGTGGCTGGCGTTACCGATCCCACAAGTCTCGGTGGACATGGCTCAACGGCAACTCTAGGAACGTCGGAATCGCTTGAGAAAGGGATTGTCTCGCTGGGCAAGGAACCGCCGGCTACCTCAAAGACGTCTACACTCACAACCGCAACGGAGGAGTCGCTACGCGCGCAGGCTGAACACGAGCCGCAGAACTTCGAGGTAAATCATACGCTGGGGAAGGTTCTCCTTAATGACGGCAGACCTCGGGAAGCGCTCCACTACCTTGAGCATGCTTCGCGTCTCAAGGCTGGCGATTACGACAACTCGTATCAATTGGCACTCGCCTATGCTGGCGCCGCAGAATACGAGCGCGCACGCCAAACCGTTCAGAACCTGCTCCCGAATCACGACAAAGCCGAACTACATCACCTGCTCGCTGACATCGACGAGAGATTGAGTGACCCGCTGGCCGCGGTTCACGAGTACCAGCGCGCGGCGGAACTCGAACCGAGTGAAGCCAACTTATTTGACTGGGCCGCCGAACTCCTGATCCACCGGGCCGCTGAACCGAGCATTCGGGTATTCGCGAAAGGACATCGTCTCTTCCCGCACTCGGTCAGGATACTGGCCGGACTGGGCGTGGCCTGGTATGCACGAGGCGTCCATGACGAAGCCGCGCGACGTCTGTGCGAAGCGTCCGACTTGAATCCCAACGATCCGAGTCCGTACTTGCTGTTGGGAAAAATGCTAAGCGCTGAATCTGCCGTGTCGGACGAAGTGGGGAGGCGGCTGGAGCGATTCGCCAAGCTTGAACCAGAAAACGCCCTGGCAAATTATTACTACGCGCTCAGTCTTTGGAAGCGTCGGGCGAATCCCTCGGAGAATCTGGACGAGGTCCAGCGGCTGCTCGGGAATGCCATCCATCTTGATCCCAAGTTCGGCCTTGCCTACCTGCAACTGGGTGTCCTCTATTCGGAACACAAAGACTCTGGCAAAGCAATCCTAGCCTATCAAAAAGCGATTGAGACCAATGACGATCTGGAAGAAGCACACTATCGCCTAGGACAAGCTTATGCTCGGGCAGGAGAAAATCTGAAGGCACAGCGAGAGATCCAAGCTTACAAACAGATCGCAAAGCAAAACGCAGATCAAGCCGAGCGCCGGCGCGGAGAAATCCGCCAATTCCTTTATGTCTTGCAGCCGACTCCGGCCTCACTTTTGAGATAACACAATTCAGAGCGATTTAAGATCCTGCAAGAAACGCACTGGTGTCCGGTTAAGAGCTTCGGGTATCCGTGTAATCCACAGTTGCTGTGAGACTTAACTGGTATTCGAGCTTTTTTCGATTTGAATTCGTGAGGGCCTTTTTTGCCCCTTCCGCGCTCCATTCTGGCCAGGCGAAATAATGGAGCATGAACAATGGTCGAACCGTCTTCTCTCAACTGCCGGACTTTGCGCAGACTCTGATCGCGGTCGCACGCCCGTTGCATGCTCATGATCCCATCGGAGTGGAGCTGAATCAAAGTTTGCATGCTCTTGATTAGACCACAATTGACCCCTGCCTCTGCCTCTCCCTCTTTCCCTGGGTGACACGGCATTATGTCGAGCACTGATGTCGCTCCGCTGCAAGCTCCAAGCTGCGGCTGGGCCAGACCAGCATTATCTTCGGACTGAACCATGGGGCGTTTACCGTTTCGACCCAAACTCGTTGTCAACAACCCAGTAGCAACTCTGCCGCCGGCTATCGGTCACCTATGCCAGGAGCATGCCTAGCTTCTGCTTGGAAAAGCAGGCGCAAAAGTGCCGTTTACGAAATCTTTATGAACTTTTTAGACCAATTTTATGAGCGGTCATTTCCAATTGAGAGTGGCTGGCAAACGTGAGTTCGAGTCGACATTGGGACCTGCTGGGCCAGCGGCGAGCTATGAATTACGTCTTGGTTACTTTTTTGGTCGTGTGTATAGGAGCAGTAGTATTTCTCCTGTACTTTCTGATTGCGCTATGCAGAGACAAGAACGGCACGCTCGGCTGCGAGGCGCGCCCCGAGAGCGGGGCACCAGCGAGAGAGTCAGGGGGCCGAGTTGTGGACCTCCCGACCATCGGCGATCAGCCTGCGAGGAAATCGTGGAGTGGCAGGTGGGCGGCTCTTATTGCGATATGCGCGGGCGGCATATGGCTCCATTCACAACCGAAGAGATTAGACCAATCCGGTTCAACTGATTCAGGAGATAGATCATGCAAGATTTGGTTTACGTCCTTGTGACGATCGCGTTTTTCGCGGTCTCGATTGCTTACGTTCATTTCTGTGAACGAGTGAAGTGAGGGCAACGATATGAGCGGAGAATCAATCATCATGCTCGTGGTCACCGCTTTGACCATGGCTTACCTGGTCTACGCGCTGTTGCGTCCGGAGAAGTTCTGAAATGACAGCCAACGGATGGTTTCAAATACTGTTCTTTCTCGTGCTGATTTTTCTCGTGACCAAGCCAATGGGCGTGTTCATGGCACGCGTGTTCAATCGCGAGCGGACATTCATGGACCCCGTTCTTCGCCCGGTTGAAAAGCTTCTGTATCGCGTGACCGGCGTGGACGAGACCCACGAGATGCGCTGGACGGAGTACGCGATTTCGATGCTTTTGTTCAGCTTGGTATCGATGGTGGTCCTGTACCTGATTCAGCGGTTACAGGGTTTCCTGCCATTCAACCCGCAGAAGCTCGGGGCCGTAAGTCCCGCTCCACTGGCCTTCAACACCGCCGCCTCGTTTACCACCAACACCAACTGGCAGAACTATGCGGGTGAAACGACGATGAGCTATTTCACCCAAATGGCGGGCTTGGCTTATCACAACTTCGCTTCAGCGGCGACCGGCATCGCATTAGCCATAGCGTTTATCCGCGGCATCGCTCGCCGGCAAGCGCAAACGATCGGGAACTTCTGGGTCGATATGGTCCGCAGCGCCCTGTGGGTGCTCTTGCCGTTCTGCGTTCTGGGATCTTTGCTCCTGGTGTCGCAGGGTGTCGTGCAGAACCTGCGCCCGTATGACAAGGTATCGCTGGTTGAACCGATGCAGGTGCCGAAGGTGGATGCAAGTGGCAAATCGGTTCTCGGGCCGGACGGCAAGCCCGTCATGGACATCGTGACCGAACAAACTGTTGCCCAGGGACCTGTCGCCTCACAAGAGATCATCAAAGAATGGGGCACGAACGGCGGTGGATTCTTCAACGCCAACAGTGCCCATCCCTTCGAAAACCCGACACCACTGAGCAACCTCATCGAACTCTTCTCGATTTTTGCCGTCTCAGCAGGGCTTACCTACACGCTCGGCCGGATGACTGGTTCGCAAGCGCATGGCTGGGCGGTGTGGGCTGCCATGGCCATTCTATTTCTCGCCGGCGTCACGACGGTGTATTGGGCCGAGTCGCACGGAAATCCGCTTCTGGCTGGCACTGACCAACACCCCACCGTTCTGCAACCGGGCGGGAACATGGAGGGCAAAGAGGTTCGATTCGGTATCGCCAATTCCGCCCTGTTTGCAACCGTGACTACCGACGCGAGCTGCGGCGCCATCAATGGTTGGCATGATTCGTTCACCCCTCTTGGTGGCATGGTCCCGCTTGTAAACATCATGCTCAGCGAGGTGATCTTTGGCGGAGTCGGCGCAGGACTCTACGGAATCCTGATCTACGTGGTCCTGGCGGTATTCATCGCGGGCTTGATGGTCGGCCGCACGCCGGAATACCTGGGCAAGAAGATAGAAGCCTACGACGTCAAGATGGCCATGCTGGTGGCGCTGGTCTTTCCCCTCGTGATTCTTACTCTCGCTGGGATTTCCTCTGTCGAAGCGTTTGGGACATCCAGCATTGGCAATCCCGGCCCCCATGGCTTGACGGAGATCATCTATGCCTTTACTTCGCAAGCGGGAAATAACGGTTCGGCATTCGGAGGCCTGAGTGGGAACACACCCTGGTACAACGTCTCCGGCAGCCTCACGATGTTGATCGGACGTTTCCTGATGATCATTCCGATGCTGGCGATCGCCGGAAATCTGGCACAAAAGAAGTATGTGCCGCCATCTCTTGGTACATTTCCCGTGACCACGCCGCTCTTCACGGTGCTTTTGATTGGCGTGATCCTGATCGTCGGTGCGCTGACGTTTTTCCCGGCATTAAGTCTCGGTCCAATCCTGGAGCACCTGCTGATGATGGTAGGAAAGACATTCTGAAGATATGAGCCGCTTGTCAGGGTTCGGTTTGTTCGCAGTAACAGCGATGTTGGTGACTTACGCTTTGGAGTCCAAGAGCAGATGGTTCATTCTGGCGTTCGCTTTCGCGTGCGCCTTGGGATCGGTGTACGGCTTTCTTCAGGGCGCATGGCCGTTCGGCCTGGTGGAAGGGATTTGGTCTGCAGTCGCGGTACAGCGCTGGTGGCTGAAGAGGAGCCTACAGGAAGGCTCAGAGTAGCGTAGGGAGTGGGCCAGCTCGATTCGAAGCCGGTGACTGAGTTGCGAGAAGAAGTATGGCGAAAAAGAAAAAAGCGATTTGGGAATGGAAGATCGTCCGAGGCGCAATACTGGACGCCTTTCTCAAGCTGAATCCGCGCAAGATGATGGGCAATCCCGTTATGTTCGTGGTGGAGATCGGCAGCGTGATCACCACTGTGCTGCTCTTCCAAGGTGGAACTGCTTTCAAGTTCAACCTGCAGATCACGCTGTGGCTGTGGTTCACGGTGTTGTTCGCGAACTTTGCTGAAGCTATGGCCGAAGGCCGCGGCAAGGCGCAGGCAGACACACTGCGCAAAGCACGCTCGGAAACCATCGCCAATCGGCTGATCGGCAGCAACGGGAACCTCGAGAAAGTGCCGAGTTCCAAGCTCCGCGCCGGAGACTTGGTGTTTGTTTCCGCGGGCGAGTTTATTCCGTCTGACGGCGAGATCATTGAAGGCGTCGCCTCCGTGGACGAATCAGCCATTACAGGTGAATCCGCGCCCGTGATCCGCGAGGCTGGAGGCGACCGTTCGGCTGTGACGGGTGGCACCCGGGTCTTGTCCGACAAGATCAAGGTGAGAATTACCTCAAATCCCGGCGAGACATTCCTCGACCGCATGATCGCTCTGGTTGAGGGCGCGGAGCGGCAGAAAACTCCCAATGAGATTGCACTCAACATTCTGCTGGCCGGATTGACGATTATTTTCCTACTCGCCGTAGTAACGCTGCAGCCATTTGCAATTTATTCCGGTTCTCCGCAGACCGTGTTTGTTTTGGTCTCGCTATTGGTTTGCCTGATTCCAACCACGATCGGCGGATTGCTTTCGGCCATCGGCATCGCCGGCATGGACCGCTTGGTTCAGCACAATGTTCTGGCGATGTCCGGTCGCGCGGTTGAAGCAGCCGGCGACGTGAACACCCTCTTGCTTGATAAGACTGGCACGATCACGCTCGGCAACCGCCAAGCAGCGCGATTTGTTCCGGCTCCTGGGGTAGCGGAAAACGAATTGGCCGACGCCGCTCAGTTATCGTCCCTGGCAGATGAGACACCGGAGGGCCGCTCCATCGTAGTTCTGGCGAAAGAAAAGTACGGATTGCGCGGACGCGAACTCTCTTCCCACGACGCGCATTTTGTCCCTTTTACGGCGCAGACTCGCATGTCCGGTGTGAACCTCAACGGATTCGAGATCCGTAAAGGCGCGGCCGATGCGGTGCAGGCTTACCTGATCCAACATGGGCGCGAAGTCCCAGCGCCGGTCAAGGCAACTGTGGAAGAGATCGCCCGTTCCGGCGGTACCCCGCTAGTGGTTGCTGAAAAGACCCGTGGCGCGCTGGGCGTGATCGAACTGAAAGACGTGGTCAAGGGCGGCATGCGTGAGCGTTTTGATCAACTCCGAGCTATGGGCATCAAGACCGTGATGATCACTGGCGACAACCCGCTCACCGCCGCCGCGATCGCCCGCGAAGCTGGAGTTGACGATTTCCTGGCCCAAGCCACCCCGAAAGACAAGATGGACCTGATCAAGAAAGAGCAGGCCGAAGGCAAACTTGTCGCCATGACGGGTGATGGCACCAACGATGCGCCGGCGCTCGCTCAGGCTGATGTCGGGGTGGCCATGAATACGGGTACGCAGGCGGCCAAAGAAGCCGGGAACATGGTGGATCTGGATTCCAATCCCACGAAGTTAATTGAGGTCGTCGAGATCGGCAAGCAGCTACTGATGACTCGAGGCTCGTTGACCACGTTCTCGATCGCGAACGACGTTGCCAAGTACTTCGCGATCATCCCAGCCATGTTTGCGGGCACGTTCCCGGTATTGAACGCGCTCAACATCATGCGATTGCAGACGCCGGGGTCGGCGATTCTTTCCGCCGTCATCTTCAACGCCGTCATCATCATCGCCCTGATTCCACTGGCATTGCGAGGCGTGAGATATCGAGCGATGGGTGCGGCTGCGCTTCTGCGCCGCAATCTGTGGATCTACGGTATCGGCGGAATCATTATTCCGTTCATTGGCATCAAGCTCATCGACATGCTGATCACCAGGGTCGGGCTTGCTTAAAGGGAGTTTGTCATGAAGAAAAACCTTATCATTTCGGTGTTGATGACCATAGCGACGACCATCCTTCTCGGGATCGTTTATCCACTGGTCGTAACCGGCATCTCGCAAGTGCTTTTTCCTAAGAAGGCCAACGGACAATTCATTGAGGCGAATGGAAAGGTGGTTGGATCCCGAATCATTGGGCAAGCCTTCAGTTCGCCCGGGCACTTCCACTCGCGCCCATCAGCTGCTGGAAACGGGTATGACGCAACGGCGTCCAACGGCTCACAGTGGGGACCGACAAATCAAAAGCTAGTTGATCGCGTGAAGGGGGACGTCGCCGCAGCACAGTCCGAAAATCCGGGCACTCCTATCCCGATCGATTTGGTTACCGCTTCTGGTTCCGGGCTTGATCCCGAGATCTCACCGGCGGCGGCTGCGTTCCAGCTTCCGCGGGTGGCGAAAGAGCGAGGCATCAGCGAGGCGCAATTACGACAACTCGTGGCCAAGCACACGGAAAATCGTCAGCTGGGATTTCTAGGGGAACCAAGGGTTAATGTCTTGGAACTCAATTTGGAACTCGATAAGCAGTACCCCAGAAGCAAGCAGGCCAGAGCCCAACACGACACCGGCGAGTGAAGTGTCTCGATCAGAATTCAGGCGTTGCGCGGCAGAATGAATTCGCTCTGCGAGCCGATTCATGAGCTCAAGCGGCGGGGTGGTACAGCGTGTCCGGGGCCGAGAAAAGGAAATTGACTAACGAGTCAGCCCTCGCTTAGCTAGGACGAATCCTCCGATCGGTACTGCGGGGTCCTACCCGCGACTACCGTCGTAGCGCTCGTCACCTTCATCTGCTACGGCTTGCATGTCAACTCTCCGACTGTAAGCTTCGTGTCCTTGATTGGGGTAGTTCTGCAGTCGCTGATCGGTGATTTTCTCTCGTCGGCTTTTGCGTCACTGATCTCCATTCTTTGCCTCAATTATTTCTTTGTACCTCCAATCTTTTCCTTCCGAGTAAGCGATACCTCAGATACCTTCGCGCTGTTCTCCTTCCTGATTGCAAGCCTGGTGATCACGCGCCTTACCTCACAGGCACGCGAGGCAGCAGAATCCGAAGAGCCTCAAGGTAGACAAATGACGCGATTATATGAGCTGGCGCGGCAGTTGCTCGCAGTAGAACCAGCTCCCGCGATTTGCGCGAACCTGTTGAAACCGTTTTGCTGGCAATTCGAGCTGCGGGCGGTGTGCATGTTTGATGCCGCCACGACGCAGCTCCGCAGCTTGGAATTGTCATGGTGACAGTACGCGATTCGGAACACGATATGGTGCAGGCTTTGGAAGCAGGCGCCGACGACTACATCACCAAGCCATTACGGTTTGGTGAGCTGGTCGCACGCCTGCGAGCTGTGACCCGCCGCACCCTCAGCCAGAATCCCTCACCCAATGTAATCCACGCCGGCGACTTGGAGATCGATTTCGAGAAGCGACTGCTGTGGCGCGCTGGTACGGTCGTCCACCTCACGCCCACGGAATTCGACTTACTTTCACTACTTTTTTTTAAGGAAAAACGAGGGTATGCCTCTCACGCACACCAAGTTGCTTCGAACCATTTGGGGTGCCGAGCACGGCGAAGAGGTTGAGTACCTGCGAGCTTATGTCAAGACGCTGCGCAAAGAAATCGAGGATGATCCCGCCCAGCCGAAGTACATCTTGACAGAGCTGTGGCTCGGATATCGTTTTCAGAATCCTTCCGGTGGAGACTCACCGGAAGGATATGACGGTGCTCTCTCATCTGAACCCTGAAGCACGGCCAGTGCCATTACGGTGCTGGCGTAAGCACTTTGTTTATGGTTGCCCGCCGGGCTATTCAGGGAAAAGCCCTTTCCTGTCGCGTGCTCGCATCGTTGGACCTGCTTGTTGAGGCAAAAGACGTTCTCCCACCAGATGTCGCGATGCAATGTCAGCGTGTCAGATCGCGACGTTTACGAATTCTTTATGCACCTTTTACTCAGAATTTATGTGCTTTCGTGTCCAATGATCCTGGAAGTCGTTCCTGTGTTCCCCAGCGCTGAACGCTAAGTATGGAGTTTTTTTATCGCCACGACGTCTAAGAGTATCTTTTGCGGTCCGCATCTGAAAAAAGATTTTTGTGACTATCAACAAGGCATTTAATAGGGATCTTCACGGTTCTTTCACGTCACGCAGGGTAATCTCACCTTCACCAGCTTTGCTTTTCCGTCGACTTCAACAGTGAGAACCACGGACTGCGTCAGCAGAGAACCTAGAGTGTCTTTACCGTACTTTTCACAGACGATGGTCGCAAACAATTTAATTGAAAAGGGGGGCCGCTAATGAGGTCACCGTGTGCGATGGAAGAAGTCGTTGCAGCGACAAGATCCTCTCTAAAGCAGATGGGATGCGTCGCTTTGAAAGTAGCAAGAGTGCACAGTCAGAGGGCTAGGGGCATTCTGCGCACGAGTGTTGCTGCTCGATGGTTGCCGATAACCCTAGCTGTAGGCCTCGCGGTGGTACCAACCTCAAGTATCTATGCGCAGGCAGAGCCGACGCCCGAAACGGAAAAGCCACGCCAGGCCTCAGTCAACAGGGCAATGCTGGACGCTCTACCCACATCTTCGAGCGAGGCGGGGACTGATGTAGATAAGACAAGAAGCGGGGCAAGCAGTTCATCAGGCAATTTGAACAATCCCGAAACTCCACCCGCCGTGCAGAAACAGCTCCAGATCATGCAAGAGCGCATTGAGCAGCTCGAGCGACAATTAAAAGCAAGCGGGGAAGCGGGCACACCTTCGACAGCCGCGGCTAGAGGCTTGTCGACCCCCAATGAGTCCGCCGTTGCACCCCCAGCTCCCAATCCCGAGACAGTAGCGGCACGGCCGCAGGACAATTCCAAGTCCGCTGAACCGGCATCGGGCACCGCAACCGTCAAGAAGGAAGGGGCGATGGTGCCAACGTCGAGTGAATCCACTGCATCCCAAGCCTCGGAGACTCCCGCGGTGGACACGCAAACCCCTTTTGCGTACGCTGACTGGACCTGGCTGAACGGCACCGCCCGCAACAAAGATGCGGTGTGGGATTCGCAGTTCTTCACCCCAGAAATCAGATTTGACACTCACTTCATCCAAAGCTTCAACAAGCCAAGGGACAATACGCTCGGCGGTTCCACGGAAATCTTTCGTTCGGGCGAGGTCCAGATCGAGCAGATTAGCTTCGGCGGCGACTTCCATTGGCAAAACGTCCGCGGCCGTGTCTTGACGCTAGGGGGAATGTTCGGCGTCACTACTCCCCGCAATGATGCCAGCGTCGGGCGCGGGCAATGGGACCTTCGTGGAGCGTACCGCTACTTTTCGGAGGCCTATGGCGGATACCACTTCAATGTGAACCATGGGCTCAACATAGACGCCGGGCTGTTTGTCTTTTACATCGGGTTGTTCAGTTACTACAACTTCGATAACTGGGCTTACCAGCCATCCTTTGTGTCATCTAACACGCCGTGGTTCTTCAATGGCCTGCGGATCCAATGGTTTCCTACGAACAAACTTAAGATTGAACCGTGGATCATCAACGGGTGGCAGTCTTACGGCAAGTTCGGCACTCGGCCGGGACTAGGCGGCCAGATCATCTATCGTCTGAAGCCCTGGGTCGCGCTTGTGTTCAACAACTATGGCATGGGCGAAGACACTCTGAGTACCATCCATCCGGGAGCTGGGCGCTCGCGTATCCACACGGATGACAGCATCGAAGTCAAGTATTACGACAGGCCAACCAAGTTTCTCGACAAGATGGCGTTTTCTTTCACGGGCGATCTGGGATGCGAATACGGTGGCGGCGTGAGCTGCCACAAAAACAAACCTCTTGTGACTTTGCCGGACGGTAGCGTGAGGGGTGGTCCCAAGCAGAGTTTCGCGGGTTGGATGCTGTATAACCGCTTCTGGTTCAAGCACGACACCCACGGCATAACCGTGGGTGGTGGCGTACTCGACAATCCAGGGCGCTACCTGGTGCTGTTGTCTCCTATCAACGGGGCGGATGCCGTCTCCGGGTCGCCGTACTTCCCGGCCGCTCCGGGGTTGCCTTTCAAGGGTTGGGATGCCTCAATCACCTACGACTGGATGCCGAAACAATACATCACTTTCCGCTGGGAGTACGGCTATCGTCACGCCAGTGTGCCGTATTGGTCGGGTGCGGACGGGATAACACCTCCTGGTGGCAACAACGGTTCTCCTGCCCAATTCGTTTGCCTGGACAACACCCCCGGCCCGACGGGTGCGGGCTGCGGCTCACACGGTGGTCTTTGGACCCCAGACCTGCGGAAGGATGAGCCAAGTATCAGAATGGCCATTATGGTGAAGTTCTAGTTCCATGCGCGATTGGTTATTGTTTAAGCGAAGATGATGCGCGACCTGAAGAGGCAGCGTACGGAGCCGGTTTCCAGTTCTGGCGCTGCTTCCCGGGCCTCTCCCTTGGTGCCGCTACGATGGGCAGGCCAGCAGTCGTTTCGGATGCTGCTCTAGAACCCGGCGATACTTCAGACGTTAGATTGGCGCTGATGTACTTCCCGGAGTACCCCTACGAAGAGGTGCAACCCGGAGCGACATTTACTGTTCGTGAAGGTTCCTTGGTCGTCGGCTACGGTGTGATCCGGTCGCGGGGAATGGAATCGGTTCCCCTGCCTCTTCTTAATCGCCGCGTGGAGAGGTCATTTAACATTGAGCAACTCGATGTCAACCGGCTGCTCGAACCGTGGCGCTGGCTGTCCGCTGATCCTGTGACGCTGGTCGCCCGGAATGGCTTCGGCGATTTGTTTTTGCGAACCACCAAAGGGAAGATTTTGTGGCTAAACGTAGGTGCCGGCACTCTGACTGAAATTGCCGAATCAGAGTCGGGCTTTGAACATTCTTTGGCAGAATCGGCAAAACGTGGACTCTGGTTTGCGGAACAACAGTTGGCAGCATTTGCCGAACATGGCCTGAAGCCTAACGATCTGCAATGTATCGGTTTCAAGACGCCTGTTGTTTTTGCTGAAAGCGCGGATGTCCCGAACAACGCCTACGTCACCGACCTGTACGAACAACTGGCACTCCTCGGGGATTTGCATCGGCAGATTGCCGAGAGTCCTAACGGCGGAAAGGTCAGGCTCAAGGTCGGCCAGCTGCCAACCGAGCCGTGATTGACGGAAAATCTCGGTTTCACACATTGACCTTATTGAATGCCGGATAATCCTTTGTTAAGAAAATCAATTTAATTTGATGTTGCGATGTTCCACGAAGACGTGAAATAGCGAGTGAAGAGAGTTTGCTGGTTGTGCAGGATTCCTTTAACAAGCGGTCGCGTTATTAAAGGATAAGGCGTTATGTCTTAATAGAAAAGAGGGCACGTTTTCAGCGCTTCGCATGCAGCCCACGATCTGAACTCTAAGGACCCGCCCATCCGAGACCGCCGTTCGCATCGCCAATTCATCTAGCACGTAGAAGTTCTCCTACAAATTGCTCCAGATCCAGCGCCTCAACTCCTTTAGCAACCGCCGTTGTAGGTACTTGTAAGCGCGACTTTCGATGGACCAGGATCAATCTTCCTGCTCGCTTTTGCAGCGCGCGCTGAAGAGATGTCAACGGGGATGCCATGGGCGGGCGAACAGTCTTTGCGGATTTCGCTTCTACCAGCCACAGCTTGGCGTTTGGGCGTGGAACAAGGAAGTCTACTTCCAGACCCTGCTGATCGCGAAAATAGTAGAGTTCCTTGCGCATCCCACGGTCGGCCTGACTCTTGAGTATTTCCGCCGCGACGAAGCCTTCAAACACAGCCCCAAGGAATGGCGAGCGCTCAAGCTCACCCACAGACGTCAGGCCCAGCAGATAGCAGGCAAGACCGGAGTCGCCCAGGTAGACTTTCGGCGACTTAATCAGTCGCTTTCCGAGGTTTTCGAAATACGGCGGCACGAGAATGATCTGGCCGGTCACGTCAAGAATGTGCAGCCAGTCGCCAATCGTGGGCACAGTGACGCCGAGCGGCGCAGCCAAGTCGGTCTTATTCAGAATCTGGCCGTGACGGCTCGCCAAAAGTGCCAGAAAGCGACGAAACGTCGCCAAATCCCGCACATTAGTGATCGCTCGAACGTCTCTCTCCAGATATGTTTGCAGGTAGGAAGCAAACCAAAGGCTACGAGCCTTCGGCCGAGCGAGCACCTCTGGAAAACCTCCGTGCAGCAGATTCACTTTCTTCGTTTCCGAAAGACTGAACGGCAGAAGTTGGAGGATAGCCGCTCGTCCCGCCATGGATTCGCTAATGCCTTGCATGAGCGGCGCCTC
>DATEPX010000164.1:0-11604 GCA_035272945.1 Terriglobales bacterium
CGGGCGAAAAGCGAACGTTCCGCCGGTCGGCCACTCCCGTCTCAGCAAGTCACGGACACCAACTCCGCTGAGTCCTGGTGCGATCGCCAACACCATCACCCGCGTAGCCCGCCGAAAGGGAAGCCACAACCCTCAAAGAAGTCGGTCGCGCGTGGACCGAGTTTTCGGTAATCACACGATGCGGAGATACAAACGCTTCATAGCGAGCGATTCGTGACTTCATTTGGCTTCGCAGTCCTTAATTACTCTATGATGGCTCGAATCTCACCGAGAAAGTGGACAACGCCGGAAATGTCCTCGCCCGCTACACGCACAGTTCAAACGTTGACGAGCCATTGTCCGAGTTGCGATCTGGTACTACGAGTTACTACCAAGCTGATGGGCTCGGTTCGACTACTTCCCGGAGTAATTCCAGTGCCGGCCTTTCCAACACCTATAGCTACGACTCGTTTGGAAGGCTGGTTGGGTCCACGGGCACACTCGCCAATCCTTTCCAGTACACCAGCCGAGAGTTCGACTCCGAAACTGGTCCAGTACTACTACCGCGCCAGATACTACAACCCGTCCATAGGCCGCTTCATCAGTGAAGACCCTCTGGGGTTTGGCGGCGGCGGCGTGAATTTCTACGCGTACGTTCGCAACAACCCAATCAACCTTGTTGATCCCTCAGGCCTGGCTCCCGGTGACAAATATCCGAGCGCGAGATGCACTGGGTACAATGCGGAAAATGACTATGATCCGATATCTAGGCGTCGGAACCTAGAGTACGGAGGGTTCATTTACCAGAATGGTGACGGCACGTTTTCGTACACCGATCCGAGCGCAAATAACCACGCTGGCATAGGGACAGCAGACTCACTTCCAAACTTCTGGAATATAACGATTCCGGGAGGGACACAGCGCGCAGGTTGGTATCACACGCACGCTGCATTCGACCCAGGCATGAATATGTAAGGCAATCCGGCACCTGGACAGCCTGGTTACAACTGGCACAATGATGGGAACGAGGCCTTAATTCGTTGCAACCCCTTTTCGGGGCACCTGCTGGTTTTCTGCAATCGCCGCACCGACCGCTTGAAGATTTTGTACTGGGATCGCGATGGCTGGGCGATTTGGTACAAACGGCTCGAGGCCGGCACTTTTCAATTTCCTTTTTCAGAGACTGGACAGAAGGAAATCGCCGCCTGGGAACTGGGGCTGCTGCTGGAAGGGATCGATTTGAGCAAAGGCCAGCGAAGGAAACGCTACAGCCTGCCAGCGACGGTGGCGCCCCAGGAAAGCCACTCAACCGGTGAAGCGCCGGCGCGTTCCTGAAAACTTCCTGCCCCACTCACTTCGTCCTGCACTGACCCGCCGGATATCGCAGCGTGGGGTTCTTCTTTGCAAATTCCTCATCAACTGCGGCGCGAAAGAGCTGGTAATGCTTTTTGAGGCGCTGCGCATAACCAGGAGACTGCAGGACCCACTTGAACAGATCCAGAAGCGCGGGCGCGTAGGAGGTCTGCTCACTCAGGGGATCGAGCTCCGGCCCCTGCCATTCCGAGCGGTCCGATGCGGGAGCTTTGGCCCATTTCTTGTAAAACTCCACGCTTTCCCAGCCGTAGTTGATGACGGCCCAAAACTTCCAGCCCGTCTCGGGCCGGACCACGACCACCACCACGCGCCGGCAGTCACAGTTGGGTTCATTGCAATAGAGTTCGAAAAAACCATACTCTCCGCTCGGTAACTCCTCTTTGTCCGAGACGGTCACCGACCGGGTCTCACTCGCTCCCAGTTCAGGAAACCTTTCCATAAACGGGGTCATGGGCATGGCGGAATTGTATCGCGAATTGCCGTGGCAGCATGCGGGCGCTCGCAAGAACGGAGGAAAGCATTTCAGGAAAGTTGGAGATTTTCAAAGAAAGTGTTTGACAATATCCGATATCATTATAATGATATCGGATATGAAGACCACGCAAATCGCACACAAGATTGCGCAGCTAAAGCAAGAACTCGCTGAGCTCGGGCCCATGCATCCGGGCAGCTTGAGCGAGCAGTACAACGTATGCGGCAAGCCGGGCTGCCGCTGCAAAGATCCGAAGAACCCGCAGAAGCACGGACGTTATTACCAGCTCAGTTTCACCTGGCGCGGTAAGGGCCGTACCCGTTTCGTGCGCGCCGAACACTTGGCCGGGATACGCGAGAAGATCGCCAACTACAAGCGTTTTCGGGAACTGACCGACGAGTGGGTGGACTTGGTCGTGGAACGGGAGCAGCGGGAACGGGAGCAGAACCAGTAGAGCATGGAAATCGATCCTCAAAACCTACCGTCGGAAGTAAATGTTCTGCCGCAGATCGTGTTGCAGTTGCTGTAGACAGTAGAGGACAAAGACCAGCTTCTGGCGCGCGTACAACACCAACTGGCACAACTGCTGCGCTATCGCGACGGGCAGAAACGGGAACGCATAGACGAAAACCAGTTATTCCTGTTTGCCGCGCAAATCATTGCTGCCAGCCAGCGAGCGAGCGAGCGCTGCAACTTCCAGCGCAGAGCCGGCGGTAGATTCTTCTCCCCGCGCTAACAGCAAAGAGAATAAGGAGAAGACTGAGCGCCGTGGTCATGGTCGCAAGCGACTGCCCGAATCACTCGAGCGTCGGCGGGTGGTATTTGACTTGGAGGAATCGCAGCGGCAATGCCAGCACTGCCAAACTCACATGCAAAAGATCGGAGAAGATATCAGCGAGCGGTTGGAATTTGTTCCTGCGTCCTTGCAGGTCATCGAAGAAGTTCGCCCCAAGTACGCCTGTGCGAAAGGGTGTGGCGTGGCGGCCGCGGAGAAACCGGCGGCGCCCATCGAGAAGGGGCTTGCCGGGGCCGGGTCTGTTGGCGCAGGTGGCCGTCAGCAAATATGGGGATCACCTTCCGCTGAACCGCATGGAGTCGATTTTTCAGCGCCACGGCGTGGAGCTGTCGCGGAAGACCATGTGCGGCTGGATGGCCGCTTGTGCCGAGTTAGTCAGTCCGGTGTGGGAAGCAGCGTTGTACGTGATAGACGCGCCCGTGAGCTTTCATTGGGAAGGGACACCGATGCTCTTCGACCGCTTGTGGCATAGTGTCAGCCTGTTGTTTCCGGCTGTTGCTTGTCTGGCTGCGGCAGCTATCACCGCGCGACTGCAACGTAGCAGCGGTGCTTCTCCGCATGCGGTGCCCCAATCCGCGCCGTGATTCCGGCGCGATTCGCAGCCAGATGTTGTCTCGATTCCGGGGTCGAATCTTATCGGGGCGGAGAATTTTTTCCTGAGTCGCCCTGATCCTGACCGGTGAGCAGAGTACCTGCCGCTGGCGTTTCCCGGCCCGCTAGCGTACGCATTCGAGAACGGATGAAGGTCAAGCACCAGGCCCTGCTCTGTCGCCTTTGGAAACAAGGAAGGAGTGCAAGCAATCGAGAACCAAGCCAGCGTGCGATCGAGGCCGTGGTGGATTGATTCGTGCTTCGTCATTGTGGGACTAGGCTGCGATTGGTATCTCACGTTCCAATGGTTCTCAGGGCGATACTCGTTCTTCTCTGAGCCTGTCCTTCGCAGATTTAGTTTGATCGTGATGCTGTGCGCGGTTGTTGCTCTCCTTGGTGTTGGCATAGTACGTCGAGCAAAGCTGCGAGATGCTGTGGGTGTCTTCTTCGCCGCGTCGTTGCTGGCACTCGGAAACATGTCCATCTGGTGGGATGCCCACCGATAAGCACGACCAGGTTCTCGAACGGCCTCGCCAGGCCGGAATGAATTTTTTCCTTAGCCGCTGACCCATCATTGAGGGGGATAAGGGCCCTGCCGATCTGAGGCGCGGCCCTTGCCGTTTGCGCTGGCAATCCGACCCTGATTCCGGGGTGTTGTTGCCTGGCGATCCGTGCCGTGATCCGGGTCGGTTTAGCTGCCTGATGCGGTCCCGAATCCGGGGCCGATTCTCCGATCCGCGCCGTGGTCCTGATCCCGGCTGAGGGTTTTTCCGAGGCTTGGCGGGGTCGGTTTGGGCGGTTCCTGTGCGGTATCCGTGAAGTTCAAAAGCGCGCTGCCTTCGGCATCGGGAGTAGGGGTGAGACGTCACCCCGGAACGGGAGCTGCACGGCAACCTGCGGTTGCTAGCTGCTAGGGATTTGGGGATTTGGTCCGCACTCAGAGAGCAATGTGTCTGATCAGTTTCGCAGAGGTTCGGCAGGCAAATTGGGATGGGTGGTTTCGGCTTTGGATTCGGCCCGCAATCGTCGCGCTCGATTTGCGCTCTGTTTGACGGTTTAGCAGGAACATTTGTAGCCTTGCGTGTCATCCGTGGCCCTGCATGTCATTGAAATTACGTTTCGTTGTGGATTCGATTCCTTCAGCGCTCACCAAATCTTTTCAATGATTTACCGCTGAAAAAGCCCGCACGGAAGCACTTTTGACGCGGAATTGAAAAGGCTCGACTTAGCTCACAGCGGCTCGAAGCGTACGGCCCACCGAAGAACTGCGAGTGTGCCAATTTAGTTTGTCTCAACCGAAGGGTTCACCCCAACCCAGTCACCCCACCGAAGGGTGCCATAAACGTGCCATACGCTTCGACGCGATATGCGCCAATACGAGTTTTTTTGCTACTTGGGCAAAATGCTTCCGTTCGGGCTTGGTCGTGGTCAAGCGACGGGGACTGTTTCGCATGACGCCGTCGAATGCCTGCCGCACTCGCAGGCGGACGAGGTTTTTGGGGACCATAGGCGTGTGCAGTTGTCACAGGTGCCGGTGACCCGCGTTACAGCTTTGTTGTAGTAGGCGACCCACAATGTCTCCTGCCCCACACTTATGCGCCGTGGTCTGGGTCGTGGTGGGAGTCAGAATCGGGCCATGCCGGCCGGCTGCCGCAGCGTCATGAAACTCCTTTATCGGGCATTGCTGTTCATTCTCGTAGCCAGTTCCGTTGTTCACGGCGCACCTCCCCCCGAGGAGGTGTCCGGAACGCTGATATTTCTGGAGTCTCCCGATATCGCACATCTCGAAACTCAGAAGCTCACGACATGTCTTACCTGGCTGGTACGCGAACTGGGACTTGAAGGCAAGGACTTGCCGCTCATCGTCGTCATGCATATCTCCGAGAGGGCAGGAAAGGCGGCGGGAGTGGCGGCGAGCAGCATCCGCCGCAACTCATCCGGAAACCGGGGCGATGTCTATTACGAGTTCTGGATCGTGGGACAGGGCAGTGCGGCGGTTTATGCTGTCAATCTGGAGGCCGTGCTCGAGCGGCACTTTGTACTGAAGCTGACCGACGCCGAGCACGCCGACGTGCTGAAGCGCGTCGTACGCATGCTTAACGCATCGGTCAGCGTTAGGAAGCAATAACCTGCACAGGCCGCTAGGGACGCCGCAGCAGCAGTTTTAGCTCGATTGCGCTTTTGCGAGCGAAAGCAGCGTGCGGCGAACCACCGTCTCAGTCAACGGAAGCTTGTAGCGATTCTTCGCCAGCGGATGAGCGTGTTTAATGGCGGCTCGCGCCGCGTCGGCCGCAAGTTCCGGGGTGATACGCCGGCCGGTGAGCATCGCCTCCACGTCGGGCAGACGCCAGGGAACGGGCGCGACACCCCCGAGCACGATGCGTGCCGCACGGCAAACATCCTGATCCAGTTCCAGAATAATGGCGGCGCTGACCACCGCATGCGTCCAGGCTTCGCGATCCATGACTTTGTAGTAAGTGCTGCGCGCGCCGACGGGTGCCGGCGGCAGATAAATTTCGGCCAAGATTTCGTCTGGTGCCAGCACGTTCTCGCGGACGGGATCAACTTTCGGCAGCGTGAAGAATTCCGAAGCTGGCACTACTCTCTCGCCGGAGGGGCCAACAATCTGAAATTTTGCCTCGAGCGCGACCAGCGCAGGCGCTGTGTCGGAGGGATGCACGATGTAGCTGGGACCTCCGCCGAACATGGCGTGGAACTGGTTCTCACCCACAACTGAAAAACAGATATTGCCGCCGTTTTTGAAGCAGGGGAAACCGTTGCGGTAGTACCAGCACCAGGGACGCTGACAGAGATTGCCGGCGAGTGTGGCCACATTGCGGATCTGTGGCGTGGCCACGCTGCCTGCGGCTTCCGCCAAAACGGCATATTTCTGGAGCACGAGCGGATCCTGGCTGAGCGTGTCGAGGGTGATGAGTCCGCCGATATGCGCGCCATCGGCGTGCGGAATCGCCTGATTGTGCAACGGAATCGTTTTCAGGTTCACCAACACGTCAGGCGTGACCAGGCGTTCCTTGATCATGCCGAGCAGGTCGCTGCCCCCGCCCACGATGGCGGCAGTGCGTCCCTTGGCCACGGACTGATTGAGTAGCGCCGCTGCATGGCGGAAATTGCGAGCACTGGCATTGGCAAACGCCTTCATGTCACGCCCCCAAGAAGCTTTTCGCGGGTGATTGGAAGGTCCTTAATGCGATGGCCTGTGGCATTAAAGATGGCGTTGGCGATGGCGGCAACGGAAGGAATGATCGGTGGTTCACCTAGCGTCTTGGCCCCGAAGGGTCCATACGGGTCATCGGTTTCAACGAAGATGACTTCCACCTCGGGTGCGTCCAAGTGCGTCATCACGCGTGCCCCATAGTAGCCGGCGTTGAGAGGCACGCCGCTGTCCGGATCGTAGAGCAGTTTTTCGTGCAGCGCCATCCCGATACCCATGGTGGCGCCGCCTTTCACCTGGCTGGTCGCGGTTAGAGGGTTCACGATGCGACCGCTATCGTGGACGGCCACGTACTTCAGAACCAGCACTCGGCCCAACTCGGTATCGACTTCGACCTCGGCGAAATGGGCTGCGAAACTGTAGCGCGCGACGCCATTCAGCTTGGGATCGGTGGTTGAGGTGGCCGCCAGCACCTGCGAGGCTTGCGGCAGACCTTTCTCTGCGATCTGCTGTTTCAGGTCGCGAGCAGCCTGGATTACAGCCCAGCCGGTAAAGTTCGTCGTACGACTGCCGGACTCTCCGACGGAATAAGGGCACGTCTCCGTGTCACCGCTGATGACTGCCAACCGCTCCAGAGGGACGGCCAGTTCCTCCGCCGCGATCAGCGCCATCGTCGTCTTGGCGCCGGTACCAATGTCGGTCACGCCGACGTGCAGGCGGTACTGGTCGTGGGAATCAAGGGTGATGGTGGCACTGCCGCGCCCCACGCGGGATGGGAAACTGCCCATAGCCACGCCCAGACCACGCTTGACAGGGCCTGCATCGCTCGCCGGTGGGTGCCACCGCTGCTTCCATCTGATCGCTTCCGCGCCGCGGCGCAGACATTGCTCCAGCCCATGGCTGCTGTATGGAAGCTCGTCGTGATACTTGCGCGTCAGGTTCTGGAGGCGAAACTGGACGGGATCGATCTTCAGCTCGGTTGCGATGTGGTCCATAAGGGACTCGATCCCGAACACGCCTTGCGGATACGCCGGTCCCCGGTAATTCGCAGAGACAGCCATGTTCGTGTACACCGGATAAATGGCCGACTCCACGTTGGCGCACTGATAGAGTTCAATCCCGGCGATAGCGCCGCTGCCCTTACGATAGGGTCCCATGCCGCTGTAACCGCGGAGCTGAATGGCGGTGAGCGTTCCATCACGCTTCACACCCACCTTGTAATGCTGGCGCGTGGGCCAGCGCCCGTGCACCGCGGTGTAATCCTCCTTGCGGGTGAACTCAAGCCGCACGGGAGCCCCGGCTTGCTTGGCGAGTACGGCCGCCATCAGATCGAAGTCGTGACACTGGTTTTTGTTCCCGAAGCCGCCGCCCATGAATGGGCACACGACGTGGACCTTCTCCGGGGAGAGCTGCAAGTCCCTGGCGAGATCCGCCTGGCAATTGGAGATGCCCTGAGTTGAGGCGTAAACGGTGAGCTTGTCGGCTTCCCAGTGCGCCAGGCTGACGCGGCGTTCAAGTTGCGCGTTGTTGACGTGGACTGAGGTGTAGCGGTCCTCAAAAGTGAAGTCGGCCGCGCGCAAGCCTTCCTCGAAGTTTCCTCTGCGATAGACCTCGGGCTGATGCTCACCGCGCTCGTTGGGCGAAAGATTGCCGCCGGGTTGAATTTCCACCGCTCCGGATTTCAGCGCCTCTTCCGGATCAAGCACAAACGGCAATTCCTCATACTCCACGCGGATCAGCAGGAGCGCCTCTTCTGCGCTGTGCGGCGTATCGGCGGCGAGGGCCGCCACGGCGTCTCCCCAGAAGCGCACGGGATTATTGAAGAGGTAGCGTTTGTTGCGCGTATCGCCGCTGGACCACACGACACGACAGTTCTCGTGTGTGCTGACCGCTCTGACGCCCGGGAACCTGCGGACGCGCGAAAGATCGATGCTGCGGATTCGGGCGTGAGGGTAGGGACTCCGGAGCACACGAGCATGCAACATACCTGGCAGATGAATGTCGCCGGCGTAGGTGGCCTGCCCGGTCACGCGCTGCACAGCATCGATCCGCGGAGTGGCATGTCCAAGGTTTTTCAGCGGGTTCATGATTTGAGCGGCCCCGCGGTTTTTCCGGTGGCGGCCAACACCGCCTCAACGTAACGGTTGTAGTTGGAGCAGCGGCAAAGATTGCCGGTGAGCGCGGCGCGTACCTCGCCAGGGGTAGGATGGGGATTGCGCGTCAGCAGCGCCTTGGCAGACATCAGTTGCCCGGAGGTGCAAAAGCCGCACTGCGGTCCGTCATGCTCGATGAAAGATGTTTGTAAGGGGTCGAGCTGACCGCCGCGGGCAAGTCCTTCGACAGTCTCGATCTGCCGTCCTTCAGCCCAAACCGCAAGGGAACTGCAGGAATAAATGGCTTTGCCGTCCAGCAGCACGGTGCAGGCGCCGCATTCGCCGCGATCGCAGCCGATCTTGGTGCCGGTGAGCCCCAGCTGATCGCGCAGGACCTTTGCGATCGTCCAGCGGTCTTCCACTTCCAACTTGTGCGCCACGCCGTTGACGGTGAAACGCAGGGTAGTGCGCGGAACTGTTGCCGTTGCGGGCTCGGCTGTCACCGGCGGAGCGGTTGTGGCTGCGCGCAGCCCTTCGGGGACCGTGGCTGCGACCACCAGGCCGGCGCCGGCGGTTTCGAAAAATTCCCGCCGCGAGATCTTGGTCATGGCGTGCTCACCCCAGGCGTAGGCGCCTATTCTACTGCCGGCCGGCGCGCGGTGGCGACGATTCTTCACTTTAGAGGCGGTGCACAGCAAGAGGTTATGGCAACTACTGTCCGTCCCGAGCCTGTGGCGAAAATCCGCCGCGGGCTGCGCAACGAAAAAATTCGCGGGGTGACGGGATGAAACCCCCGGCTCGTCTCTCATCCCGTGTTTTTGTTTGACAGTGAACTCCGCTTTTCAATAATATTTTCCGCCGGGACTTTGGTCTAAGGTTTATAGGTCATACCTAATGTATTTTCCGGGGGCGGTTACGTGGGATACCCGCCCCGCACATCAAGCGAGCAAGTTCGTTAACACGACAGCAAAACCATGGCGCAGATGAGGTCCGGCGCAGCCCAAGACGCTGGCGTCCAAGCGAGCCCGTTGATGCATCGTGCCCTAGCGTGCGTAGTCGAACTCAACGATCCACTACATTCCTTTTCCCGTCCCGCCCGAGCCAATCGCGCGGCCGGTGCGTACCGGGTTCGGACCCAGGGAAAGAAAACTTTCGGGGGGAGGCAGGTTATGAATACTCGCGCCAGGCAAGTGCTGGTGAGTATTTTCGCGGTGGTCGTGTGGGGGCTGCTGAATGCGCCCAAGGCGCACACCCAAGCGGTGTTCGGTACGTTCCTGGGTACCGTCCAGGATCAGCAAGGTGCTGTGGTTCCGAACGCGCCGGTGGCAGCCACGAATTTGGAGACGGGAGTGGTACGTTCGACGATTACCGACCGCAGCGGCAGTTACCGCATTGCTAACGTGCCGCCGGGGTCGTATCAGGTAATGGCTTCCGCCCCCGGCTTCAAGAAAGAAGTGCGCAACGGCGTGGTCCTCACCGTCGGCGCAGAAACGAAAATGGACTTTGTGCTTCGAGTGGGCGCTGCCAGCGAGGAAGTGAGCGTCGGTGGAGAGCCGCCCCAGATCAACACCACCAATGCCAGCATGGGCGGTCTGATCGAGGAGCGGGAGGTCCGCCAACTCCCGCTCAACGGGCGCGACTGGCTACAACTGGCCGAACTGCAGGCGGGAGTGGTGGGTGGAATCGCCCAGCCTTCGGCCGCGAGCTATTCCAACTCACGCGCCGCAAGGGGTAACGGGACGGCGCTCGATATTTCCGGCAATCGCCCCACGGGGAATGTCTTTCTAATTGATGGCTTGGTGGTCAATGACTATGCCAACGCCAGTCCTGGCAGCGGGCTTAACGTCAATCTGGGCGTGGACGCGGTTCGGGAGTTCCGGGTGGTGACCAATGAGGCCACGGCGGAATACGGGCGCTCCACGGGAGGCGTTGTGACCGCAGTGTTCAAGTCGGGCACGAACCAATTCCACGGCAGCGTGTACGAATTCCTGCGCAACAGCGTGCTCGACGCCAGGAATTACTTCGACGTC
Organism: Terriglobales bacterium; assembly: GCA_035272945.1. GTDB lineage: Bacteria > Acidobacteriota > Terriglobia > Terriglobales > Acidobacteriaceae > Gp1-AA122. Next base: position 10,508 of record DATEPX010000164.1, read on the forward strand.
CGGAAGCCCCAGTTCCAGCGCAACCAGTTCGGCGGCTCGGCCGGCGGACCGATCGTCAAACACAAGACGTTCATCTTTGGCGACTACGAGGAATTGCACGAAATCAAGGGTATCCCTCACCAGTCGGACACGCTGTCGCCGGATGCGCGCAACGGGCTGGTATGCGAGAAGGTGGGATCCGATCCGTGCGGGACGAAGGTAGCCGTGCCCATCGCCGCTGACATCCAACCGTATCTTGCCTTCTTCCCTCTGTCCAACGGCCCCATCAGCGGCGACAGCGCCAAGTACATTTTCGCGGGCAAGCGCATCGGATTGGAACGATACGGGGTGGGTAAAGTGGACCACAACTTTTCCGATAGGACCACGCTTGCGGGAAGCTACCAGTTCGACAACACCGACGAGTCGCAACCGGACCCCTACAATCAGAAACGGACCGGATCGCCCTCGCGCCATCAGAACGGGGTGGTCACGCTGCAGCACATCTTCAGCCCGCATTTCCTAAATGCTGCGGTGGGCGGAATCAGCCGCACCCATGCCACGGACTCGCTCGACGTGTCGGCCCTTGATCCGATTGCAGCCAATACATCACTGGGCTTCTTCCCCAATTCGCCGGCAGGCACGATCGTCGTGGGTGGACTGACCGGAACACAAGGAGGTTTGGGAGCCTCGGGCGCTGACATCCTTAATTACACCTCGTTCCAAGGAGGCGACGACGCCTCCTGGATCAAAGGCAACAGCACGTTCAAATTTGGGGGGCGTGTAGAGCGTATTCGCTACAACAAAAACTCGTTGGTGGGTGCTCCCTTGGGCGAGTTTGACTTCGATTCGGTCGCCCAGTTTCTGCAGGGAATACCCAGCCAGTTTACCGCCGACGTCCCCGGGACCAGTGACATTCGTGGATTGCGGCAGACCTACGAGGGCGTGTATTTCGAAGCCAGTATCGCGTTGCTTCGTAACCTGCAGATGGAGCCTGGACTGCGCTACGAGCACGTGAGCCCGATTACCGAACAGTTTGGCCGGGTAGCCGTCCTGCCCACCTTGGCGTCGCCCACACCGCGGACAGGCGGTGCCTACTTCGACACCAACACCAAAAACTT
>DATEPX010000165.1:0-8577 GCA_035272945.1 Terriglobales bacterium
TAAAACATGGCAGCCGACCCCATCCTTATTAGTGTTCCCCAGACGCGGCTTGTACCCGCACGCGCTCAAGCGGGCGCAATCCGCTCCGCAGCGGCCGATTACTGGGCCCTCACCAAGCCAGAAGTGAATTTGCTGATCGCGATTGCAACCTTCACCGGCTTTTGTGTCGCTGTTCCAGGTCCACTTCGTGAGTTTCCATGGTTGCGGCTGGTTCACACCTTATTAGGTACGCTGCTGGTCGCCAGTGGTACCGGTACGCTGAATCAATACATCGAGCGACGATTTGATGCCCAGATGCGGCGGACCGCCCGGCGTCCGCTCGCTGCAGGGAGGCTGAAACCTGCCGCGGTTCTATGGTTCGGTATCGCGCTGGCGGCTATTGGTTGCATTTATCTTTCGACCGCGGTCAATGTGTTTGCGAGTCTGCTCGCGCTTCTTACGCTGTTGTCTTACTTGTTCCTTTACACTCCGCTCAAACGAAAAACATCTGTGTGCGTCCTGATCGGAGCGCTTCCGGGTGCTGTGCCTCCTCTGATCGGTTGGACTGCCGCATCGGGTAGGTTGAGCTTCGAGGCATGGATACTGTACGCGCTGCTTTTCCTGTGGCAGTTCCCCCATTTCATGGCAATCGCCTGGATGTATCGCGAAGACTACGATCGCGCCGGCTACTTAGTGCTTCCCTACGGCCGGGCAAGAGGTAGTTTCGTGGCTCTGCAAACCATATTACCTCTCGTGGCTTTGGTGCCCTTGAGTCTGCTCCCAGCTTTGGCAGGCCAGCCCAGCATTTTCTACTTCACGGGAGCCTTGCTCCTCAGTTTGGGGTTTTCCTTCTACGGGGTACAATTCGTACTTCGTCGATCTAACGCGGCTGCTCGCCGTCTCTTGTTGGCATCCATCATCTATCTTCCATCGCTACTGGTGCTGATCGTGCTTCTTAGAGGCTGGCGGGCTCTATAGTGTCAACGACCGAAACCATTCCTGGCGCGTCACATGCCGGTGAACAACTCAGTAAATTCATTGTCGCCAGAGATAACCCCACGTCTCTGGTTCTGACGGCCCGAACCGCGGTGGCGGCAGTTGTTTCCTTCCTAATCGCCCGCTTATTTCGCTTGCCGGAAGCTTACTGGGCTCCGATCTCGACAGTTATAGGCATGCAGTCGACGCTCGGGGCTGCACTGCCAGTTTCCGTGCAGTATTTCGCGGGGACAGCGATTGGAGCGGCGGTTGGGGCAGTGACTGCTACTTACTTCAGTGAAAGTGTCTGGGCATTCGGCGTAGCCGTTCTTATCATTGGATTGCTTTGTGCGGTCTTGCGAGTTGAAAGAGGTGCGTACCGGTATGCGACTACTACGCTGGTGATTGTAATGCTCGTGACGCGGTCCACCAGCGCATGGCGAATTGGAATTCACCGGTTCTTCGAAGTTTCGATAGGGATCGCGGTCGGCCTTGTGCTCTCCGCCCTCTGGCCCGAACGGCAGTCCGCGAGTTTCGATCATCAAGGTAAATCATGAAGCTGGAGTCCAATTGCGACTGTCGCGTCACCGAGGACTCTGCGAACCACCGGATCAGAGAGAAAAATATTCCGCAGAGGCTCCTCGGCGGGCAAGGAATTCGCTAGCTTCATGATTGTGTCGCGGCTAAGAGCCCGATGATATTCTGCCAGTTCCCTGTCGCCTGTGTGTTCGTGAAGTTCGGCCGCGGCGGCGTGAACGCGCCAGCTGGCCAGGGGCACTTCAAAACCCTCCATCGCCGCCAATCCTTTGGCAACCGAGTCTTGTGCTCTGGTGATGTCGAGTTCCTCCATAGCGACCCGGGCATTCATTTCCCAGGCCAGCGTCTGCCAATTCCGCTCTGCGGTCTGCTGCGTCAAATCCAGAAATTTGTCCGTCTCAGCTCGCGCTTGCTGCACATCCCCCTTTGCCAGCCAAAGTTCCACAAGGGCCCACTGCAGCATCATGCGGTGGATCCAGTCGTGTATCACTGTGTGGCGATCCATTTCATCGCGGACCGTGAATAAATGCTGCTGGGCAAGTACATAATTGCCCAACGCCCTATGCGCCGAGCCCAGCAGGACATGGCAGAACCGGCCCCAAGGTCGCCAAGGCGGATCCGCGAGCGAAGGGAGAACTGAATCACAGATCTCCACAACCCCGGCGAAATCCATTGCCTGAAGATGGAGCCAAGCCTGGTAGAGACGTAATGTCTGCGCCCGGTAAGAGTCTCCGTTTCTGTCCGCCATCGCGATTCCTACCTTGATCTCCCGCAACATTTCGCCCCACTCACCTAGATACAGAAGACTCCAAGGCAAGATGAACTGACTTTGCCAATATGCCGTACTTAAGTAGGGGTTTTCCTCGACTTGGTTAAGCAAGATCGCAAGGCTCTCGACAGCGTTGCGTTGCGCCTCGCGGTATTCGGAGGAAACCCACTGGATAAAGTTGTAATCGATCAGATGCGACGCCAACAGCAGACGGTCACCGGCTTGACGGATTTCTGCGACAGCCCTGCGGCACTCATCCGCATCACCAGCGTTCCACCCTCCTGCCCAAATGCGCCGGACCAAACAGCTTGCGCGTGTTCTTGCCCGCATCAGCGGGTTTTTCTGCCTGCCGCTGAGTTCGAGTGCCCGTTCCAAGACCTTGAGACACCGCTCAGAACTGATCCACGACAAGGGGTAAGCCATATCAATAAGAGCCTGCACCTCTACGTCGATGAGACCATAGTGAGCAGCCCGCGCAGCCAGCGCTTCGCAGGTTTCGACGACGCGCATGTCGAAAGAGACAAGGTATATACCGGCCAGCTTTGTCAGAATCTCTGTCTCAATACCAGCGCGCTCCGTGTCAGGTAGCTTGCTCGACAAGTCAACAGCGTGCTGCAGAGCGGCCGCAGCTTCCCGAGGCGCGTAGCGGCGCCCAGCGGTTTCTGCCACAAGCCTCAGGTACTTGATGGCGCGCGACCAATCGCGGCCCTCTTCGAAATGATGAGCTAGCTCGGGCGCTACAGCTTCGCCGGAACCGGTTGAAAAAACCTTCTCCAAGTGCTCGCCGATGCGCTGGTGCAGGTTCGTCCTTCGGCCCAGCGCCAGTCGGCGATAGAAGGCGTCGCGATACAATGCGTGAGCAAACTCGTAGCGGCTCGAAGCGGTCCCATCCGGAAATTCCTGAGGCTCTGCCGAACGGACCAGTTGGTGCCGGTGCAGCACTCCTTCGCACAAATGTTCAAGGTCCTCCACATCCATGTTCGCTGCGGCGGCGGTGACCACGGTGGAGAACAAAACACCGGCAACACTCCCTGCCTCCAAAGCTCGACGCTCTTCATCGCTCAATCGCTCGATCTGCGATTCGATCATCTGTTGCAGACTCTCCGGCGCAAGGACCTCGACTTCCTGTAGAGGTACCGTAAGTGTTAAGCCGGCGTTCTCCTGCGCGATGAGCCTTTGCGCTCTCATGTGTTTTAAAGCTGCGATCATGAAGAGTGGATTGCCTTCGGTGCGGCGATGAATTAATTCAGCCAAGCCTTCAGGCACAGCGGCGCCTTCCGACGCAGTCGCCAGGTACTCAGCTACCTCGGATGTCTCGAGGGGCTCCAAAGCGATCTCGTGGCCTAATTCATGAACCACCAGCTCCCGCTTCAGTGTCTTCAAGGGATGATCAGAAAGCGCGAGATCTGCGGGCCGGTATGTGCCGATCAGCATCAGTTTTGCTGACTGGCGGCGGCGGGCGAGCGCAGAGATGAGATCGACGGTGGAGTAATCCACCCAGTGCAGATCCTCAAACACCAGGAGGAGCGGCCTCTCGGATGCGATCGTCTCCAGGGCCTTGCTGATTTCACGCAGCATGCGCTGGCGAGTCGCGCCCAGAATCTCTTGTTGCAGCATTTCTCGATGTTCGGGTCTTACAAGTGCAGGGAACTGTACCAGTAACGTAGGCGCTTGTTTCTCCAGGATATGGACAAGTTCATCTCCTGCTGATCCACGGCACAACTGACCCAATGATTCGAGCAGGGGGTAGTAAGCCTCCTTGCCGCCATATCCCTCCACACATTGTCCGCGCGCGATTCGAACTCCAATGAGGTCGGCGACAAGCCGGTGTTGGAACTCGTCCACGAGCGCGGTTTTTCCGATTCCGGACTCGCCGGTGATGAAGACAATCTGACGCCGGCCAGTTAGAGTCTTCTGCAGGCTGTTGCCTAGGCAGTCCAATTCCGCCTTCCGACCAACCAGCTTCCCAGAGACCGGTTCAACAGAAATCGCCGATTCGGTCGAAACGTCGTTGACTGGAGCAATAAACCGGTAACCACGCCGGGGAAGAGTCTCGATGAACTGAGGATTTTTCGGACCGTCCCCCAAAGCAGTGCGGATGTCTAAGATGTGGCTCTTGATTACTTCCGGTTGGACGAACGTGTCGGGCCACAGAGCCTCAAGCAGTTCGTTTTGCGTGACCAGTCGTCCGGCGTGCTCAACCAGATATCGCAAGACGCCGAATGCCTTAGGTGTCAGGCGAATCCGATCATCGTCTCCATTGTCCCTGTGACGCCAGAGACACTGATTGACCGTATCCAGCCGGAACGGAGGAAATTCCTTCATGCTTGGCCTGCAATGCTGCGTCGGTCACTGCTTCCCCCGTATGATACATACAACCATCTCGGAGCGGTTGTCTCTCAAGGTAAATGACCGGTCTCGCACCGTTACAATGTTCGCAGGGTGCTCCTTGGTATGAGCGGGTTCCGCCGCTGATCGGTTGGCTATGAGCGAGGCGATTGCTTACCCCACTTTTTCGACAACCTGGGACAGCGCAAATTCTTCCAGGTGATGCGCGTCGCTGTTGAATTTGCGAATGCCTTCGGCGAGCTTTTCCGTCGCCATTGCGTCCTCGTTGTGCATCCAGCGGAAAGTCTTCTCGTCCAGGTGCGGTCGTTCTTCCTTGCTGGCCTGCGCTTTTGCCGGATCGAGTTTTCGATCCAGTATGCCCTCGGTTTGCTCCAACTGGTCGAGAAGTTCGGGACTGATGGTAAGTAAATCACACCCCGCTAGGCTGACGATCTGATTCATATTCCGGAAACTCGCTCCCATCACCTGTGTCTTGTATCCGTATTTCTTGTAGTAGTTGTAGATGCGAGTGACGGACACAACGCCGGGATCCTGGTCCGGAGGAATCTCCGCGCCGCCGCGCTCCTTTTTATGCCAATCGTAAATTCGGCCGACGAAAGGCGAAATCAGGGTTACTCCGGCTTCGGCGCAGGCCACGGCCTGGGCGAAGCTGAAGAGCAGTGTCAGATTACAGTGGGTGCCTTCTTTCTCAAGAAGCTCGGCTGCACGAATGCCCTCCCATGTGCTCGCGATCTTGATGAGAATACGTTCGCGAGCCACACCCTTCTTTTCATATAAATAGATGAGCTTGCGCGCCTTGGCAACCGTCCCCGCGGTATCGAAGCTCAAGCTAGCGGCTACCTCCGTAGAGACGCGACCGGGAACCACCTTGAGAATCTCCCACCCGAACAGGATGAAAAGACGATCAATGAACTCTGCCGCCATTTCTTCGTGGCGACCGCCGCGTTCAATGGCAAGGTCCGCAGCCTCTTCCACCAAGTGCCGGTACGACGGCATCTGAGCAGCGCGGTAAAGCAACGATGGGTTAGTGGTCGCGTCCTGTGGCCGGTGTCTCGCAATAGCTTCAATATCGCCAGTATCCGCCACTACGGTTGTGTACTTCTTTAGAGATTCAAGCAACGTCATCGTTATCTCCTATTTACTTACGCCCAACCCCTCAAGCTCCGGATGATCGTTCTTTGGGACAATCGCGCTATTTTCGAGTTGAGCGACCTTGGCCAGCCGGCGACGATGCCGCTCTGCACCGCTGAACTTGGCGTCAAGGAAGTTCTTCGTGCAATCCCACGCGAGTGCGATGCCCATGGTACGCCCGCCGAAGCAGACTATATTCATGTCATCGTCCTCCACACCTTGGCGAGCCGAAAAGTGGTCCTCGCAAAGCGCGGCGCGCACCCCATTCACCTTGTTTGCAGCCACAGAAGCACCCACCCCGCTGCCGCACACTAGGACGCCTCGTTTCACGTCTCCAGCCGCCACAGCGTGAGCAAGTGCGACCGCGAAGTCGGGATAGTCGTCGTCCACGTCATAAACTTTGTTGCCAAAATCAACCACCTCATGTCCTTCTGTCGCCAGGAACTTGGCCAGTTGCCGCTTCATCTCAAATCCGCCGTGATCTGCCGCTATCCCTACTTTCACTTCGTGCTCCGGTGCCGCGCAATCTGGTTCTTCGCTGCAGCTACGACGGTTTCGACATTAAAACCGAATTTCTTCAATAGCTGTTTCAGAGGCGCCGATGCCCCAAAGGTTTTGATACCGATGTTGTGCCCCTGGCGCCCAGTGTATTTGCTCCAGCCGAAATCGGATGCCTGTTCCACGGACACCCTTGCTTTCACATTCGACGGCAGAACCGATTCCCGGTAATCCTCATCCTGATCGTCAAACAACTCCCAAGACGGCATGCTGACTACCCGCGCCCGGACGCCTTCCTTGGTCAATTGCTCGTAGGCTTGTAAACACAGGGCAACCTCGCTTCCAGTACCGATGAGGATCACCTCGGGATCTGTGCCGGATGTATCCGTCAGAACGTAAGCCCCCCGAGTCAGGCCTGCGGCCGGACCGTACTTCGCACGATCGATCGTCGGCACAGATTGACGACACAGCACGAGCACCGCCGGCGCGTGGTGCAGCTGCAGTATTACCTTCCAGGCCTCCGTCACCTCGTTTGCATCCGCTGGCCGGATCACGATCAGACCCGGCATGGAGCGCATGTGAGCGAGATGTTCGATCGGCTGATGCGTTGGGCCATCCTCGCCAAGCCCAATGGAATCGTGGGTGAACACGTAAATGACAGGGAGTTCCATCAAGGCGCTTAGGCGGAGAGATCCCCGCATGTAATCGACGAAGGTGAAAAATCCCGAGCCGAAGGGCCGGACTTTCACCAGGCTCATTCCGTTCACGATGGCGCCCATGGCGTGTTCGCGGATGCCGAAATGGAAATTGCGGCCGGCATAATTCTCCGCCGAGAAATCGCCAGCGTCCTCGAACGTTAGTCTGGTCTTAGTGGATGGTGCAAGGTCCGCCGCTCCGCCAATGAACCAGGGAATGTTCTTGGCGACTGCATTCAGCACTTTAGCTGAGGACTCGCGAGTCGCCAGTCCCTTCGGGTCGGCAGGGAATTCAGGCAAATTACGGTCCCATCCTTCCGGCAGCTGGCGGTGCTGCATGCGGAATAGTTCTTCGGCGAGTTCGGGATAGTGCTTGCGATATTCCCCGATTTGGGTGAACCAATCGTCGCGCAACTGTTTGCCGCGCCTTCCGATGCCTTGACGAAAATGATCGTACACGCCGTCCGGCACGTAAAACTTCTTGTCTTCAGGCCAGCCGTAATTCCGTTTCGCGAGACGGATCTCGTCTTCGCCCAGGGCTTCGCCGTGGGCCCCGCTGGTATCTTGTTTGTTGGGCGCGCCGTATCCGATGTGACTGTCAACGATGATCAGCGTGGGGCGATCGTTGGTGCTCAGAAAAGTATCGAATGCACGGCATAGCATATCGAGGTCGTTCGCATCGCCGACGCGCGTTACGTTCCAGCCATAGCCAATAAAACGAGTAGCCACGTCATCGCTGAAAGCCAGGGAAGTGTTGCCTTCGATGGTGATGTGATTATTGTCATAAATCCAGCAAAGATTCGAAAGTCGCAGGTGTCCGGCGAGGGAGGCGGCCTCGTTGGAGATTCCTTCCATCATGCATCCATCTCCGCACATTGCGTAGACGTTGAAGTCGAACAGATTTTCGAAGCCTGGGCGGTTGTAGCGCGCTGCCAGCCACTGCCGAGCGCTCGCCATCCCTACACTCGTAGCGACGCCTTGGCCTAGTGGACCTGTGGTGGTCTCCACGCCCGACGTCCAGCGGTACTCCGGGTGTCCGGGACAGCGGCTATCCAATTGCCGGAACGATTTGATGGAGTCGAGCGGCACGGATACTTCGCCGGGAGTTTCGTAGTCTTTGTTGACAGCGCGGACTTCGGTCAAGTGAAGCAGGGAATACAGCAGCATGGACGCGTGCCCCATGGACAGCACGAAACGATCCCGATTCGGCCATACCGGATCTTGCGGATCGAAGCGAAGGAACTTCTGCCAGAGACAATAAGCTACAGGCGCCATCGCCATGGGGGTTCCCGGATGTCCCGAATCGGCCGCCTGCACCCCATCCATAGAAAGGGTACGGATAGTGTTGATGCTGGTCTGGTCCATGGTGTCGAGTGATTGGTAAACAGGGAAAGCAGTCGCTACGCTCATTCAAAATCCTTTCACGCCGTCGTTACCAGTCCACTCTGTACGAGGCTGGCCGGGACGGAGTGGGAACACTTTTTCATTTCGTTGCCACAGTTGATGCTTCTTGCCAAATCACAGGTGGCGAATCGCATAGGAGAGTGCAACGCTGAGGCCATTCGTAACAGTTTGAAAATGGAAACTGACTACCGGTTGCGGAGTGTCAAAGCCATAGCGAATGACAAGGGATTGGCGCTACGT
>DATEPX010000166.1:0-2790 GCA_035272945.1 Terriglobales bacterium
TTCCATAAGCAGAACGTGCAGACTCCGGGGCCCGGCAGGATGTATGTCGTGGATCAGGATCAAGCTAGCTGACAGCAGAAATCAGTGAATCTCATTTCGAGCAGCGCTCGCTGGAAACCGAAAACAATAGCTGACTAAGGCGGAAATTTCCGTCTCACGAGCGGAGGCACCCCGGCCCCCGCTTAATCTTTTCTCGTTATCTCCTGCACCGCGCGGTAAGCCTGATCGATAGCGCAATCGGTATACGCATAAGCGCCGGCATCGGCGTTGGCGATTGCCAGGCGACCGAAGGGCTTGCGTGCCATCTCACATGGAGTTTCGCCGCCTTCCAGCCAGAATTTATCCCACAATGAGTTGTATTCATACGCGTAACCGTGGGGCCAGCGATTGACGGTGATCGCGGTTATGTCGCGAGCCGGATCGAAGCCCGAGTGCGCGCGCGAGTTGCTCGCGAATGTTGCGCTCCATGGTTTCAGCGACGGGTGCTTGCATCGGTTCGGTGGATTCTACCGTCGCCACCCCAAAAGCTCCCCTACCGCGCGGTGCGCCTGGTCAATAGCCGCGTCTGTGTAGGCCTCGCCCCCGGCGTCCGAGTTGGCGATGGCAATCCTGCCAAACTGCTTCCGTCCCAGCACCCAGGGCTTTTCCTCTTCGGACCAGTCGGGATCGAACAGCGGATTATCGTGGAAGGCATAGCCGTGCGCCCAGCGGTTTACCGTGATGCCTTCAATATCCCGCGCCGGGTCAAATCCCGCCGCGCCTAACATGCGCCCTAGCTGGTCGCGAATGTTGCGTTCGAAAGTTGAAAATGGCGTGCGCAGCAGTTCCATCCGCCCAGCACGATTCTGCTCTCGTTGTGGCAAGCCCGGTTTGCATGGAGTCCGCAACATAAACAGTACAGCCGGCTCCTCGGGCTTGCTGGGGAATTTGTAGTCTCCCAGGCTCACCGGGAAATCCAGCGCAACATAGTTGTGGTAGCTGCCCGGCGCATCAATCTGGAACACACCAAGCTTCTGGAACGCTGTCCAGTTGCGGATCGCCACGTGCGTATACACCAACGGGGCTTTCACCAGCAACGCCAGCGCAGCCCGCTGCTTCTCCGGCAGTTCGGGGCAGAGATACGGAATCATCGCGTTGTAGCAGGCCAGCACGCACGCTTTCGCGCTCACCGACCGCAGCTTTTCGCCCCGCATATAGGCGACTTCCACTTCCTTCGCCGTTTTCGGCTCGCCCACATGGCGCACCCGCACCACAGTGGTGTTCAACCGAATGCGCGCCGTTGATTGGGAGGACGCCATATCCAGCTTGCTATAGTCCACCTTCGCGGTCACCACGTCTTCCATCGTGTGTCCCGGAATTGCCTCCGGAATCAACGAACGAACCAGCAGCCGTGCGATCGAAGCATTGCCGTCCGGGAAGTGAAAAATATACGGGTCGGGCTTCTCGTCGTTCCCGCGCCCTTGGCCTCCACCCAGGTTCAAGCCCTCAAAGCCGGGGTACCCATATTCATCGTAGTCGTCGCCCTCCGTGTAGCAGAACAGAGCGGGGACTGCCTCGATGCCAACACAGAAGAGATCGTGCGTTTTCTTCTGGAAGAACGGCAATACATCCGGATGCACTTTCACGATCTTCGTCAGGAAGTCGGCATAGCTCATCTTCACCAGCCGTTTCCGTTTTTCTTCCACGGAGAGACCCGGCAGATAGTCCACTTTTTCGGTGTAGAGCCGCGTGAGGTCGCGTTTCGCCACATCCGAGAGCGGCGTCTTCGCAATAAACTCCGGCCATGGCAACGAGTTTCTCCCCGCAACAAAACGGTCTTCCCCAAACGTTTCTTTGTCGAAGAACACGCCCGTGCCGAGCTTCAGGGACGGAAACAGCTTCTGGTCGAAGGCTTGATAGAACTTCTGTACATCAACACCCAGCTCCACCAGTAAGTCCTTGGCGACCTGGCTGTACTTGGATGGACTCTCGATCGACTGCGTTCCTCCGTAGGACAGCAATTTGCGTCCGCCTAACCCAAACTCATTGCGCTTGGCGTGCCCGCCGAAGTCGTCATGATTATCCAAAATCAGAATGCGCGCCTGTGGACCCGCGCTCTTGCGGCAAAAGTGCGCCGCTGCCAGCCCGCTGATGCCGGCTCCTACCACGACCAGATCGTATGTCTCGCCGATCGCCTCGGGCTTCCCGGCCCCTTCCCAGAAGTCTCCATCCCGTAGCTTGTGCGCAAAAGTAAACGAGCCGTCATGGTTGCCGCGCATTCCAGTCCGCGCCGGTGGATAGTAGTCCGGCGATTTTTCAGGATCGGCGTCAACGTCGAAAGCAGCAGATAAGTGGGAAGGAACGATGGCGGTGCCGAGCGTCAGAGCGACGCCATTCAGGAAATCGCGCCGCGTGATTTCACGACGCATGCCGAGTTCACGATCGTTTGCATCGTCCACTAGAACCCTCGCCCTCAGCTGTTTGGACACGACCCGTTCGGCCCTATGCCCTGTTGTTACCTAGAGAATGCGTGATGAGCGCCGGCCAGCGAGATTTCCTGTGTTTAGGGATTATCGGCCTTCTTCACTGCCGATTCCGCCCCCTGGAATCCGATGCGGCTGTGGGTCCCGTCACAAAACGGCTTGGTCACCGATCCGCCGCAGCGGCACAAAGAAAATGCCGGCTTGCCCGTGAGGTCGTACTTCTGGCCATCGGCATCGACCAATTCGATTGAACCCTCGGGAGCTTCCACGCGGTACGGCCCGTTCTTCCTGACGGTGATTTTCACTGCAGCCATGAAGCCTCCGTTCA
>DATEPX010000167.1:0-7623 GCA_035272945.1 Terriglobales bacterium
AGGTCGGCGGCCGCGTCCGGATCCATTTCTTCGACGATGTCGGCGGCGCGCTCCGAGTCAAGCGACTCGACAATCGCCTTCTGCAGCTTGGGTTCAACTTCTTCAAGCGCCTCGGCCGCGACTTCTTCATCGAGGGTCTCGAAGACCGCTTCGCGTTCGTCGGGCGCCAACTCCTCGACAATGTCGGCAATATCGGCAGGATGCAGCTTGGCCAGACGGTCGTGAGAAATTTTCAGCTTAACCCGGCGTGCCGGATCGGTCTCGATCAAGTCCACGAACTCCCAGGGGATTTCGCGAGGGGGAATCCGTCGCAGCAGCGCGTTGAGGGCCAGAGTTGGAACCACGCCCTTCAGCAGCCGACGGATGGCCCCCCGGGCGCCGACATCCACCGATCCTATTTTGAGCACAATGCGATTGGCGACCAATTCCTGGTGGAGGTCGACGTCATTCACCCGCACTACTTTGCGGCCGTCTACATCAATGACCTGCTGGTCGAGCAAATCGCGCTCCAGCAGCAGCAATCCTTCCGCGCCATCACTTACACTCCACTCGCTGTAAGCGGTTGATGTCCGAACTCCTCCATTGATGGATACCACTGCGGCAGAGGGAAGATTCCGGTTGCCCGCCCTGGTCTTCACAACCAGGACTGCAATCCTGGCGCGGTCTTCTTGTGGAGCCAGTGCAACCTCGCGCACACGTCCGCAAACGGTGCCGCCGGAATCGATGACCGGCGAACCCAGCAGCTCCGTTAATGCGAGCGTGTGATGCATTTCTCCCGCAGAATACTCAACAACCGTTGCAGAATCCAGACACGTTTTGCATTAATTCGATGCCTTTGTCCTTGCCTTTGCCACCGCATCGATTCCGGATTTCGGAACACTAGCGAGGCCTTCGCCCGAACCTCTCATATATGTGTCACACTCTCAAGCAATGGAATTCCGGTCGGAACGGCGCCTAGTGTTCGCAGTTCAGCCAAGGTGGTCGGGATGGTTCTGCGAACGATGCTGCTGGAGCCTTCAACTTCCCACTTCTCCGGGGGACGTCACCCGTGTTTCTGTGAGGGTTCGGGAGGAATTCGAAGCCCACGATTGTGAGCGGTTTGCCCGCGACAACTGGCAGTCGGGCTGACGCCGCAGCCCGCGCTTGACACGCAGCCCGCGCTTGCGTTGACATTTCCCCGCCCCACAGGCAAACTACCGGATTCGTTGGCCCTTGGCCCTTTCTGCGGTTAACCCGAAGGCCAGGGCAGTGTGCTCAGGGATAAATGGCCAGCGAATGCAGTCTGGGGTCTGAAGAGTCCTTAACTGTTGCCATGAGCCGAAACCGGGTGTCCTACACGCTCGAGTCAACTCTGGAGACTGTCAACAGCGCCGAAGCCACCGCCAGCCAAATGGCTACCGAAGCGGGCTTCGACGATGACGACGTAATGAAAATCTCGATGGCAGTGCGCGAGGCGGCAGTGAATGCAGTCCTGCATGGCAACGCTTATGACCCGAGCAAGAAGGTGACTCTGGCTTTCGAGCGTACCGGTCGGGATCTGGTGATAACCATTCGCGACCAGGGCAAAGGGATTGACCTGACCGCCATTCCCGACCCTTTGGCGCCGGAGAACCTGCTCAAGACCTCGGGCCGCGGAATTTTTCTGATTCGCTCGTTCATGGACGAGGTGGAGATCCATCCCTCGCAGGCGGGCACCGAAATCAAACTCATTAAGCACGTCCACGGCTCGGCCGCGGGCGGTAAGGAGGCTTCCCAGTGACCATGAAGGCCAGTACTCGGCAAGTCGATGGTGTCACCATCGTGGATCTCAGCGGCCGTATCACCCTCGGCGAAGGCAGCGTGATCCTGCGCGACACGGTCCGTGACCTGATCGGCAAAGGTAATAAGAAGATCCTGCTCAACCTGGGCGACGTAAACTATATCGACAGCTCGGGTATCGGCGAACTGGTAAGCGCATTTACTACCGTGCGGAACCAGGGCGGCGACCTCAAACTCCTCAAGCTGACTAAGAAAGTTCACGACTTGCTGCAGATCACCAAGCTGTATACCGTTTTTGACGTGAAGGACGACGAGGCAGCCGCCGTAAAAGCATTCGGCAGATAGTCCGCCTGGAATTGCCAGCGTTCCGACCTTGCCGGGAGGTCCGGACCCTGGCCTCCCGGGTTTCCGTTTTGGTTGAAATAACCGGCCTAATCCATTGATTCTACAAGGACCCAGACAAAAGGTTCGCGATCCGTACCTTCGGAATCGCTGAACCAGGGTAACTTGACCCTTTCGAGCGCCAGTAGATAATCGCCATACGGGCAGTCAGTCGACTGGACTCCAAATGCCAGAGTGGATAACCGCCAAATGGCTGTGGTGGGCAGGCCTGTACCTCGCCCTGGGCGTGCTTCTGCCATGGTCGATGACGCGCAGTTGGGCCCGCCGGCGCCACAAGGACTTCAAGCCCACTCCCAGCCGGCTCTTCCGCCGAGGAGAACTGGGATTACTCAGCCTCCTGCTTGCTCTTTCCGTAATCTGGGACCTCCAGCGCTCTGGATTTTCGCCGCCGATGGTGGCGGTCGGGTCCGTGCTGCTGGCCATGAGCGGCATCATGGCCGCCAGTGTGTGGGTCGAGACCTATTGCCGCGAGGCCACCAACAGCCAACTTGACTTGCGCCGAAGCTGGGTGGCTTCCCGCAACCTGTCCTTGCTCGTCTTCAGCATTTCGATCGTCACCGAGGTCCTGCTTGACCGGCTCACCAAGGTGGTGCATTAATGAGCGCGCCCGCCCCGGCTCCCGCGCCCACGCAGCGTCGTATGCTGCGAATACGCCTGAGTGATCCTGCGGCCGCGGCAGCTTATGTTTCCCTGCTGTTCGGAATGCTTGTGCTGATCTTTCCCGTTTCTTTTCCACGCCTGCTCGCCGATAGCTGGTTCACGGGACGTCTGACACCAGCGCTGATCGTGATTGCAGGTTTACTGAATGCAGGAGTTTATCTGCGCGTCGCTCACTTGCGATCGGCAAAGCCTGGCCTGGCGGGCTCCGCGATCCTGGGGATGCTGACGGCTTTGACCCTGGTGGGCCTCATGCTCCTGGAGTCGCAAGTCGTGCGCGCGCAAATCTCGCATGTAAGTAACCCGCAGCCTTACGTCACCGAAGAGATTCTTGCTCACACGTACTTCGGGCTGATCTCAGGTCTGTTCATTCCTTACCTCTTCCTTCGTTTCGCCCAGAGCCTCAAGAGACTGCCCCTGTAGATTCAGCGGCTGCTGTCCCTGGTTGGGAATCCCTTTAACGCTTTTCCGGCTGAAAACTGCAGGTGCGGCGTTTAGCGGCTCGTAGAATCGAGAAGAGAGTGGGCAGTGGCCAGTAGTCGGAATATCAGTATATGTGCCAAGGAACGAGGATGACTGACCACTAGTCACTGATCACTGGTCACTTTCCGACCCCATGCGGGTCGCGACAGCAATAGTGATGCTCGGCTGCGTGTTCCCAATTCAATCCTGTGCCGAATGCCTACCCTTCTCAGAAGCTCCCAAGAACATCGGCGCTAGCAAATGCACAACCGGCAAAGTTCTGAAAGTCACGTGTGGAGTTTCCGGGACCTACTTCCTCAATTTCTGCCCGGACTACCGCGGGTGTCCCCTTTCAGGTCGTGGTGTTCCCTGCCGACTTCGCCATGTCGGCGATATCCGGCAGTTAGAGGGCAAAATCATCGAAGTCCACGAAGCATCAAGGAGTACGACGGCCATCCGGAAATTATCCTCAAAGATCCACGACAGCTGCGCGGTCAGGCGGCGCGTATTCCGCCGTTGCCGAAAAAGTTTGACGTCGAAAACAAGGGCCGCTATAGCGCCGGGAAGCTGAGCCATCCCAAACCGGGTCGAAGGAAAACGGCTAAGCGGCAAACCAAGCCTATCGAAACAGGTGACGCCGACGAGCTCACACCGGAAAACTGGCAAGTCCGCGGCAATACATTAGGTCCTTCGCTGCGCTCAGAGTTTGTGACTCCCTATTGAAGATTCGCGATTTTAGTTTTCGCAAAATCAAAAAGTCACAAGCTCTCAGGATGACGGCTGGCTAGCAGGTTGTGGGTGTAGAAATCTGGGAGGCGGCGGTTAACAGTTCCTTACCCCTCGCGTTATAGCCATTGAGAGGCCTTTCAAGCGAACTAGAAGCCCACGGGAGCTAATCAATGAACGAAGACTTGGTTGCAATACCGGTAATATTCGGCACCATCAGTTGGATCGCTTGGCTGATCTTCAGTACGATCCGGCGCTACAAGACTACCAAGGTGCAAGGAGAGATTCAGGCCCGGCTGCTAGATAAGTTCGGCTCAAGCCAGGAACTGCTGGCCTATGTGCAAAGTGACGCAGGAAAACAGTTTCTAGATTCGCTCACCGTGGAACAAAAGACCCCCTACGGGCGTATCTTGAATGCCGCCCAATCAGCGACCGTCATGGTGTTCTTCGGCGTGGCGCTTTTGTTCCTGCGCAGCCGAGTTTCGGGAGGACAGGAGGTTTTCCTGGTCTTCGGGACTCTGATTTTGACCCTGGGTATCGGCTTCGCGGTGTCGGCCGCGGTGTCTTACATGCTTTCTAAATCTTTTGGGCTGATGGACAAACCGCTTGCCCATCGTCCATGACTTATCCAGGATGAGTATTGGGTTGCCAGATCGGGCAGTCCTGCCATCGGGCAAGCCGTGTGCTGCGCCGGTCGGCAAAATCGCTGAAGACGCTGAAAAAAAGACCAGCATGGACGAGGCGGCATTTCGCGCCCTCTATGACCGGACGGCGCGCCCTTTGTGGGCTTACCTGCTGCGGATCTCGGGTGATCGCGACGTCGTGGACGACCTCCTGCAAGAGAGCTACTGCCGTTTTCTTTCTGCCCAGTTGCCGCAGATGAACCACGCTGAGAGCAAGAGCTACCTCTTTCGGATTGCGACCAACCTCATGAATGATCGCTGGCGGCAACGTAAACTCATCACGACTCTGGACGAGGTAGAGCAGGTCACTGAAGAACACTTGGAAGCCCGGGCACAAATGCGCCAGGCATTCCTGCTCCTGAAGCCGCGGGAACGACAACTGTTGTGGCTGGCGTACGTAGAAGGCTCGAGTCACCGCGAGATTGCTGGCATGACCGGCTTGCGGGCCACCAGCATTCGTTTATTGCTCTTCCGGGCCCGTCGCAGGCTGGCCGGGGTCCTGCGCGTCTGTGCCCGCCCGTCGAAGGAGAAATTAAGTGTATGAGGCGACTTTACTGTGATCAGGAAGCGGCAGTACTGGACGCGTCACGATCCGGGCAATGGAACACGGAGTTGCGCCAGCACGTCGGCAGTTGTTCGGTGTGCGCCGATGCCCTGCTGGTAGCGGAGTTCCTGCAGGAAGAAAATCGGCTCGCTACGAGCGAATCCGTCTCCCTGCCCAGTCGGGAATTTCTCTGGTGGAAGTCTCAATTGCTCTTGAAGCATCGTGCTATGAAGCAAGCGACTCGCCCCATCGAGCTTCTGCGAACCTTCGCGTACCTGGCCAGCAGCATCACGTTGTCGTGGTTCCTGATGAATTTGGTGCAGGCTGGAACTGAGTTGTCCCGGTATTCGGCCTCCCTGCAATACGTATTTTCATGGTCAGGTGGATATGCATTAGTCGGAGGGGCGACCTCCCTTCTCTGTGTTGCCGTCGGCTCGCTCTACCTACTGTGGGGCGAGAAGTAGCTCACCAGCTACACCATCCCTCTCCTCAGCTCGTCCAGCGGATATTTTGTGCCTCGCCATACTACGCCTCCCCGCGAGAGCGTTAAGTACATAGACCGCAGAACGGCATAGACGAACAGCACGGTGCTGATGGGATGGAGCACGAAGTAGTAGGGTGGGATGGAAGACTTCCACGACATTCCGACATAAATCATGAACATTGAGCCAAGGGCCACAGCGTATGGCAGGCGCGCCCAGCCGTGGGCGATCCAGACGCCAACAAAAGGCATGAGGTTGAGAAATGCGAGCGCAAAGCAGGAAAGCAGCGCACGTGGCCATTGGAACGACAGGATGGCAAAGAAATTCTTGCTCAGATTGTTGACAACCCCCAATGTGCCCTTAGCCCAGTGCAGCGAGATTAAGTCCTCGCCAAAGACGTTGCGCTGGCGGTAGCCTGCTTTCTTCACCACTTTGCCCAGCTTCATGTCATCAAGCACCTCCAGCCGAAGTTTTTCGTAGGTACCAACTGCTTCGTACACATTGCGGCGGATCAGATTAAAGGCGCCTACGCCCATGTGGTCGTCAGTACTGGGATCAGCGACTTTCCATGGCCGGTGCCCAAAGACGAACAAGGTTTGGAAGAACGCAATCATCATGCGCTCAGCAGGCTTCTTCATGATCATGCGGGGGAAGAGCACGAGGTGATCAGCGTTGACCGTCTCGGCATACGCCAGGGCACGGCCGAGCGAGTCGGGCTTGAACAGCACATCCGCGTCCGTGAACAGGAGCCAGTCTCCGCTGGCCGACTTGGCCGCTGTCCACATCGCGTGGGTTTTCCCCAGCCAACCAGAAGGCAGTTGCCGGATGTGCAGCACGCGCAACTTTCCAAGCGCCGACGAAGTTGCCGCCATGCGGTCCATGATCTCGCCTGTCCGGTCAGTAGAACGATCGTCAATGGCGATTACTTCATAGTTCTCATAATCGAGTTTGAGAAGCTGGCTTAGGGTCTGCTCGATATCAGCTTCTTCGTTACAGGCCGGGACGATGATGCTGACTCGGGGGTTTTTGCTGGGCCGGCGATCCCATTCCGGCCGGGCGACGTCGGCGATCTTGGGCATGCCAAGGGCCGCGTCCACGATGCGAGAAAACCAGGCCAGCCCGAGAATGGTGCCGGCGATCCAGTGAACCCAAGTCATCGTTTATGCCTTGGCATGCGTGTCTCGAGGACCTTCCAGTGCGAATTCCCTTTTGTATCGCGATGGAAGTGGTTTGGTAGGGGCCCTTCCACTCCCCATCTCATTCGCGAGGCGATATGGGACGCTGCGCTCAGGACGACAAGACTGGTTGCATGTATGAAAAATCACAAGGAATTCACTCGGTACTCGGTACTGGGGACTGAGTACTGGCTACGGGCGGCGCGAATCTCATCCCATAGAACAGTATGGCAGAAGAAAGCGCCGTCGCCACCACAGTGCTGATGAAGCCGGACTCCAGCGACGAGCGATCCGACACCTTGCCAATCAGCCAGGGAGAAAACGCGTCACCCAGGAAATGAATCACGAACAGGTTCACGGCAATAGCCGTGGCACGGATGTGTGCGCCAACGGAATTAATAATCGCCGCATTGAGAGGTGCGGTGTTCAGCAGAAGAAGAAAACCGGCGAGGACGATTCCTGGCACCATGGCGGGGCCACGATTAAACAAAGCGATCATCATCACCGGGATTCCCAGCCCCATGCTCGTGGCGGAGACGAGATAGTAGGCGCTCTTGGTGCGGCGCAACAGATAGTCGCCCAACCATCCCCCTAAGAGCGCAGCGATCGTGCCGTCTGCAGCGATGATGTAGCCGAACAGTTTGTTGGCTTCCAATAAGCTATACCCACGCATGCGCGATAAGAACGTGGGCATCCACACCAGCAGGCCGCCCTGCGCGAAGGTCATCATGGCC
>DATEPX010000168.1:0-19277 GCA_035272945.1 Terriglobales bacterium
TGATGGCCTTTGGCCCGGGCAGCTTCGCTTACCTGGATCCGGAGATGCATCATTACGCCATGAGTGACGGCGAGACCATCGTCCAAGTCCACGGAGCCGCGCCGCTGATGTTCAATTATGTCAATCCTGACGACGATCCGAGCAAGAAGAAGTAGGAGAGGGCGGCTAAATCTGTCTCCAGATCTGTCTCCAGAGCTCAGCCCGCGGGTCCTCGGGGTTCAGCTTGGCCAGCTCTCGGAAGAGTTCTTTAGTTTTCTCGTCACGCGGCATGGGGACGGTGACCTTGATTTCCACGATCTCGTCCCCGCGCTGCCCCTCTTGAATGGCGGAGGGGACGCCCTTCTCACGCAACCGAAGTTTTTGACCGCACTGGGTCCCGGGCGGGATCTTCAGCAGGGTTCGCCCGTCAATGGTGGGCACCTCGACTTTGGCTCCTAAGGCGGCTTCGCTGGCGGTCACGGGCACGGTCAGGAGGATGTCATCGCCATCTCGCCGAAAAACCGGATGGTCGCCGGTACGGATGATCACATAAACGTCACCCACCTGTCCGCCACGCACACCGGCGTTACCCTTGCCCGCTAAGCGGATGCGTTGTCCATCGCGCGTGCCTGGCTTAATGCGCACTTCGAGAGGCTCGGTGCGCTCCACTGTGCCTTCGCCGCCGCACGTAGTGCATGTCGTGAGGTTCTTTCCAGTTCCCTGGCACTGCGGGCAGGGCACGTTGAACTTCATGCGCCCGCCGGTCTGAGTTATCTGGCCGGAACCCTTGCACTGGGGGCATACTCCGGGATTCTCGATATAACCCTTGCCGCGGCAGGCGGTACAGACATCGCGGCTAGTGATGTTCAACCGCATGACCCCGCCTCGGATCGCTGTCCAGAAAGGCACATTGACCTGGTATTCCAGGTCCGACCCCGGCCCCGGCCCCTCCTCCTCCGCTGCGGCGCCGCGCCGGCCACCTCCAAACATGCTGGAGAAAATATCCCGAAAGCTGCCGCCACCCGATTTCTTGCCCCGACCCGCACCCTCGAACATGTCTGAGAAGTCAAACCCGCCAAAGTCGAAGTGGACACCCTGGGTTCCGCCCCCACCCTGAGCGCCCGGAAAGCCACCAGCACCCGTGGGCCCCCCCCGGGCATAGGCCTCGGCGGCTGCCGGGTCAATGTTGTCGGAGTAAAAGCCGAGCTGGTCGTAAATCTTCCGCTTCTTGGGATCGCTGAGGACGTCGTTAGCTTCCGAGATGGCTTTGAATTTCTCCTCGGCTGCCTTGTCGCCGGGATTTACGTCAGGATGATACTTGCGCGCCAGCTTGCGGAAGGCTTTGCGGATGTCCTCGGCAGAAGCATTCTTCTTCACGCCGAGAATGCCGTAGTAATCCTTTTGCGTCGTCGTTGTCATTCAAATTGTTCTCGTTGCCGCGGGCCCAACCTCCGCTCCGGATGACAGATTCTCAAAAGCTCAATCTTAATCGGCAACGCTGTGCTTGCCCTCTTCTGCCAAGACGAGCTTGTCCGACGCCGGTGCATCTACGTACACCGGAATGCGGAGAACGCCCTGCGACCTGGGCGCGAAGACGTACCAGCGGCGCTCGTCTTCCACAAAAGCTAGAAAATAGGTTTGTCCATTTACTTCAAATTGCAATTCAGTTTCTCCCTCGGTCTAACCCGAAAAATCAAGCCAGGATTTCCACCGATCTCACATTCAGATCCGTGCTTATCCGTGTTGATCCGTGGCCAATGTCACAAACTGCACGCGAGATCCCTGGCAACGCCCGGGATGACGCCGGTGAGGCTCAGACGCCTCACCAAGCGGCGTCACTTCTTGTCTTCGACGTCCACGTATTCGGCGTCGATGACACTTTCTTCTTTCTTGCCCTTGCCGTCTTCGGCGGGAGCGCCAGCTTCTGGCGCCGGGCCGGTACCCGGGGCAGCTTGCGACTGGGCTGCCTTGTACATCTGCTCGGCCAGCTTGTGCGAGGCCTGGGTCAGACGCTCATGCGCCTGATCCATGGCCTGCTTTGTGCCGGTCTCCAACGCTTTCTTGGCGTCGGCGATCGCGTTCTCGACGTCGCCTCGTTCCGAACCGGAGATCTTGTCTCCGTGCTCGCGCAGCATCTTATCGACGCTATAGACCATCGAGTCCAGTTGGTTGCGGGACTCGATTTCCCCGCGCTTCTCCTTGTCCTCGGCGGAGTGCGCATCAGCTTCTTTGGCCATGCGCTCTACCTCTTCCTTGCTCAGACCCGAAGAGGACGTAATCGTGATCTTCTGGTCTTTCTGCGTGGCCATGTCCTTCGCCGTCACGTTGAGAATGCCGTTGGCATCGATGTCGAACGTAACCTCGATCTGCGGCACCCCACGCGGAGCCGGGGGAATCCCGGTCAGGTGGAATTTGCCCAGAGTTCGATTCTGCGCCGCCATCGGGCGTTCCCCCTGCAGGACGTGCACTTCGACCGAGGTTTGACTGTCGGCCGCGGTCGAGAACGTTTCCGTCTTGCGGGTCGGGATAGTCGTGTTTCGGGGAATCATAGGCGTTGCCACGCCACCCAGGGTTTCAATCGACAGCGTCAGCGGAGTGACATCGAGCAGGAGCAGATCTTTGACCTCGCCCTTGAGCACGCCGCCCTGGATTGCCGCACCGACCGCGACTACCTCGTCGGGATTGACTCCCTTGTGGCCCTCTTTCCCAAACAGTTCTTTGACCAGGCCTTGAATGCGGGGCATACGGATCTGGCCGCCGACCAGCACTACTTCATTGATCTTGCTGGGATCAATTCCAGCGTCCTTCATGCACTGTTTGCACGGACCAACTGACCGCTGGATGATGTCTTCCACCATCGACTCGAGTTTCGCCCGAGTCAGTTTCTTGACTAGGTGCTTGGGCCCGCTGGCGTCGGCCGTGATGAACGGCAGGTTGATTTCAGTCTCCATGGTCGTGGAGAGTTCGATCTTAGCGCGCTCGGCGGCATCCCGCAGGCGCTGCAGCGCCATCTCGTTGCCTTTGCTCCGGAGGTCGAGGCCTTCGTCCTTCTTAACCTCGTCTACCAGCCAATCGACGATGCGCTGGTCAATGTTGTCGCCGCCCAGGTGCGTATCACCGTTGGTGGCCTTGACCTCGATGACACCTTCGCCCACCTCCAGAATCGAGATGTCGAACGTGCCGCCGCCGAAGTCATATACGGCGATGGTCTCATCCTTCTTCTTGTCCAGGCCGTAAGCGAGAGCCGCTGCCGTGGGCTCATTGATGATCCGCTTCACGTCGAGCCCGGCAATCTTGCCGGCATCTTTGGTGGCCTGGCGCTGCGCGTCATTGAAGTAGGCCGGAACGGTGATGACCGCTTCGGTCACGGGTTCGCCGAGATAATCCTCTGCCGCTTTCTTCAGCTTCTGCAGGATCATCGCGGAGATTTGTGGGGGCGTGTACTCCTTGCCCTGCGCCACCACCGCTACGTGATCGCCCGACTGGACGACCTTGTAGGGCACCATCTTCATCTCTTCGCTAACTTCGTTAAAACGCCGTCCCATGAAGCGCTTGATCGAATAAACGGTGTTCTCGGGGTTGGTAATTGCCTGGCGCTTGGCTACCTGCCCAACCAACCGTTCGCCGGTTTTCGTAAAACCGACGACGGATGGGGTAGTCCGTCCACCTTCTTCATTTGGAATGACCTTGGGCTCTCCCCCCTCCATCACGGCCACTACGGAGTTCGTGGTCCCTAAGTCAATGCCGATAATCTTGCTCATAATCTGGGTCCCTCCTGAAACTTATAAGTGCCTTAAAACAATATACTTACTTTGCTCTCTTCTCGATTGCGTCCGGGCCCATGATATAGATTGAGTGTATCACTGTCAATCTTTAGATGAAGGGAAAGGAGATGCGGATGCTTCCGGAGCGGAAGAATAGTAAGGATTTGGGAGAGCGTGCCGGGGCCAGGGCGCAGCGGGGAGCGCGCCGGTGTAAGGCAGGCTGCCGAGAACCGAGAACCTAGAACTGGGAACCACGAACTGAAAACTAACTCGCGCGCCTGCGCCCTACCCCTTATTCCACGGTCACAGACTTTGCCAAATTTCTGGGTTGATCCACATCGCATCCGCGCCGCACCGCGATGTGGTAAGCCAGCAACTGCAGCGGGATGATCTCCAGGATTGCGGATAGTTCCTCGGGAGCCGGAGGAATGTAAATTACGTGATCGGCGGCCTCTGCAATCTCATCATCTCCTTCGGTGGCCAACGCGATGACCTTTCCCGAGCGCGCCTTGACCTCTTTCAGGTTGGAAATGGTCTTCTCGTAGCGCACCATCGAACCACGATCTTTTGCATCGCGCGTGGCAATGATCACTACCGGGAGATTCTCGTCGATCAGGGCGTTGGGGCCGTGCTTCATCTCGCCGGCGGGATAGCCCTCGGCGTGGATATAAGAAATTTCCTTGAGCTTCAGCGCACCCTCCAGCGCGATCGGATAGTGAATACCGCGACCGAGGAACAGGAAGTCCTGCGACCGGACATATTCCCGTGCCAGGTCTTCGCAGTCTTCCTCGTGAGTCAGCAGGTGTTCGAGCTTGCCCGGCAGCCGCGTGAGTTCCTGCACGGCGTCTCTTGCCTGCTCGGCCGTGATCGTCCCGCGAAGTTCCGCAAGATAAAGGGCAAACAGATAAAGAGCAGTCATCTGCGCCGTAAAAGCCTTGGTCGAAGCGACGCCAATCTCCGGTCCGGCGTGGGTATAGATTGTGCCTGCCGACTCGCGGGTAATCATCGAGCCTACGACATTGCAGATAGCCAGGGTTTTTGATCCTTTGCCCTTGGCTTCGCGCTGGGCTGCGATCGTGTCGGCGGTTTCCCCCGATTGCGAAATCAGCAGGGTGATGGTGTTCTCGCCGATAATCGGGTCACGGTAACGCCATTCACTGGCGTAATCGACTTCCACCGGAACCCGTGCCAGGGTTTCGATCATGAATTTGCCCGCCTGCCCAGCGTGCCAACTGGTGCCACAAGCGGCAATATTGATCTTCTCGAGGGCCTTGAACTCGGCCTCGGAGATCTCCATCTCGTCGAGAAACACCTGCCCGCTTTCCTGCGAAACCCGCCCCAGAGTGGTGTCCCGTACGGCTCGTGGCTGTTCATAAATCTCTTTGAGCATGAAGTGCTTGAACCCGCCCTTTTCCGCCATGATCGGGTCCCAGGTCACATGCTGAACTTGCCTGACGATCGGCTTGCCGTCGAAATCGCTGAGTTGCACGCCTTCCGGCGTGATCACCGCTAGATCACCATCTGCCAGGAAGAACAGGTCGCGAGTGTGGTACAGAATCGCCGGGACGTCGGAAGCGACGAAGTACTCGTCCTTGCCGAGTCCGATCACCGCCGGTGGGCCATTGCGCGCCGCCACGATCTTGTTGGGTTCATCTACGGAAATCACGGCTAAGGCAAAAACTCCACTCAATTCCTTGACTGTTTTCCGCACTGCCTCCTCGAGAGCAGGGCGATGTCCATTTCCGGTTTTCAGGAAATATTTTTCGACCAGATGAGCAATGACTTCGGTATCGGTCTCGGTGGTGAACTTATGGCCTTCTTCAATCAGCTTCTTCTTCAGAAGAACATAGTTCTCGATGATCCCGTTATGCACTACCACCACACGGCCAGTGCAATCACGGTGCGGATGCGCATTTTCCTCGGTGGGGCGTCCGTGGGTCGCCCAGCGGGTGTGACCGATCCCATAGGTGCCGTCGATGGGCTTGAGGCGGATGACCTCTTCCAGGTTGCGCAACTTGCCCTCGGCGCGGCGCACCTGCAGTGCGTCACCATTGCCGGCCACAGCGATTCCGGCCGAGTCGTAGCCCCGGTACTCGAGGCGCTTCAGGCCATCGAGAATTACGGGCACGACCCGTTTCTTGCCAACGTACCCCACTATCCCACACATAATGTGAACTCCTTAAGAACAAGCAGGAAATCCGAACTCAGGTATGAAGTTTTCATCGACTTCCCTGAACAGCAGGCGAGGTCTAATCCTCGAGTGAAAAGCGGTATTCTTCGATCACAGGATTGGTTAACACCTCACGAGCGATGCGTTCGACCTCAGCCTGGGCTTCGGGTCGAGTCAAACCACCGTCTAGAGTAATTTCGAAGAATTTACCCTGGCGCACCCCCTCCAGTCCTTTAAAACCCATCTTGTTCAGCGCTCCATGGATGGTTTTACCTTGGGGGTCCAACACGCTTTTCTTGAGCGAAACGTAGACGTAAGCCTTCATCGAAACTTCATTATACGTCAGAGAAGCGGCTCGGAACGGCAGCTTCGCTGAGCGATCTCCCACGAGTCTAAATCGGCAATCTTGGCGTCCAGATCAGCAAGCGCGCTGGCAAGGATTTGGCGGTGCCGGGGATTCTCAGCAACTCGGAGCTGCTCCAATATGTGTTTGCGGGCGAGCATCAATCCCTCCCGCTTCTGCAATCGCACAATCTGCTCGGGGCTAAGATGAACTCTGGCCCGAGTGGTTGCCTCGAGCGCCTCCGACTGTTGTGCTTCAATCGCCTTGCTTTCCCAGCCGCGGGCCATGCCTTGATTATAGTTTCTGTCCGGCTTCCCCTTACGAGGCCGTTACGAAACTCGTGCCGTCCGCTAAAGCGGACTCAGGTTGTTCCACTTTCGCGTTCCCAACGCTCAGGGGCTGGGCTAATGGAATGCCGCCGCTGCGGGGCTAAGGCGTGTTTCCTCCCACCGTTCGGGATCGAAACCGAGTTCGTAACAACCTCCTACACGTGGCAAATCGTTGGGGCCCATTCCGGGAAGGATCGTTTTGTTCCGGCTCCGTAACAAGGTGCAAGCAAATAGTTGACAAACGTGTTCGCTTTTCTGTCAACACTTGTGCCCATGCGCTAGAAACGCCTATGTACCTCAAGCGCTCGGGGATCGAAAACAAGCGTGAGCCTGGTCCCGAGATAGCTCTTCGCCGCTACCAGGCTCTGGTGGATACAGCCGGCGTGCTCGCCCATCACGTGGGGGTTGATGAGCTGTTCCATCAGCTGGCGCAACGTCTGCGCGGTACTGTTTCGGGGGTGCCTCACGAGGCCACGGCCGTGACGGCATCCCCATGCCGCCTGAATTTGCTGAAGAGCGAGCTCCTGCTGAAATTTCTGGTGCGTTACGGTGAAGCGGGTCTGCGCGCCGCACGCGCTGTAAGCTAAGGAATACGCAGGATGCCTGCCAGGACATCCAGGAAATCCTGCTGGCCCCCTCATCGGCAGGCAGCGAGCCAACTCCTGCTGTCCTGGCGGGCAATCACAACGGCGACCCAGTCGTGTGTGTCCGATCCGTTCTCACTAACTCTAACCCATGAAGAAATAGCCCAAATGATCGGATCCTCGCGTGAAACGGTGACGCGAATATTCAGTGATCTGAAGAGAAAACAGCTGATCAGTTTGGAAGGCTCGACTCTGATAATCCGGAATCGGCCGGGGTTGGAAGAATTAGCGTCCTAACCGGCTTCCAGAGCCGAAGCAGTGGCGAATCGGCGGTACCGGTTCCCCGGCAGTCACCGCTACAGGCCAAACAACTCCCGCAGCCTCTTGGTCTGGGCGCGGCTGACCGGGATCTCCGTCTGTTTTCTGTCATCCATGCGCAACTGGTAGGAACTCTTGAACCAGGGGACGACTTCCCGAATACGATTGATATTGACCAGGTAAGAACGGTGGGCCCGCCAGAATAGGTTGGAATCGAGCGAAGCCAGCAGTTCCTCTAACGTCCGGCAATTGGATTGGCCTTCCAGGCCAGCGCCGCCGGCGGTGACCACCGAAATCACCCCGTCCTCGATCGAGGCGTAGCAGATATCCTTTTGATCCACCAGAAACAAACGCCCCGCCGCCTTCAGCAGTATCTTGGCGGCTGGAATTTTCTGCGACTCCAGCATGCGCACAAGCGTGTCCAGCTTGTCCGAAGACGTCCCAGCGGTTTCAAGTTTCTCCCGCGCCCTCTGAACGGATTGCGCCACCCGTTTCTTATCGAACGGTTTTAGCAGGTAATCAACCGCGTTCACTTCAAAGGCTTTGACCGCGTACTGATCAAAGGCGGTGGCAAAAACTATCTTGGGTAGAGGCACCTTCTTGTCGAGCAGCTTCTTTATAACGCCGAAGCCATCCAACCCCGGCATCTGGACATCCAGGAAAACCAGGTCCGGATTATGTTCGCGGATGAGATTGACCGCTTCCAGCCCATTCTTGCCCTGCGCCACCACGTCAACGTCGCCAACGTGTTTCAGCAGAAACGCGAGTTCGTCACGGGCCAATTGCTCGTCATCCACGATCACGGCGGATAAGGACATGGGCCTCCAAATGTGGGATCGCTTCTTAGAAAAGTATAGCGGGCGCTTTGAACGAGGGTCAACGCGAGCAGCAGAATGTTAGCCATCCACCGGCTCCCCTCCGCATTGAGGAAATGGAGTCATTCCTGAGGCTTGCCCGCCGGGACGTGGGCCTCGTCCAGAGTCTCGTTCCGGGACTCTGCGGAATTACTTTGTGGCGACGTCGCCGTAGTACTGGCATCAGAGCCGCCTTGGGCTGGGTACAGGTCGCTCTGGAACGATTCGGCAACCAGTTTCTCGAATTCCTCCATGCTGGGCAGTTCGGTGACATCTTTCAGACCAAAGCGCAGCAGAAATTCCTTGGTGGTTTTGTACAAGATCGGCCTGCCAACGACTGCCTTACGGCCTGCGGTCGTGATGAGCTTGCGGTCGAGTAGTGTGGCGATGACACCGCTGGAGTCCACCCCGCGGATTTCGCTGATCTCAGGAACCGTGACAGGTTGCTTGTAAGCGATGACGGCCAGCGTCTCCAGCGCCGGGAGTGAGAGACGGATCGGCGGTTTCAGGCTCTTGGCGAAGGCGCGAACCACATCGTGTTGCTCCGGTTTGGTCGCCATGCGATAGCCGCCTGCGACTTGGCGAATTTCGATACCGTGATCGGTGGAAGCGTACTCTCCCACAAGTTCTTCCACAGAGGCGCGGATCTGGGATCTTAGCTCGGTCTCGTCTCCCGGCTCCGGGGGAATCAGTTGAACGATTTGATCCAGCGTGACCGGATTTTCTGCCGCGTAAATGATGGCTTCGAGCTTCGCCTTTAGACTCATTGGGTAATTGTGTCGTCCTTGTGGTGCTTCCACATTATTCTTGCCCGGCTACTAACTTTTCTATCTCCAGTCATCCCGTACCGCCGCTTGTTCGTTCATGATCTCATCGAAATGAGTGTGCTTGCGAACGACAATTTCACCGAACAGGCGATCTTGACGCACCTGGATGGCCTGCAGGCGAACCAGTTCGAGCAGGGCGAGAAACATGCAAACCAGGGCATTGCGCGAGTTGACATTGCGCAAAAGTTGCATGAGCCGAACCGGCCTCTCTTCCAGGGCTAACCGCCTCCGCAAATAGTCAATCATCTGGCCGACCGTCACCGCCTCCTCGTCAACCTGAATGATCGGACGACTCCTGGCCCGATCCAAAACTTTCTGAAAGGTCTTAACCAGGTCGATTACGTCAGCGGCCATTTCCGGTTCCGTGCCCTCGGCGTCCTTGAATTCTTTAAGCGCCGGATTCGACCATACTGCTTCTTCGATCTGCTGCTTCTGCAGCAGCATTTGCGCCGCCGATTTGAACTTCTCGTGCTCAAGCAGGCGGTTGACCAGCTCGGAGCGCGGATCTTCCTGTTCCTCGGCTGGCGCGTCAGGATCACGGGGTAACAGCATCTTTGACTTGATGTGAATGAGAACAGAGGCCATGTAGATAAAGTCAGCCGCCACATTCACATCCAGTTCCCGCAATTTGCTTACGTAAGCCAGGTATTGCGCCGTGATCTTGGCAACGGGGATGTCGTAGATATTGATATCCTGCTTTCGAATTAGATCGAGAAGCAGATCGAGAGGCCCTTCGTAGACATCGCTGACCGAGACCGCGAACGGAGAGTCGCTCTCCGCAGCCTTGGCCGCCTGAGGAGGCGGGGGAACCTCCGGGGCAGGAGTTAGGATGCCGGGCATCTCAGAGCTAGTTTTTCCTTCGTCGGTCATGCCTACACGGATGACATTTCGTTATTTCGCACCCTGGGCGTTGTACCCCTCATAGTTCTGGGTGATGCCCATGGCCTCGCGCACTTCGTTCATAGTGGCAGCGGCCACTTTACGGGCACGGGCCGAGCCTGCCTCCAGAATATCCCAGGCCAGCTTGGGATTGTCCTCGTATTTTTTCCGGCGCTCCTGCATAGGATTCAAGATGTTAACTAGGGCATCGGCGGCCCAACTCTTGCACTCGATGCAGCCAATGCTCGCGGAGCGGCAACCTACGTTGACTTTTTCGATGGTGGCGCGGTCGCTGAAGATCTTGTGAAGGTCCCCTACCGGACAAACATCGGGATTGCCGGGATCCGAGCGGCGGACACGCGCGGGATCCGTAACCATAGTCTTCAGCTTTTGCCGTATCACCGGCTCGGGGTCGGTAAGCATGATGGTGTTGCCATACGACTTCGACATCTTCCGTCCATCGGTTCCGGGCAGCTTGGCGGCTGGAGAAAGCAAGGGCTGGGGTTCGGGAAATACCGGCTTGTGCTTCCCATAAAACAGGTTGAAACGGCGTCCAATCTCGCGAGTAAGTTCGACGTGCGGGACCTGGTCCTCGCCTACGGGTACAAAATCGCCCTTGTAGATGAGAATGTCCGCAGCCTGGAGCACCGGATAGCCGAGGAAACCGTAGGTGCCCAGATCCTTCTCCGTAATATTCTCGCGCTGTTCTTTGTAGGTAGGAACGCGCTCCAGCCAGCCCAGCGGCGTGATCATGGAGAACAGCAGGTGCAATTCAGCATGTTGCGGCACGTGTGACTGGATGAACATGGTGCAGCGCCCGGGATCGAGTCCAGCGGCCAACCAGTCGAGGAGCACCTCGACCGAGTTCTCCTTAATGCGCGACGTGTCCGCGTAATCGGTGGTCAGTGCATGCCAATCAGCGACGAAGAAGAAGCATTCGTACTGGTCCTGCATGCGCACCCAGTTGTCAAGCGCACCAACGTAGTTGCCGAGGTGCAGTTTGCCCGTGGAGCGCATCCCGCTCAGCACGCGTTTACGGTGGGTGGAACGTGAGGTCGTCATCTGAGAAAGTAAATGAAAAAAGCCATAAAAGGGGAGATCAGCCTGCCCAACAAACCCGGCCCAAAATAAACTAAAGCCAAAAGACCGAAGAACCCGACGCGGTCGTATACGGCCAGTGCCGGACCCGACAGGGCATGGCGCAGAACGTGACTGCCGTCGAGCGGCGGTATCGGAATCAGGTTAAACACCGCCAGCACAACATTGATCAGCAGCAAGTTATAAAGCAGCAAGCTCAGTGGCACCAGCAGTGAACTGCCACTCAGGAGCACGATTCCGTAAGTTGTCTCCCGAACGATCTCCCTTCCCGTTGGAGATGTGATTGAGATCAACAGCAGGAGGCCCAAGGCGACAAACGCTGCCAGAAAATTGCTCACTGGGCCTGCCACGGAAGTAAGGACGTCATCCAAAACTGGATTCCTGAAGTTACGAGGATTCACCGGAGTCGGCTTCGCCCAGCCCAACACAGGCATGTGCGCAAATAAAGCAATTGCGGGCAGCAAAATCGTGCCAATTGGATCGATGTGCTTGATGGGATTGAGAGTAATGCGCCCCAGCATGTTGGCCGTGGGATCGCCGCGCCGATTCGCCATCCAGGCGTGCGCCGACTCGTGAATGCTGATGGCGAACAGGAACACGATCGCCTGGAATACGAAGTTGACCGTCTGCAGGGTCATGCGCAATTGATTTCGATACTATCACGCAAATTGCGGATTCTCTGTGCTTTGCAGGTCGCGTCCCTGGCCGCGGAGCGCGAAAACCACCGGGCCCAGTCACAAAGTTGTGGAGCGGGTTCCATCCCACTCGGGCCTGGGTTTCCGACTCAAAACAAAATGCCTTCTTGGCCGCGAGCAGCGTTGGATGTCTTGTCTTCGAGTTGACTTATTTCTCGCCGCGTTGCTGAATTGAGCATACAATTTACGCAATATTGGGGTGTGTCATGAACTGCCGCATTTTCGCTTCCCCTCTCCTGGTAGTGGTTCTCACCATGGGTTTGGCCGCGCAGAGCAAGCCCGGAGGAAGCGGTCCGGGGCGAACGCCCGGGAGTAGCAGCACGAATACCCGGACTCCCAGCCCGAATGTTCCCGCCACTACTACCACCCCCTCTCCGCTCGATACACGCGGTCCGACATTCTTGTCCGGAAAGGTGGTAGTGGACGACGGCACGCCATTGACGGATGCGGCGCTCATACAGAGCATTTGCAGGGGGCGGATACGCGCCGAGGGCTACACCGACCGCAAGGGTGCTTTCAGCGTCGACCTGAGCAACAACGCCAGGCAAATGGTAGTGACGGCGGAGGAAAATGATGCCGGATTCCCGGCTGCTCTCGCTGCGCCTCGTTCCGGACCCAATGCAGGCATGGCGCACCGGGATATGCGTGATTGCGATCTCCAGGCTGTCCTGCCGGGCTTCACCTCGCAATCTGTTGAGCTAGCCAGCAAAGTCAATGAATTTGGGAACGCGGATGTCGGCGTCATCGTGCTGCACCGAATGAAACAAGTCGAAGGTTTCACGATCAGCGCCACCAGTGCTCTGGCTCCCGGGAAAGCGGCCAAGCAATACGAGAAGGGCCGAGACGACGAGAAAAAAGGAAAGTGGAGCGCAGCTCAGGCAGAATTCAGCAAAGCAGTAGAAGTCTATCCGAAATACGCGGTGGCTTGGCTGGAACTTGGCCGCACCCAGCTACAGATGAACGATCCCGCTGCAGCCAAGGCTTCCTTTCAGCAATCGCTGGCTGCGGACCCAAAGTTCATCAGTCCCGGTGAGGAGCTGGCGCAATTAGCGCTGAAAGAAAAACAGTGGAAAGAGCTGGCGGACCGCACTGAACAGCTATTGAAGCTGAATCCGATGAGCTTTCCCCAGTACTACTACTACAGTGCGCTCGCTGATTACTTCCTGCAGAGTTTTGATCAGGCAGAAAAGACCGCCGCCCAGGGCCTCTCGATCGATCCGCAGCACCGGGTTCCCAAACTGGAGTACCTGCTCGGCATGGTCCTGGCTCAGAAACATGACTACGCGGCTGCTGCCGTCCACGTTCGAAATTACATTCAGCTCCTGCCCAATGCTGACGATGTCGCTACTGCCCAGAAGCAGCTCGCAGAACTGGATCGGCTCTCCGCCAGCGCGGCAGATCAGAAAAAATAGGGACACTCAAGGCCCGCCTTGGAATTGATTATCCCTTCTCGCAGGCCTAGCGTAGCTCCTCAGGCGCGATAGGTTTCACCTTGACCGGCTTGGCCGGCACGCCCGCCACCACGTGATAGGGCTCCACATTCTTCGATGCGACTCCCATCGAGCCCACCAGCCCATGCTCCGCCACGTGCACTCCGCTCAGCACCGTGGCGTGATAGGTGATGCGAGCCCGCGGACCAATTTCGGTTTTTTGATTGGTGACGATCATGCCGTCGTTCAGATCGTGGGCATGCGAATAGACGTTCGCATAATCGGAGATCGAGCTTCCTTCGTGAATGATGATCTCACCCCGATCGTCGAGCAGCACGTATTTGTGAATCACGCAGTTGTCTTTGACTGTCAGGTTGTAGCCGTAGGAGACTTCCACGCCGTGAAAAATCTTGACGTTCTTGCCGCAGTACTTGAACACATGACGAGCCAGCATGGCGCGAACGCGATATCCGAGCCAGTGGTTCAGCCCGACAGGCGAGCGGTCGTACATCATCCAGAACCAGATCAGCGGCTTGCGTTCCGCGTATTTAGCGGCGTCCGCGTCGCCGTAGTATTCAGGCTCGAGAGTCGCGTTGCGGGGATCGAAAGAGTGCACTTGGACTTGTGCGGCCATGGGCGCGCCCGGGTCCGGCGGCACGTAGGGCCGGCCGAGATACAACTGGTGCAGCGTATCGCGAACCACCACGCTGCGGTGCTCGGGATCACGATTCATGAATTCCCGGTCGAGGGAATCGATCCACGCCAGGAAAGTCTCTTCGGCCGCCCGCGTGGGAGACAGGTTGCGGTATTCGTATCGCGGCATAGCGCGCCTCGTTGCTGGCTAGCAAATAGGCTAAAACATAGCATATTGAGCCGAGGGCGGCGGCCGATGCGGCTCCATCGTGAGCATGCTTTATAATTCGCGCGCCTCATGAAAGCGAAAAGAAGAAATACGCCGCACCCCAAGCCGGTGGATGCACTGGTCTACCCGCGCTTTTCAGGCGTGCCCACCTTCATGCGCCTGCCGTACGTTCCGCAGGCCGACGAGCTCGACATCGCGCTTATCGGGATTCCGTTCGATGGGGGCACCACTTACCGGCCCGGTCCGCGCTTCGGGCCGCGGAATATTCGCGTGCAATCCGCCATGATTCGCCCGTGGAACCCGGTGTTGAAGGTCAATCCTTTTGAAAGGTGGAGGATCGGCGATTTTGGGGACTTGTCGATAAACCCGCTTTCGATTGAGGACACCTATAAGCGAATCACCGACCAATTAACGACTGTCTTGCAGAGCGGAACGAAGACGGTTTGCGTAGGCGGGGATCATTCGATTCTGCTGCCGATTCTTAGGGCGATCCATAAGCAATTTGGGCCAGTAGCCTTTGTGCAACTCGATGCGCACGGGGATACCTGGGGCGGATACTTCGGCAGCCCGCACTCGCATGGCACACCGGTGAAGTACGCAGTGGAAGAAGGATTGATTGCCGACGGTTTCGCCCTTCAGGTCGGATTGCGTGGGCAGGTCTATGGAGAAGGCGACTTCGACTTTGCCCGAGAGCATGGGATCAAGATCATTACTTCCGAACAGTTCCATTGTGATGGATTGGGCCCGGTTCAGCGGCATCTGAAAAAGTTTGGCAAGCGCCCTACGTACGTGACGCTGGACATTGATGTAATCGATCCTGCATTTGCGCCCGGCACGGGCACTCCGCAGGTGGGCGGCTTGAGCAGCGCACAGGCCCTGGAACTGGTGCGCAGCTTGCGGGGCTTGAACCTGGTGGGAAGCGATCTGGTAGAGGTTTCTCCGCCTTACGACAGCCAGGAGATCACGTCATTGCTGGCGGCTAATCTGCTATTTGAGATGCTTTGCTTGTTCTGACAAAACTGTACGCAAGTTTGTCATCCTGAGCGGCTTTGAGCCGCGAAGGATCGATGCAACTGCCTGATGGCGAAATACATGGATTCTTCGCTTCGCTCAGAAGGACAAGGCTCGTGACATGATCCGACTCGCCCGTGCGCTTCGCGTCACCGACTACTTCACCCTGGGGTGGGGCACGATGGTGGGTGTCGGCTGGCTGGTCGTCATGGATGACTGGCTCTCCCGGGGCGGGCCGCTGGGCGCCATTCTTGGCTTCGCGGTCGGAGGAGCTTTGCTACTGCCCATTGGTTACGTTTACGGGCAATTAGTGATGTCCATGCCGGATGCGGCAGGCGAGATTGCTTACACCGCGAAAGTCTTTTCGCAGTTCGTCAGCTTCGCCACCGGCTGGATGATGGTTCTCGCTTATTTCATCGTGTGTCCGTGGGAGGCCGTGGCGGTAGGACGGATTGCAAGTTACATCTTCCCGGCACTCGACTCGATCGAGCTTTATCGAGTGGCGGGAAAGCCTGTGTATCTGCCCCATCTCGTCATCGGTCTCGGGCTCACGGCGCTGCTCACTGTGCTGAACTACCGTGGTATTCGTCTGAGCGCCACTTTTCAGAACTGGACAGCATTCGGAACGTTGGCCCTGTTTGTGGTCTTTGTGTCATTCGGTGCGGCGCATGGTTCGCCGAAGAACTTCTCTCCGCTATTCGGCAGCAACAGCGTTATCGTTTCAATATTTCTCGTAATGCAGATCGTGCCCTACTTCATGACCGGCTTTGAATCCGTCGCCAAGGCGGCTGAGGAAGCCAGCCCGGAATTTCGCGCCGGCGGGTTCTTCAAGGCGATCATGATGGCCATTGTCGTGGGTATCCTCTTCTACACAGTCGTGATCGCCGCGGTCGCCTATGCCGCTCCCTGGAAGACGCTTACATCTGAGAAGTTCATGACCGCAGTTGCCTTTCAGCACGCAGTCGGCTCGCGCTGGATTGTGAACGTGATTCTAGCGGCGGCGCTTCTATCCCTATTTAAGGTGTTCAACGGAAATTTTGTGGCCGCCAGCCGGCTGGTCTTCGCT
Source organism: Terriglobales bacterium (assembly GCA_035272945.1). Lineage (GTDB taxonomy): Bacteria > Acidobacteriota > Terriglobia > Terriglobales > Acidobacteriaceae > Gp1-AA122. Next base: position 16,210 of record DATEPX010000168.1, read on the forward strand.
CTCGGCCGACGCGGTCTGGTGGATCGCCGATTTGCCACGGTCCATCCGCTGAATCACACGCCTTCGACCTCTGTCATTTGGGTTGGACTAGCGACTGCTACGTGCATGTTTCTTGGACAGGCTATCCTGGTGCCAGTTTCAGAAGTGGGTTCGGTTGCTTCGGCTATCGGGTGGACTGCGGCCTGCGCGGCGTACTATGCCATGCGCCCGGCCCGCAACCAGCAGCTGGTGGCAGCGCTTGGAGCATTCTTGGGGCTGATGATGATCTTAATGAAGATCGTTCCCGCCTTGCCCGGTCATTTCAGCGGATATGAATGGTTAGCTCTCGCAATTTGGGGGGCTGTAGGTTTGGGATTGAACTGGCGGGAAAAACTAGTCTCTCTCCAGAAAGTGGCGAATACAGATTAGGAATGAAGTTTAGAACCAATATGACTCTCAAAAAATCGGCGTTGATTCTTCTGTTTGCACTTGCTTCCGTGCCGGCAAGCCCGGCGCAGTCGCTCGACATCGTCATTACTAACGGGCATATCGTGGACGGCACGGGTTCTCCCTGGTACTCGGGTGACATCGGAATCCGGGAGGGTCGGATTGTGGCCATCGGCAATCTCGCTGAAGCTCCGCGCAAGCGCACGATTGATGCCAAAGGCGAAGTAGTGGCGCCCGGTTTCATTGACATGCTCGGCCAATCCGAACTGACGATCCTGGTCGATCCACGGCTGCCGTCCAAAATTTTTCAGGGAATCGTTACCGAAATCACCGGCGAAGGCGGATCGGCAGCACCACTCAACGATGCGATTATTGCGGCAGATCGCTCCGGCTACGAGCACGTTCACATCACTCCGGACTGGAAAACGCTGGGCGAGTATTTCGCTCGCCTCGAAAAGCGCGGGATGGGCATCAATCTGGCCAGCTACGTGGGTGCAACCCAAGTCCGTCGCATGGTGCTGGGCGATGATAACAAGCAACCCACACCGCGACAGCTCGAACAGATGAAAGCATTGGTGAGAGACGCGATGCGAGATGGCGCGGTGGGGGTCTCGACCTCGCTGGAATATGCGCCCGCTCCGTATGCCAAGACCGACGAACTGATCGCCTTGGCGTCGGAGGCGTCAAAGTTTGGAGGTATTTACGCCACGCATATGAGGAACGAGAGCGATTCGGTGCTCTCGGCGATTGATGAGGCTCTGCGCATCGGGCGCGAGGCCCATCTCCCGGTGGAGATATGGCACATCAAGGTGGCCGGGAAGAAAAACTGGGGACGCATGCCGGAGGTAGTTGCCAAGATCAGTCAGGCGAGAGCTCAGGGCATCGACGTCACCGCAGACACTTATGCCTATACCGCATGGTTCAACAGCTTCTCAGCTTTCATCCCGCCCTGGGCCCACGACGGCGGTGATGCCAGGCTAATCGAACGTTTGAATGATCCCGCAACCCGCGAGCGCATCCGCAAAGACATGCTTACGCCCTCGGAAGATTGGGATAACGAATGGCAGGAGATCCCTGGGCCTGAGGCTGTGATGATTTGCGTAGTGCAGAATCCCAAGCTGCTGCCTCTTCAAGGAAAGACGCTTGCTGAGGTGGCGAAATTATGGGCTAAAGATCCGATGGAGACGCTGTTTGCACTGCTGATTGAAGACAAGGCGTTCACCGACGTTGCCGTTTTTGGCATGTCGGAACCAGATGTCGCCCTCGTGCTGCAGCAGCCTTGGGTCTCCGTTGATAACGATTCATCCGGTACTTCACCGGAAGGAATTCTGGGGCAAGAGCATCCCCATCCTCGCGCCTACGGAACCTTTCCTCGCATCTTGCGAAAGTATGTCCGGGAAGAGAAGAAGCTGACCCTGGAAGATGCCATACGAAAATTTTCGGCATTGCCCGCCCAGCGCATGCGCCTGGCGGATCGCGGTGCACTTAAGGCAGGCATGTGGGCGGATATCGTGATTTTCGATCCGGCCACCGTCCATGATGTGGCTACCTTCGAGAATCCCAATCAATTGTCGCAAGGCATGGAGTACGTGCTGGTAAATGGAGTGCCTGTGATCGAACAAGGAAAGATGACTGGAGCTCTACCCGGACGAGTGCTGCGCGGCCGGGGCTACGCGCATTAGATCAGAAGCGCCACATTCACGGCTGACTCCTCCATTGTGTCGTCCTTCTGAGGGCCGGCAGGCCTCCCAGAATCTGGCGCCGAGTGGCGACCTCAATCGACGGATCGCTTGTTCAGTCCGGGGTTCTCAGACTAGCTAGCTATAGCTAAGCTAGCTGGAATCAGCCCAATTCCAGAGCGAATTTGATGGCCTCCTCAATCTTGGTCAGAGTTGGATTAGCCAGCCTCCCGAGCGGTGGATACCGGAAAGGGCTTTCTTCAATGGTTATCACTTGATCGCACTTGGCCCAGGAAGCACGATCCAAACCGCCATCCCCCGCTCTGATCGGGACGCGAAGAGCAAATTTCCTGTGCTCAATCGACGTAATCGGAACGACGCAGATATCCAAGGCGCGGCGGTTCAACGCGCGAGTGGAAATAACTAGGGCCAGACGATCCTTCTCCACGCGTACTCTCAAGGGGATCACTTTTGCGTAACTGTGAGCTTGTGCTGGCCGACTCTGGCAGTATCAATCTTGTCTGGCAGCGCGAATTCGGAGTTCAGCCCAACGCCCGGATATTTTGGCTTCAGGTATTTATCTACGAACAGCTGTAGGACAAAGTGCGGAACCTCCACGCCGTCCAGCGCAACCGACTCGACTTCCACGTAGCCTTTGTGGCCCGCACCGCGGGCATGTGCCTTCACCTCCAGGTTGTGAACCCCGCTGAATGCCGATAGCAGCGGATTGGAACTACGTTGGCCCGCTTTGATCTGATCGAAGTCCACCCGGGCAGTTGAGCTGATCAGGTCGGGTTGCCCCTCGAAGCGAACCGATTCGACGCCCTGGGGCAGCTTCACCCGGCCGGCAGCGAAATAGGCATTCACTTCCTGTTCGGTAAATTCGGTCGGTGTAGTGTCCGGTTTCGCGTCCGCTGCGTTTTGTTCAATGTGTTGAAGCTTGCGTGCCATGCTGTCGGCGGC
>DATEPX010000169.1:0-3158 GCA_035272945.1 Terriglobales bacterium
CCCCTTGACCAATGCCTGCAGTCTCTGGCGCAACAAGCTGATGGCCCGGGCTTTGAAGTCATTATTGCAGACGATGGCAGCACAGAACCTGCCCCTGAATTCATTCGGCAATGGCAGCGCTACTACCACTTAACCATCGACAGACAGCCTCATGCGGGAATTTCCACAGCTAGAAATCGAGGAGCTCAGATTTCTCGAGGCTCGGTATTGGTATTTGTGGATGCTGATTCCAGGCTGCAAGCGAACTGCCTCGCGGCCCTGAATGCAGCAATCACGACCTCATCTCAACACAACTGTTTTCAACTCCGCTTAGTTGGAGACTATAGGGGGCTGGTTGGCAGAGCCGAACAACTGCGGCTTATAACTATTCAAGATCAGATGATCCAGCCAAACGGTTGCATTCGCTACTTGAATACCGCTGGATTTGCCATTCGACGTTCGCGAGTGGACATAAAGCGGGGAATTTTTGATCCAGTCGCGCGCAGGGCTGAGGATACTCTTCTATTGTCCAATCTGATGCAAGCAGGAGAACTGCCTTTTTTTTTGGACGACGCGATCGTGCAACACGCCACCCGGTTATCCTTGATGGCGAGCCTGGGCAAGAGTATCCGGTCAGCTTATTTGGAGGGTAGAACGTACGAGATCATTGCTTCGAAGGGAGTCAGAATTCGGGTCAGTCATCGCGAGCGTCTGAGCATGCTGTGGTACATGTGGAAGGCCAGCGGAGAGCACTCGATAGGAAGGGCAGCCTGGTTTGTACTTGTAGCAAAACAGGGGCTGCAACGGATCATCACTATTGCGTACCGCGCTTCGAGTCTGCTTCGCGCGCTCGTCAGCAGCGAGAAGGCAACGCCGCCGAGCACGACTGGCCCTACCGAATCGGACGCAAATTGATGATGACACGTAACTCAGAGGCGGGTTGGCTGATGCCCTTGGGGACGTCATTGGAGCCTATGCTGCTCCGAGACGGGAACGGAGAGAGGATAGCGCAGCAACAGGGAAGTTGTTGACTCGATAACTACAGATGTCGTAATGTACCGAAGATTGAGGTGTGGCGATTAGCCCAGCCTGGCAGTTTCCGGGGCGGTCGCGACAGGGTTCCGCTCTCCCCTCCTTATAGTCGGCATAAGGCCAGCACCCGAGAAATTTTGCGAAGATCCGCTTACCTAGGGAGAAGTCCATTGTCAATTGGAAACGGCTGGTCTAAGACCTGGACATTTTTTGAGGGGGACTGGCACGAAGGCAATGTGCCAATCATGGGTCCACGCACCCATGCCGCCTGGCTTTGCTCAATCGTGTTCGATGGTGCGCGGGCGTTCGAAGGCGTCACGCCCGACCTTGAGCTCCATTGCGCGCGCGTCAATGACTCGGCAGTGAAGCTCTTCCTGAAGCCAACCGTCTCGACAGAAACCTGGGTTGGTCTCGCGCGTGAGGGGATAAAGAAATTCGATAAGGATGTCGCGCTTTACATCCGGCCCATGTATTGGGCGGAGAAAGAAGGGCCGTGGGTTCAGGCACATGAACCTGAGTCCACGCGCTGGTGTCTCGCGATCTACGAGGCGCCGCTGCGCACGCCTCGCGGCTTCTCCACGACACTATCTCCCTATCGCCGGCCAACGCTCGAGAACATGCCAGTGGATGCCAAGGCCGGATGTCTGTATCCCAATAATGCTCGTGCGCTTTTCGAGGCGCACTCCCGCGGCTTCGATAATGCGATCGTTTGCGACATGCTGGGCAATGTCGCCGAGTTCGCGACCTCTAACATCTTTATGGCCCGGGATGGCGTAGTGTTTACACCGGCCCCGAACGGAACATTTTTGGCGGGTATCACTCGCCAGCGGGTGATTGGGCTTTTGCGTGAAAGCGGTGTGACGATAGTCGAGAAGACCCTTACCTATCAAGATTTTGAGAAGGCAGATGAGATTTTCTCGACTGGAAATTATTCCAAAGTTGTTCCGGTAACCCGGATCGGAGACCGTTCACTTCAATTCGGCCCAATCTATACCAAGGCCCGAGAACTGTATTGGGAGTTTGCGCATTCATCCGCTGTGCGTTCTGGAGGTACTGCGAGCAGTGCCGTCTCACCAGGTAGTTAAGGACTCAATATCCACCGTGTCAGATATTCGCACCGCCGGCGATCACTGCTGTTTGGTTTCACGCTATCAAGGTGCAGTGTGAAGGACAGTCCCACCTCCACGATGGCCGACGTACTTACTCCGATTTGGCAGCATGTGCTGCAGCTCTCGTCCGTTAGTGTCGACGATAATTTTTTTGATCTCGGTGGCGATTCCGCTTTGGCTCTTGAACTGTTTAACGAAATCGCACATGCGTGTGGTCGGGAACTGCCGCCGGTGATGATCTATCACGCCCCCACGATCGCCTCTCTAGCTGCGCTGCTCGAAGGGTCCACGGAATTGCGGTTCCCCCCGCTCGTGCTGCTGAAGCCTGGCACGGAGAAGCCACCCATTTTCATCACCCATGGTCTGGGTGGCAGCGTTATTGATTTTTACCAGGTGATGAAACACATCCAGTTACCGCATCCCATCTACGGCATGCAGGCGAAGGGCATTGATGGGATGGAGGAGCCGTTCGAGCGCATCGAAGATATGGCCCAATTCTATCTTGATGCCGTCAAGGAACTGCAACCCGACGGTCCGTACCTGCTTGTAGGTTTCTCGCTTGGAGGCCTGGTTACGTTGGAAATGGCCCAGCGTCTGCACGAAAGTGGAGAAAAAGTTGCGTTGCTGGCGATGCTGGATTCCTATCCACACATACGTTACCTGTCACATGGACAGCGCCTACGCCTCACGACGCGTCTGCTGGCACGCCGGCTGTCCGCTGTCATAAAGTTGGGGATGCGTGGGGCAGTTTCTTACGTTCTTCGCCCCTCCCAACGTCCATTGCTCATTTCTACAGATCGATATCGGCCGCCGAATGGCGTATTGCTCTCCCCAGCCATGCGGCGCGTGCGCGACAGCGCGTATCTCGCGCTGACCTGTTATCGCCCCAGGTCTTACGCTGGCAAGATACGGTTCGTCAGGGCCGAGATTGGCACTGAGTTCCCCGATGATCCTGTTGCAGTTTGGGGCAAGTTAGCAGAGGAGTTCGAAGTCGAGACTGTGCCCGGCGATCATCTAGGAATCATGACGACACACTTC
>DATEPX010000170.1:0-2432 GCA_035272945.1 Terriglobales bacterium
TCGTCGCAAAACGTTCGTTCCATCGTCGATCGTAAACTCCCATTTTTCGAGTGCAATGTGGGGGGTCGGCCCGGCTGAGAGGACCGGGAAATCAGTCGTTAGGTATTGGCCTGGCGGTAGCTTCACATCGGCCACAGTGCGTCTGCCGAAAAAACCTCGTGAGATGATGGCCATCCGCAATTCTCCCTACAGATTGAACTATCGTACCGTCCAAAGCAAATCAAACCCAGCGCAGCACTCGCTTTTTTAAAATAAAAAAGAAAGCAACAGAGCGCGGCCGCGCGGCCGTATTGATTAGTCGCTGCCAGTGCTGTTCCCCGACACAACTGATCAGAAACTGCGGTCACTTAACGTCAGAAGAGCTCGCTCACGAGAGGCACTCAACGCAGTTTATAGATGCATTCCTAAAACATTAGGGCTAACCTGCGCTAAGCTATTATAGGAAGTCCAAAACAAATCTGCATCGCTTATAACAGTTGGGAAAAAGATCTCTGACGGTGTCAACAGACTGAAGCCGATTGAGCTCGGGTTGCCGGTCGTCCACAAACCAACTCTTAAAGAGCCTCAATTTTGGGAGACACAATGCCGGATGAACAGCAATTTGACTTACTTATCATCGGTAGCGGCGAGGCGGGCAAGAACCTGGCCTGGGCCATGGCCAAAGCCGGCCGGCACACCGCCGTAATCGAGCGAAAGCTAATCGGTGGATCGTGCCCAAACATCGCCTGCATGCCCAGCAAGAATATTATTCACAGCGCGAAGGTGGCAGAGTTGGCGCGTCGTGGCGCCGAGTTCGGAGTTATGACGGAAAGCATCAGCATCGAAATGCCGCGTGTGCGTGCGCGGAAGCGCCAGATGGTTGAGGGTGACGTCCGTCTTCATCTCGAGCTGTACAAGGCCAGTGGCGCCGAGTTGATCATGGGCGAAGCGCACTTTGTAGCGCCGAAGACTGTTGAGGTGAGGTCAAACGGCGAGGCTATTCGCGTGGTTGCGGGTGACCAGGTCGTTCTGAATGTTGGTACCCACGCAGCGGTTCCCGACGTGCCAGGTCTCAAAGCCGCGAACCCGATGACCCACGTGGAAGCATTAGAACTGGATCGCCTTCCGGAGCATTTAGTCGTGCTTGGTGGAGGCTTCGTGGCGCTAGAACTCACGCAGGCAATGCGGCGGTTCGGTAGCCGGGTGACCATACTTGAACGTGGGTCACAGCTAATCGCCCGAGAAGATGCCGATGTCACCGAAGCAATTCTTCAGCTTTTCGAGAACGATGGTATCGAGGCGCTGTTTAATGCCGAACTCCTTGGAGTGGAAGGCACGTCCGGTCAGGGCATCAGGGCACGTCTGCGCAACTCGAGCGGCGAGCGCACGCTGGAGGGCTCCGATCTTCTGGTTGCTGTCGGACGCGTTCCGAACACGCAAGGTATTGGGCTGGAGAAGACCGGTGTCGAATTGGATGAGCGTGGCTACATCCGGGTGAATGAACGGTTACAGACTTCCGTGCCGGACATTTGGGCGATGGGTGAAGGTGCAGGTAGCCCCCAATTCACGCACGTCGCGACTGACGATTTCCGGATTGTGCGCGACAACCTGAACGGCGGCAACCGCACGACCCGTGACCGGCTCATACCGTTCTGTATATTCACCGACCCAGAGTTGGCGCGCGTAGGCCTCAACGAATCTCAAGCCCAGAAACAAGGGATTCCCTACCGCCTTGCAAAAATCCCGATGGCGAAGGTGCGCCGCGCGCACACGCTTTCAGAAACGCGCGGGTTCCTGAAGGCTCTAATCAGTGCTGAGACTGATGAAATCTTGGGATTCACCGCTTTCGGAGCAGAAGCTGGCGAAATTATGTCGGTAGTACAAACTGCCATGCTCGCGAAACTGCCATACACCTCTCTTCGTGATGCGATCTTGGCGCACCCGACCATGACCGAGGGCTTAACCGTCTTATTCGACGCGGTTCCGGCTCGATCGACCGCCCGGACTACACCGTCTCGGCATGAAGAACAGGAGGGACAAGCCGCTGCGTAGAGTGTCAATGGAGAATTGCAATGACTATCACTGCTTCGACAGCACTCATTACAGGAGGAACGAGCGGTATTGGTCGGGCGGCAGCCAATAAACTGGCCCAGCTTGGCATTCATGTTTTGGTCGTCGGCCGCAATGCGGAACGCGGCAATAAGACAGTTGCCGAAATACGCGGGTCAGGATTCAAAGCGGATTTTATCTCTTCCGATCTTCGAGATGCCTCGAGTGCGCGTGAAGTGGCGAGGAGAGCGGTCGAACTCGGGAACGGCCACGTCGATATTTTGGTCAACAATGCGGGGATTTTTCCGTTCGGGCCGACGCATGAGATGACGGAAGAACTCTTTGACAGCGTATATTCGCTCAACGTGAAGGCGCCGTATTTCCTCGTCGCGGAACTTGCCCCG
>DATEPX010000171.1:0-12529 GCA_035272945.1 Terriglobales bacterium
ACTAGGATGCGGAGCAGGAAGGCGAAACCGCCATCTTGAGTCGTCCAACTCACCGCCGGCCCCTGGCCACTGACCACTATCCACTATAAGTCCCGAGCAATTCTCTCCAGCAGTTCAGTAAGTGGGAGGAGTCGTCGAGACTCCGATTCGCGCAAGGACTGCAGGGCTCGCGCCAAGGACCGCACCCGCCGTTCCCGGCCTTCCTGCAGGATCAGCGTGCCTCTGGCGGTCGCCTCCAGGAGCACGCGCCGTTTATCCTGCGTCTCTAACCGCCGTACCAGTCCAGCGCGCTGTAGGCCCGCGACAATACGGCTCATCGTTGGGGGCCGCACCTGTTCAGCATCAGCCAATTCGCCCAGCGATCGCGGACCACCAAACACGAGAACAGAAAGCGCGGACAGCTGAGCCGGGCCGATACCGCTGGCCCGGTCAGTGACCCGCAGCCGCCGCAGCAGGTGGATGGCCGCCGAATGCAACCGCTCGGCTATTTCTGCTGCATCTGGGCGGGTGCGAATTTCCGGCTTGCTTTTAGACATGGAATGTAGTTAGCTATGCTAACTAATTTGGTTGTGGAGGTAAATACCTATGACTACCGCAGCTGGGGGCATCGTCATCTCCCGCCTGGGCCAGGTCGCGATCAACGTACACGATCTGGAGCGCGCGACTGCATTTTATCGGGACGCACTGGGCTTGCCCCTGCTATTCACCGCAGGCGGCATGGCCTTTTTCAACTGCGGAGGAGTCCGCCTCATGCTGACCCGCCCGGAGAAGCCTGAGTTTGACCACCCTGGTTCAGTTCTGTACTTCAACGTGCCCGACATCCAAAGCGCGTACCGCGTCATGCAGGAACACGGCGCGCAATTCGAGGGCCAGCCACACCTGATTGCCCGCATGCCCGACCACGATCTATGGATGGCCTTCTTTCGTGATTCCGAGCAGAACCTGCTCGCTCTGATGAGTGAAGTACGTGGCGAGTGAAGTACGTGGCGAGTCCGGTCAGCGAGCGTGACCTCCGATCGATGTTGTCGGGTCCGTGATCGGGCCAGCGGGTAGAAGACCCGCTTCCACAAAAACCAAAGCCCCGCTCCGGAGAGCGGGGCCATGATCACCACGTGAAAAGCTTGTCCAGTTACGAACTCTTGGAGTCCTTTATGTCCTGGTCGGCTTGCTTCAGTCCCTTCTTGGCCTCCGCGCCGTGATCCGCGGTCGGGCGGAGCGTCTGAATGGACTTTCCCAGGCTCATTTTGCTGGAACCGGTTCCGGTCGGGCACTGAGTCGGATCGCTGGGAGCCGTGCCGGTCATGTCCGCGTGCAAGCAATCGAATCGTATCCCAAGATTCTTGCTCACGTGGGCTGCCGCAACGCACTGGCCAACGTTCTTGAATCCCTGACAGGCTTGTTGTGCCGGCATTCCCGTCAACTTCTCGATTTTGCCGGCAATGGTGGGGTTGATCTTCAAAGGACCGCTCATCGTTGTTCCATGGATACCGCTGCCTTTGCCGTCCCCGTGCCCATGATTGGAGGCGCTCATGTCATGGCCCATGCTGTTGCCATGCCCCATCGCGCCGCCCGCCCCCATGCCGCCGGCGCCGTGTCCGTGTTGGGCGAGAGCAGCGCCTGAATAAAGCAAAATGGCCAAGGCCAACATTTGAATCTTTGCGCGTTTCATCCGAGTTTCCTCCTGGTTTTCACCCATTTATCGAGACCGAATCATTGGCGTGCGCGGCTGCGGGCCAGATGGCCCACATCAACGCCCACCGTAAAGGAGACCGAATTCAGATCGTACTGAACACTGCGCGTATAACCGAGCTGCAAATCGAGGTATGAAGAGGGATTGGCATCTATCCACGCCGAGAAACCGTTGTCCTTGGCAATATCGGCGCTGCCGGTCGTCTGCTGATTCTGCTGGAAGACCCGGCCATGAGAAGCACCCTTTCCAGCACCACGCACCACCTTGCTGAAAACCGTCTGCTGGCCGGATGGCACAATGTCATAAGCCGAGCCGCCCACGCTGAAGAACTTCCACAAATCAAAGTTCGCGCCACCCTGGAAGTGTGCGTTGAAACCCAGCGTAGTGTACGGCCGCATAAACAGCCGGGAATCGGTAATGGTATTGCCAATTCCGATATCCCCGAATGGCGTCAGGCGCGAGAACGTGTGATCGAAGTGGTTGGTCCAATCAAACGTGCCCCGACCCGTGCTCAGGCCGCGCTTGCTATCGCCGGTTGGCGCGAAACCGGTCAGCGCGGAACCGTAGTTGACCACAGGATTGAGGAACTTCACGCGCAAATCCAGCCAGGGATTCCCTAAGCCGTTTGTGGGAGTGCCTCCTGTGGTGGTCGAAGGCCGCACAAAGTAAATCGGCACGCCCACGTCCACGCCAAAGTGCTGGTTGAAGTTGTAGCCAACGCTCGACTCCAGGCGATAGACTTGGCCGTCGACGTTGGAGGTACCGCCAAACTCCGCGTACGAAGTAAAGCCTTTATCCCCCTGCGCGGCGGGTTTCGCACCCTGGGTAGACTGGGCCACCAGAACTGTGCTGGAGACGACGACAAAGAGAACAAGCGCGAGCGGTGCTCGTTTGCTCATGTTGTTGAAATCCTCGCCGTGTGGTCCGGTGTAAATTTGTTGATGCCTGAAAAGCCACAGCACAGCCGGTTTACCAAAGTTACCCGAACAGACCTGTTTCCTGGTTCTAAGGATTGTTGAGCATCCTGCACGCCTTTTCCGCTCGGGGGAAGTAACCAAAGGGCAATCAACAACTTACCTTGAATGCGACGAATCGGGCGGCGGTAACCAGGCGAGAAGTTATTGCCTGCAGCCTTGCCAAAAATTCACGGCGGCCCAGCGTCGCATCCAGCTATTTCGACTGGCGGCTTGCCATGAATTCATGGCCATTCCGGTGGATCTGAAGGCGGCTTCCGTTTGGCTTTTCGAACGCGATCCGCAAATCACTTTCGCCGGAAGCGGAAAAGTTCGTCTCGGAAAGGGGAACGAGGACGATCGGCGGATGCCCAGGCATCTGGAGAGAAAGAACGCCGTTAGCAAGGGTGATCAGGACGTTGCCGCCGTCTGGCGGTTCGAGAGCATATTTTCCGACATACGAACCGAGCGTATCCAGCGGTATTGGTGCAACCGGCAGGGCGATTCCAGGGAACGATGCTTTCGCCCCAAGTACGCCGGGCAAGGAAGTCTTGCCGGAGTTTTTCCGGGTTGGTACGGATGGAAGAGGTTCGGTTGGAAGTGGCTCCGCGATCGGCGGGTAGTAGAGAGGGGCATGCGCTGGCTTGCGCACTTCCCAGTGTGGAGGCTTGATCGGGATCAGCATCGGATGCCTCCAGTTGTATCCCATGGTGAGACAGACAAAGGTGAAGGTGACAGCCGTGAGCAGCACTCCTTCAATCAACGCTAAGGTGCGCGGCTTGAAATTGTGGAACAGGTGGAATCCCGGCGCACCATTGGGCAGTGCAGGCACAGAACCTTGCACGTAATGGGGCCGCAACATCCATTGTCGTGCCAGGGAAAGCAAGCCATCGGCAACCAGCCTGGCCCGCGCCATACGGCCCTGCGTGTGGTCGAAGATCGAGAGCATCTCGTCCCCGAAACGCTCACAAAAGTAATCGGGATGGAGTCGAACCACTCGGAGGTAAACCAGTCGGAGCATCAGGCCCTCCTTGGTCTCGCCGACTGCAGGCGCAGCTTGGCCTCGCGGACGACGTCGTCAAGGCGTGACACTTCCGCCGATAACACGGCACGCCCCAGCGGAGCCAGCCGGTAGTAGCGACGCCGTGGATCATCGTCACCGCTACGCTGCCCAAGATCCTGCACCAGCCGCCAATCCAGGAGCTTTTGCAGATTGTCATACAGAGTTCCGGGGCCGAGTTTGTAGCGGCCCTCGGACTGGCGCGCTACTTCCTGCATGATGGCGTAGCCATGCCGGTCCTCCCCTGCCAGCGAGAGCAGAATGTGCAGGGTGGCGGGAGAAAGCGGGATGAATTGGCTGATCTCTTCCTTCATACTCGGTATCCGTTATATCGGAGTCCGAGTTAGTATGTCAAGAATAAAATGAAAGCTGGCATGGCCCGGTAGTAAAAAAGGCCCCGCTCAACTATGTGAGCGGGGCGGTTCGGGGACTGAGGACCAGAGTGCGTCAGGCCTCAGCTTTTAGAAAAATCGATCAGTCGCGATCCCGGTCGCGGTCGTGGGAGTTGCGATGGTTGTAGCTCCGGTTGTCATCACGATTCCGGCGCTGGTGCCCGTATCGCTGGTTGTCACGGTCGCCATCGCGGTCCCGATAACCGTACTGGCCGCGATAATACCCATCGTTATTGCGGCGACCCTCATAGCGTTGGCTGTAGCCGTCGTCGTAATCCCGGCGGTCGCGCCAAGGTTGCTCCTCAGCCATGGCCCCGCCGCTAATTGCCACCAGCACAGCCGTTGTGGCCAGAATCCATTTCCATCGTTTCATGTATCCTCCGATCCTTGCCGTGCTTTCTTGATAGTTGGATTCGACTGGAGTACTCCAGAACGTAATGATTGGTCAAGAAGTTGTAAATTGGCGTAAACGCGACGGCCGCCCACCTGGGGGCAGACATCCTCGTCTGCCCGGCCGAGTGAAGCTCGGCTAGACAATGGCTTTTCGCGATTACTTGCGTCTTCCACCATCGTTTCAGTAGCCTGATGCATCATCTTCACGGAGGGCTTCATGAAAGGCAGTACCAAGGTCATCAAAGAACTCAACGATGCGCTTAGCGCAGAGTTGACGGCGATCGTGCAGTACATGGTGCAGGCCGAGATGCAAAACAACTGGGGCTATGGACGCCTGGGCGATGTCACTAAGAAGCGTGCCATCCAGGAGATGCGTCATGCCGAGGGCCTTATCGAACGTATTATTTTTCTCGATGCCAACCCCGACGTGAAGGTCACGCTTACACCTCGCATCGGCAAGAACGTCCAGTCCCACCTCGAGACTGACTTCGAGGACGAACTCGACGCTATCAAGCAGTACAACGCCTCAGCTGCAGTCTGCGTACGCGAAGGCGACAATGGCAGCCGCGAGCTGTTCGAGGAAATGATCGAGGATGAGGAGAAGCACTCGCTCTATCTGGGAGGCCAGCTGCACACTATCCGCGAGGCGGGCATTGAGAACTATCTGGCTGCCCAAATGGATAGTGAAGAAAAGGGAAGTTGAGAGCTGCGGCTCCGCCTCGCAGCGGCTGAAGCCGTATCTATTCTGATGAACTAACGGCATGTCTGGAGAGGTGCCCTGATACAAATCCCGTGCTTAAGACATCCGGTATTAGGGGCGCCGCTCCGTGGGTGTCGCACCAGCGCACCCGATGTGCTTCGAATGCGGGCGTTCCTTCAAGATTATTTCCTTGCCGAAATCCCCAGTTTCTTGCGAGCCGTCGTCAGCTCGGGACGCTCATTTCCCACGCCAACTTCCAGCAACTTCTGAAAATACGTGGTCGCGACCGATGCATTGCCCGCAACGTCCGCCGAAGTGGCTGCGCCGTAGAGCGCGTTGAAGCGATTGGGCGCCACCTTGAGAACTGCTTCGTATTCGGTCAACGCATCCTGCGGATGCTTAGCGAGCATCAGCATTTCAGCCAGCATCTCACGCGCAGGAGTTACGGCGCCGGGCGTGACTGCGTGCTTGTCCATGCTCTCTTCCAATTCAGCGGCTGAACGCATCACGCTGATAGCATCCCTAGATTTTCCATTCGCATGTGCGATCCACGCAGCCACTTCGCGGCGCTGCACCTCGACCTGGTTGGCCCAATAAATATTGTTCTTTTTGGTAGTCGCGTCGTGCAGACGAGCGAGCGCCTGTTCTGCCTCAGCTGCACGATCAAGATGGTTGGAGCGCGCGCTGCCTACGCCGATTGCGACCCAGGAAAGAGCTTGCGCCCAAGGAACCCCTTCCCTCCGCGCTTTCAGTCCGCTGGCCTGCTCCCAGTTGCGCGCTTCGATGGCATTGCGGGCGGGAATTGCGCCGAGGGCGTAATCTCCTGTAAGCGTAAGACCAGGAACCGGTTGCAATGAGTTCATTTCGTCGAGCACCGCTTTGGCCTGTTGCACGCGTCCGCTCTGGAGATAGGCATACTCCATGTAGTCCATGGCATGCAGCCGCTGATCCCGAGCCTCACCGTTGGCTGAACCGCTTTCGGCGCTGGCGGCCAGTTCGGCCGACCTCTGGTTGGAAGCGATGGACTCATCCCACAATCCAACCCGTGTGAAGATGTGCGACGGCATGTGATTGGCGTGCGCAGAAGCCGGCGCGATCTTGGCGTAGGCGCGGGCCGCGCCCAGACCTTTCTCGGCCAGCACGGGATTGTCGTAGCAGTGAATGATGTAGTGTGCTACACCCGGATGCTGTGGCTGGCGCGCGAAGATCGGCTCGAGGATCTCGCCACACTTGCGCTGGTTGGCAAAAGCCTTGTCAGTCTTCGGCGCAGTGATGGCCAAGGTGAGCGCATGGAAAATTGCCGCCTCGCTGTCATCGGGATAAGCAGCTTGCACCTCACCCATCTTCTGCTCGAAGGCTTGCGCGTGCGTATAGATATCTTTTCCATCCTCGCGGTAAATTTCCGCGAGAGCTTCGATGTAAACCTTTTCCCGCGCAGTGGTCTTGGAGTTCTCCTCCGCGATTGACCGTGCCCTATTGAGAGCATTGCGGCCGGCAGCCATATCACCGTTGTCCCACAGCCCGTGATAGTGCGACATCGCAATACCCCATTGCGCCATGGCGCACGTGGGGTCCTGGCGTGCGATGTCCTCGAACATGCCACGCGCCTGCTCGTACTGGAAGGAGTGCAGCAGAGCGATGCCTTGCTGGAAATTGGTCGCTACAGCCGTCGCGCAGGACGTCGCGAAATGGACCGAGCCGAGTTCTTGTTCAGTCAGCTTGTGATGATGCCCTTCGTCCGACCACGCGGCAGGAAGGGAAAAGGCAAGGAAGGTCAACAGAGTGATACCGACGCGCATATGCCACCCCAATGGGGTGAATTGTACTGCAAAATGGCTTCGGCAAACAGTCAGGCGCGACGCGTCCGTTTTTCGGCAAGTTGGGCCGCATCCGCAACGGCCTTGGCTGCCCGACGGGCGCGCGCTTCCGGAGTTCGATAATAGAAAATACCCAGCAAGTGTCCGCGCCGCCTTGACTCCGACATGCGTTCCCATCCCTCGCGGGCACCGGGATTGCGGGCAAAGGCAACTTGCAGAATCGGCGGCAGGTCGCGTTCCGCTTCCCTGGTAGCCAGCAAGCGCTCGCAGATCTGCTCGGCGCGGCGCACCCGCGCTTCCGGGCTCTTCACCTGCCCGACCCACTGGCTGATTTCTTTGCGGATGGAGTAGCCGAGTTGGTCGTACCAGCGGCGGAATGACCTGTCCTCCCCCAAGATGCGCTTGAGTTCGGCGGGCACAGCGACGATGCGCTCTTCCGTGTCGGGCCCAAGCCGGAATTGCGCCAGCGCCCCTGGCTTGACTCGGCCACCGGACTGCATACGCTTGTTGACGATCATGATGTGACCGCCCCGGCCGGTCGGAAACAGGGAAGTGCGAAAGGCAAAGCCGTTGATCTCGCCTTTGACCCGTAGCATGCCTCGCGTTCCCCAGATTGTGTGAACCTCGAATGGAATGCGGATTATCACCCAGTTCAGGCGGGTGCCGTCACGCTCCAACACGGCTGAAAACGACTTAGCTGCGGCCTTGGTCATAGCCCACAAGAACCCCATGTTGCCCGCTGCGGTCTCGTCCCGCATAATACCCTGCTCAAGGGGATTTATGATGAAACGGGTTCGGCGTGCGGGGGTGTTGGGCGGCATTGCAATGTTTGCTTGGTCTTCAATTACGCATATGGTTTTGCCGCTGGGTGAGATCGGAATTAAGGAAATCCCAAATGAACAAGCAGTATTGGGTGCCATGCAGTCGCAGATCGGCGGGTCGTCTGGGCTCTACTTGTTTCCCGGGATGGGGCTGCCGCCGGATGCGACCCATGCTCAGAAGAGCGCTGCCATGCAGCAGTACGAACAAAAGCTGGCCAGCCATCCCTCCGGGTTACTGCTTTACCATCCTCCCGGAGCCAAAGGAATGAGTATGGGCCTACTCGTTACAGAATTGCTGACAGAACTGGTGGAATCCTTGCTGGTCGTCGTTCTGCTGGCAGAGACCAGGCTGACTGCTTTCGGTGGTCGCGTAGGATTCGTCGCTGTCGCTGGCGTATTGTCCGCCACCACAACGAACTTTCCGTATTGGAACTGGTACAGGTTCCCCACGAACTACACAATTGCATACATGGTGATTGAGATAGTGGGATTCCTGTGCGTGGGGATAGTCGCAGCCTTGACGATGAGAGGGCAGGCGGCGAAGAGCCTGGCGGCTACGACTTAAGGTCTGACTTCATCGAGTGCGGACTCGAGTATCCGCGTCACACCGGCAAACAAAAGCCCCGCTCTGACGAGCGGGGCGAGTTTTTGCTGATAGCTGACAGTTTAGTACATGTCGCCCATGCCGCCGTGTCCGGGAGCGCCGGCCGGAGCCTTCTTCTCTTCCGGAATCTCAGCAACCAGGGCTTCGGTGGTCAGCATCAGCGAGGCGATGGACCCGGCATTCTGCAACGCGGTGCGCACGACCTTAGTGGGATCGAGCACGCCCGCCTTGACCAGGTCTTCGTAGTCGCCGGTCTGGGCGTTGAAGCCATAGTTCGGATCTTTCGCTTCCTGGATCTTGCCCAGCACGATGGCGCCTTCTTCGCCGGCGTTTTCAGCGATTTGGCGCGCCGGTTCCTGCAGAGCACGCTTCACGATGTTGACGCCGATCTGCTCGTCGCCATCAACCCTCAGCTTATCGATCGCGGGCAAGCAGCGTACCAGGGCCACGCCGCCACCGGGGACAATACCTTCCTCGACGGCTGCGCGGGTTGCGTGCATGGCGTCCTCAACGCGAGCCTTCTTCTCTTTCATTTCGGTCTCGGTCGCGGCACCCACCTTAATTACCGCCACGCCACCAACCAGCTTCGCCAACCGCTCCTGCAGCTTCTCGCGGTCGTAGTCGCTGGTGGTCTTGTCGATCTGGCCGCGGATTTCCTTTACGCGGCCTTCGATCTCGGCATGCTTGCCCTTACCTTCCACGATGGTGGTGTTGTCCTTGTCGACGGTAATCTTCTTAGCCTGGCCGAGGTCAGACATCTGCACGTTCTCCAGCTTGATGCCCAGATCTTCGGTGACGGCCTTTCCGCCGGTGAGGATCGCGATGTCCTGCAGCATGGCCTTGCGGCGATCGCCGAAGCCCGGCGCCTTTACGGCGCAGACTTGCAGCGTGCCACGCAGCTTGTTGACGACCAGAGTCGCGAGCGCCTCGCCCTCAACGTCTTCTGCGATGATCAGCAGCGGCTTGCCGCCCTTAGCGATCTGCTCGAGCAGCGGGAGCAGGTCCTTCATCGAGCTGATCTTCTTTTCGTGGATGAGGATGTAGGCGTTCTCGAGCACGGCTTCCATGCGCTCGGGGTCGGTGACGAAATAAGGAGAGAGATAGCCGCGGTCGAACTGCATGCCTTCCACGACTTCCAGCTGAGTCTCGAGAGTCTTGGATTCTTCTACGGTGATGACACCATCCTTGCCGACCTTCTTCATAGCCTCGGCGATGATCTTGCCGATGGTCTCATCGTTGTTGGCCGAGATGGTGCCGACCTGGGCAATCATGTCGCCCGTCACCGGCTTGGAGAGCTTGTCCAATTCGCCCTTCTCGCGGTTGCCTTCCTTGTCGAGCTTGCCGCAAACCAGGGTCACGGCCTTCTCAATACCGCGCTTCATGGCCATCGGGTTAGCGCCCGCTGCCACGGTCTTTACACCTTCACGGTAGATGGCTTGCGCCAGAACGGTTGCGGTAGTGGTGCCGTCGCCGGCGACATCGCTGGTCTTGCTGGCAACTTCACGAACCATCTGGGCGCCCATGTTTTCCAGGCTGTCCTTCAGTTCGATCTCCTTAGCGACGGTCACGCCGTCCTTGGTGATGGTCGGTGAACCGAACTTCTTCTCGATTACCACATTGCGGCCCTTGGGACCGAGAGTGACCTTGACCGCGTCAGCCAACAGGTTGACGCCGCGCAGAATCGCTTGCCGCGACTCTTCGCCATGAACAATCTGCTTTGCCATAGTTTGAATCTCCTCGCATATGAAATTTGGTTGCAGGGTTGGCCTGCGGAATGTCTTGGGTCTCAGGTGTCAGGCCGCAGGTCTCAGGAACTGAGAGCCGACGGCTGACAGCTGATAGCTATTTCCGGGATCCGACAGTTTCCTTCTTGGCGGCGCCGGTCACGATGCCGAGAACTTCCTCCTCGCGCATGATGACGAAGTCCTCGCCGTCCAGCTTGATCTCGGTGCCGGCATATTTGCCGAACAGAATGCGGTCGCCCTCTTTCACCGCCAGAGGGAATACCTTGCCTTCGTCGTTGACTTTGCCTTTGCCGGCGGAGATGACTTCGCCCTCCTGCGGCTTATCTTTTGCGGTGTCGGGAATGATGATGCCCCCGCGCGTGGTCTCAGCTTCCTCGACGCGGCGGACTAGAATGCGGTCATGAAGGGGTGTGAACTTGGCCATAGTGATGCAGACTCCTTTCCGTTAAGACGATCTATTCTAAAGGGTTAGTAGCTGTACAGCGGTATCGGCCGAAGGCTCTGCTAGCACTCAGTACTAGCGAGTGCTAATTGTAAGAAGGCGGTGCTGGGTTGTCAAGAGGGGCCTCCTGCCAGGCGGCGACAACCAAAGAGCCCACGCGCGCCGTGGGAGGACGCCTGTCAAGTCTGCGAGCGGGATGACAGGTTCCGATACTCTGCCTAGAATGAGGTTGCCATGAAAAGGTTCTCGGCGACTCTAGGAGTACTGCTGGTTCTCGTCCTAGCAGCTACAGGTGAGGACAAGGCGTCAGACCTGAAGTTCCTGGTGATTAAGGACTACAACGGGAAGCCGGTGCGCAATGCAAGTGTGATTCTGCATCCTGTGCGTAAAGACGGCAAACAGGACCGGGGCGGATTTCAATTGAAAACCGACCAGGATGGCAAGACGTCTTTCGAAGGCGTGCCCTACGGAAAGCTGCGAGTGCAGGTGTTGGCACGTGGTTTTCAGACTTTTGGCGAGGACTATGAAATTAACCAGCCGACCACGGAAATCACCGTCAAGCTGAAGCAGCCCACGGGGCAGTATTCCATCTACGAAGACAAGCAAAACGACAAAAAAGACGAGAAGAGCAAGGAGTGAATAGCGGATAGTGGTTAGTGGACAGCCAAGCGGGTTGCCGTTTTTTCACTAGTCACTGGCCACGATTCACGAGCCACTTCTATGGACTACTTACTGAAAACCGAGCCGTCCGAGTACTCGTTTGCGGATCTGCAGCGCGACCAGGAGACTGTCTGGGACGGGGTGAGCAATCCTGTGGCGCTGAAGCATCTGCGCGAAATGAAGCCTGGGGATCGCTTGGTGATCTATGAAACCGGGGACCACAAGAACGCAGTGGGGACGGCATCCGTGCTTTCGGTGGATGCCAATGACACTAAGAATCCGCGGGTAAGAATCAAAGCGGGCAAGCCGATTGCCAAGCCTGTCAGCCTTGCCGAGATCAAAGCCAACAAATTGTTTGCCGATTCGCCGTTGGTAAGGCAGGGGAGACTGTCGGTGGTGCCGCTGACCAGCGCGCAGTATAGGTTCCTCGCCGAGTACTGAGGTCGGCCCACCCAATGTGGAAGATTGCTGAGGATTTAGTTTCCAGCCGTACATCTTTGCATAACTATCGCCGCATCTCTGTTGGCATATCTGTGTGGCATATCAACAGGAGAATTCTTAATGAGAGTGGACAGGCTCGTCCTGGGCACGGGAGTCCTGCTACTGGTCGTTTTGATCTCGGACAGATTATGCGCGCAGGAGATGGGTGCCACGCTATCGGGTACCGTTACGAATGCCACGGGACGAGTCGTTCCTAATGCCAAAGTCTCCGTCAAGAATGTTGCTACCGGCGAATCCCGAGAAGCTGCGACAAATTCGGCTGGTATTTACACGGTCTCCAACCTTGTCGCAGGGGATTATGAGGTTTTCGTTTCTGCGGATGGCAGAGCTGCCAAAACCAGCAAAGTTAGCCTAATCCAAGGAAAGATGGAAACCCTGGACCTGGTTCTGGCTGCTCAGGCGCAAGCTCCGGGGGCCGGTCAAAAGCTGGCAAAAAATCTGCCCAATGCTCCTTCCAGCATCCAAACGGAACCCTCGCTGCGGGATCTCGGATTCCCTCCAGAGCAAACCAAGGGAAGCGCTCAGGAACAGGCACGTCTTCGATAAACGGACGCACATGCTGAAGATTCATCAAAGACTTGGGTTGATAACCCTTGCTCCGCTGGTGGCGACCGTAATCACCGGAGGCATGGCCGGAGGGAGGAGTACCAGTACGACCGCACGCGACTTGCATGCCGCTCTGGGCGGCGCGACTGCCGGCCTGTATTTCACTGCCGCCTCGTATGCCATCTTCGCTCCCAAGATATCGGGC
>DATEPX010000172.1:0-2584 GCA_035272945.1 Terriglobales bacterium
GGTTCAGCTCACTGCCCCTCATGGATTTGCGCTTCTTGTCCAGCGCGGCCATCAACTGGTCGAACGAAGCGGCAAAAGCGGCCACGCCGTCTTCCTGCAATTTCTCGGCAATCGCGTTAAGATCGATTCCCAACGCCTTCAACTGAGCCAACGCGGCCGCCGCCTCGTCTAGATTTTCTCGAACCGCTTCATGGATGATCTTGCCGTGATCCTTAAACGCTTTGATGGTGTCCGGCGGCATGGTATTGACGGTCTCAGAACCGATGAGATTTTCCACATAGAGAACGTCTGAGTATTTTGGATTCTTAGTACCGGTGCTGGCCCACAGCGGTCGTTGCACTCTAGCTCCCCGCTGCCTGAGAGCCGCGAAACCCTCACCATGAAAGATTTCGCGGAAACGATCGTAGACGATTTTGGAATTGGCCACGGCGATCTTTCCCATCAGGGCAAGCGCCTGCGATGTGCCCAGACTCTCCAACGCGCGATCGACCATAGTATCGACGCGGCTTACAAAGAACGACGCCACCGAGGCGACCTTGGATGGATCGGCGCAGCGTTCCAATCCCTTGATATAGGCGCGAGCGACGGCCTCATAGTGCGCCATGGAAAACATCAACGTGATGTTGACGTTGACGCCATCGGCGATGAGCGACTCGACGGCGGGAATCCCTTCGGGCGTCGCGGGAACTTTAATCATTACGTTGGGCCGGTCCACTGCCGCCTTGAGGCGTTTTGCTTCGGCGATCGTCCGCTGGGTGTCATGCGCTAGATGCGGTGAAACTTCGAAACTCACAAAGCCGTCCGCCCCGCCCGTCTCGTCGTAAACCGGGCGCAAAACGTCGGCCGCCATCTGAATATCCTCGATGGCCAGCGGCTCGTAAATTTTCCCCGGCTCGGCGTCCGGATCCCGCGCCAGCACGGCGCGAAACGCCTCGTCGTAGTCCGTACTGTGGGCGATGGCCTTTTCGAAGATGGTCGGGTTGCTGGTGACGCCGCGGATGCCGTCCTCTTCCACCAATTTTTTGAGCTCGCCGCTGATAATGAGGTTGCGACGAATGTAATCGAGCCAAACGGATTGTCCCTGTTCAAGTAATTCTTTCAAAGGATTCATGACGTCTCTCCCTTACGTCGATTTTCCGTAGCGTTTCTCCAATGCTTTGATCTTTTCCAAACGGCGGCGATGGCGTTCTTCTTTGGTGAAGAGGGCAGCCAAGTAGGCATGAACCAGTTCGTGCGCCAACTCGCTGCCGATCACCCGTCCACCCAAGACCAGAATATTCATGTCGTCGTGCTCGACGCCCTGACGTGCCGAATAGGTATCATGGCAAAGCGCCGCGCGAATGCCCGGCAGCTTGTTTGCCGCCACCGAGGCACCCACCCCGCTGCCACAGACGAGAATGCCGCGATCGGCTTTGCCATCGAGGATAACCTTTCCCACGGCCTCGGCATAATCTGGGTAATCCACCGGATCCATGCTGTCTGTGCCCAAATCAATCACCTCGTGACCCAAATCACGCAGATCCCCGCCAATAAGCTGCTTCAACGCGAATCCGGCGTGATCCGCACCGATAGCGACGCGCATTTTCTATCTCTCCAATAGCGCCAGAGCGCGCTCCACCACGTGGTTCACGGTGAAATCCAATTTTTCCATCACCACATTTCCGGGCGCCGAGGCGCCGAACCGCTCTATTCCGATGACGTCACCGCCGTCGCCGACGTAGCGATGCCACCCTTGCGGCAGCGCCGCTTCCACGGCAACCCGCCGTTTGATTGACGGCGGCAGGACCGAGTCGCGATACTCTTTCGGCTGCAGGTCGAACAGCTCCCAACTGGGCATCGAAACGACGCGCGCTTGAATCTTTCGCTCCGATAGCTTCTCCCGCGCCGCGACAGCTAAAGAAACTTCCGAGCCAGTCCCGATCAAGACAAGATCGGGCCTGCCGTCCGGCGGGTCGGCCAAGACGTAAGCGCCTCGGCGCAGCCCGTCGGCCGCGGCGAATTGAGTCCGGTCGAGAGTCGGCACGTTTTGCCGCGTCAGCGCCAGAGCCACCGGACGGTCGCGCGTCTCGATGGCGACCCGCCAGGCCACGGCGGTCTCATTGGCGTCACCCGGACGAATGACGACCAGCCGCGGGATCGCGCGAAGCGCGGCCAACTGTTCGATCGGCTGGTGGGTCGGGCCGTCTTCACCGAGGCCGACGCTGTCGTGCGTGAAAACGTAGATCACCCCCAGCCCCATCAGCGCCGCGAGCCGAATCGACAGGCGCATGTAGTCGGAGAAGATCAGGAACGTCGATCCGAACGGAATGATTCCTCCGTGCGCCGCCATGCCGTTGCATGCGGCGCCCATCCCATGCTCGCGCACGCCGAAGTGCAAGTTGCGTCCGGCATAACTGAATCCGCCCCCCGCCGAGCCCTGGCTATCAGCGAACGTTCTCTCGGAGCTTTCAAAGTCGCCCAGTTTTTGCAGGACGGTATGGGTCGATGGATTTAAATCCGCCGAGCCGCCGATCAATGTCGGGAGCTTCGGCGCGATGGCATTGAGAACTTTTCCCGAGGCGACGCGGGTCGCCAGCCCCTTCGC
>DATEPX010000173.1:0-39620 GCA_035272945.1 Terriglobales bacterium
ACGTCCCAGATGCAAGGCTGGGCGGGCAGGCTTTCGAGGCCAATTTCTCCTTCGTGGTGGGTTCCGGGTCTCCCGGCCCACACCACCACGAATTCCGCCTTCATGCGGTTGTACTGAACGTCCACGACCTCGCCTGGCCTCAGTGGGCAGCGCACCCCTTCGAGCAGGGCACCATTCTCGCTGATGTTCATGGCTGTAACCAACTGCATGAAAGGAAGGCAATTGGCGTCGACGCCCCAAATCCTGACCGGCAACAGAGCGTTGACTCGAGGCTGGCGTCGGCGGTCCATGTACTGCCGACATGCTACGAAAGCCGGGGCGACGCGGAAAGTCACGCCCGTCATTTAGATAGGTGATGAAAGTAAGGCACGCCGGTCACGAAGTGGCGGTGATGGAAGTAACCTTGCATCTAGCATTTTCAGGCCCCCTAATCCACGTCCGGGAGCGAACACGAGCCTCGACCGCGGGGATCGCCGCAGCTGCTGCAAGGGCCCGCCTCCGGCGCGGAAGAACTGGTGCCCTTCGCGGCGACCGCAAAGACCGAAAGCTGCGGATCCAGCTTCTTGCTATGACACTTGGGGCACTCGGCCTTATCTTGGCCGTACACCAGAGCCTCGAATTCGTGATTGCAGTCTTTACAGACGTATTCAAAAATGGGCATGGACCTCTCCCTGATCTCCGCGACGTGCCGCTCTCCATTATTTAAAATCAATTCATGGACGCGGCGCAAATAAAAGACGCGTTTCGCTCTCGACGGCTACTCCGCGGCGGGCACCGCCAGACCCTGGCCAGCTTCTTCTTGTTACGCCGGCTTCACGTCGCTCCTTCTGAGGAACGGCTCATCGAAGTCGAGCCCGGCGTGAAGATCCTTTGCCATTGCCATTGGCAGCCCAATCGTTCGCAGGCCTTGACAGCTATCGTCGTTCACGGTTTGGAAGGTTCCAGCGATTCCGGCTATGCCGTCGGCGTCGCGGCGAAGGGCTTGGCTGCAGGAATGAATGTCGTGCGCATGAATCAGCGCAACTGTGGCGGGACGGGTCGGCTCGCGCCCACGCTCTATCATTCCGGACGGTCGCACGACGTTGGCGAAGTGGCGAGGACCCTGGTCGCGCAGGAGAAACTCTCTCGCTTTGCCCTGGTTGGATTTTCTATGGGCGGCAACCTCGTGCTGAAACTCGCAGGCGAATGGGGCAGCGAAGGCCCTCCGCAATTCTCTGCGGTAGCCGCCGTGTGTCCGTCCATAGATCTGGCGGCTTCGGCCGACGCCCTTCATCGGCCGGAAAACCGGTTGTACGAGTACTACTTTCTGTGGAAACTGCGCCGCCGTCTGCGCGAGAAAGCGAAGTTCTTTCCCCGGCACTTCGAAGTCGCGCGCGGGCGGGGCGTCAGGTCTCTGCGCGATTTTGACGACAAGGTCACCGCCTATTACTGCGGATTTGCCGGCGCTGAAGACTACTATCAACGCTCTTCTGCTTCGCGGGTGGTGGATCGAATCGCCTTACCCACGCTGATCCTGCACGCTGCCAACGATCCTTTTATTCGCATCACTCCAGAAACGCGAGCGCGGATCGCGGCCAACCTGCACATCATCTTCCAGGAAACCGACGATGGCGGCCACTGCTCTTTTCTGGCCGAACCCAATGGATATGACGGCCGGTGGGCCGAGCGCCAGGTCGTCAATTTTCTGAGCCGATTCTGAGTGGCTGGCTCCTCATTGCGGCTCGTTTAGGATGGCCGCGTGCAGGTTGATTTTGCTGTCGAGCTGGGAGCCGAAGACGAGGCGCTGGAATTCCCCTGGTCGACTGCCCCCGGTCAGCCGCGCTATTTCGATCTCAAGCGTCACCCCGATCTTCTTGCCAATGTTGAAGAGGCCGCACGTCTGCCGGGGTTGGCGGAATTCCTTCTGGCCGTGAACTCACCATCCAGCGCTTTGGAAACAGCCAAGTGCGATGCCTGGTTTTCCAGCGACATCAATCCGGAGGAAGAAATCTTTGGCGCCGCCGGTAAGTTCGGAGGCTATGTGGATTTCATCTTCGCGGATCCAGCGAAGCGTTATTCCTTTGCCGAGCACGAACAATTTGCCCGTCGAATCACGGAACTATTGAAACGGGTTCCCGAAATCCCGGCTTCGGCAGAGTTCCTCCTGCGCCGCTGCTATTACCACCAGGACAGTTCGGACGAGACTCGCAAAGGCTTCTACATCACTTTCTACCTCTTTGGCTATGGCGACGAAGAGAAGCACGCGCGCCAGCGCTGGGCCATTGCTCTCCAGCTAGTCGAAAACGCCATTCGACAGCTTTCCGCAAGTCACTCTGCCAAATCCTAAAGCGCGCGCACGGGATGCCGCACCCGGGCCCACAGTTCGAGTCCTCGGCCTTTCAAACGCGTCCTCCCTAAGGACAGAAACAACATGGCCACAAAGATCGTCAGCAACCCCAGGGAGGCCGCGCGAATGCTCATCCCTTTCTTGGTAAGAATGGAGAAACGTCCGTAAACAAATTCGATGTGTACCCAATAGACCAGCAGGGAAGTGTGTCCAAGCTGAATTAACGGACTGAATGCCCGGCGCGCGGGGCCCCAGCGGCACCAGGCATAGCTGGCCGACAGAATTCCCACGAGAATGCCCACGCGAATCAGGAAGAAATTAGGACTGGTGTGCCAGAAGTCGTACACGGGATAGATTTGATGTTGACGATCGAGCCAGCGCGCCAGTTCGATGGTGGCGATGCCAATCGCGCCGGTGACTACGAAAGTCAGAAATTCGCCCTTACGTCCCCACTCGCTGAGTAACAGAAATCCCACGGCCAGCCCGACGAAGGCAAAAGCCGTCCATGGAAAGATGGGGAAGAGCCAGGGTTGAGGCTGCCCCAGGTTGTGCACGCCATTGATATATGACTCCAGCGGCCAAGGCAGCCAACGCGGCTGCCATGTAGTCCAGATGAGCGGGGTCAGCAAGGAAATTCCCAATCCCACTGAGCCCGCGGTCCCGGCCAGACCGAATCGCGCATGTCCATCGTGGCATCGCGCCAGAACCGCCCAGCAGACCAATCCCATGAGCATCATCGACAATCCAATGGCGTTGAGAATGTCGACGCGAAACAAGTCAGTCCACGGCGACCAGCCCCAGGCCAGCACATATTCCTGCACCCGCAATAACAAACCCAAGCCGAAGATCTCAGCACCGCGCCGAATCGTCGTAGTGGCGATCTGATGAACCGGCATGCCGCACTTATGAAGTTTGTCCGTCACCAACGCAAAAGAGATGCCAGCCAAAAAGAGAAAGAGCGGAGCGGGAAGGGTTCCGCCCAACTGCGACCACATAAAGAAAGTTGACTTGCGCGCATCGCCGCCGAGCCACGAGTCATAGCAGTGCGTCTGGAACATCAGGACGCAGGCCAAGCCCCGCATCCAATCGATGTAAGCCAGCCGCGACGTTTGCGCAGTCATCATTCTGGATTTTGCTGGCTATTACTTCAGAAACTCCGGTCCCATGCAAGTTCGTTTTGGTTGCCGAGCAGAAGGATTCCCCGCATGGAACGCCGATGATCGGAAAATTCGTGGAGGGCTTTTGGTGGGATTCGGGCTACTCAGTTCGGCGCAGCAAAGAAGGTTTCTTTGCGGAGGAGTGCTTCGACGCCACGGGCGAGCAGTTCAACTCCCTCCTTCGGAACGGCCCCGCGCAACCCAGCGCGCTTGGCAATCTCGGCGAGTTGCCGCGAGAGGTACATGGTGCACATAAGGATGGGTGTGCCGGGAACCGCTTTCTCGATCTCCCGAGCGGCATCCAAGCCGTTCATTCCCGGCATCAGGAAGTCAAGGATAATCAGGTCAGGATGGAGTTGCTGAGCCTTGAAAATGGCATCTCGGCCATCCGCCGCCTCGCCGCAGATTTCCCAGTCAGGATTCTGCTCGAGCAGATTACGGAGTACCTGCCGCATGTGAGGGTTGTCGTCGGCGATAAGGATGCGGGCAGCCATAGGAAGCACATCCCTTGCAAAATCAGTGAATTAACTCCAACTGGCAAGCGTTCCCTTCACTGACTCTCCGATGCTAGCACCACCTACCCGATAGTACATCCGAGTGTTTTAGGGGTTTCAAGCAGAAGAAAACGGTAGTGCGGGGCGGAAAACCGGGTAGGTTTGTAGCTGGCCGGGCTCGATCCGGCTCACCTCAGCTCTGACCCCCGGCGGGGGGTGGGCTCAGCTTTCGGAGAAGAACTAAGTGGTTTGTTCTGTGCTAGATTGAAAACGGCGGGCGCATAGCTCAAAACGGATAGAGCATCGGATTCTGCTGAAGCCCGGGACACCCGCAACTGACCGCTAACTAGTTTTCTGCTAGGCCGGCAGGATGCGGACTCGCAATCTCGGATTGGGAGTGGAGTAAAATGGCTTGCACGCTTTACACTAGAGCGTCACCGTCATTGTGAGTGCGCCTGTAGCTCAGGTGGATAGAGCATCTGCCTTCTAAGCAGAGGGTCGCCCGTTCGAGTCGGGCCAGGCGCGCCAGTGCATTGGGGTCGATATCACGCTGGGCATCGAGCTATACGCTCATCCGCAGGAAGTCTGTCGCGCAATTTAATGTTCTTCCTCTGCTGATTCCCTGGCTCTACGAACCGCAGCGTTACACCTCGAGATCCGAAAATGCCGAGATCCGCGAATCTTCAGCTCTGATCCGGCTTCCCAGGCTTCGGTCTCTTGTGTTCACAACTGGGTGCGTTGATACACGAGTCCGGCAGCACTAGCCTCTCGACTGGATGACCGCCGATGATGTGGGAATCGATAATCTCATCGACATCGGCGGCGGTGACCCGGCCGTACCACACGCCTTCCGGATAGACGACCAGATTGGGACCGTGCTCACATTGGTCCAGGCAGCCCGACTTGTTAGCCCGCACTTGGTGTTTCAAACCGCGTTCCGCGAGTCTCTGTTTGAAGATCCACTGCAGTTCGGCTTTGCCCTCAGGATCACAGCACCCGCGCGGATGTCCCGTCGGCCGCTGGTTGCAGCACACAAAGATATGCTTCTCGAACTTCGGCATGTAGACAATGTACCGGATTTGGGTCAGCGCCGCTGTACAGGCGAGATGCCTTCGACTCGCGTTCGCTGCGCTCCTCTTCGCTCAGGGCAGGCTCTTCCCCGGCTGACGCCGGTTCAGGACGACGACATCTTTGGCCGTGAACTTTCGGAAGCAATCCGATTACGCCGCTTTTCGAATCCTCTCCACGAAAATGCGCTGCGGGTGGAACTCGGTGAGGTTCGTCAGCACCGTCATCGCGCCGCTTTGGACCAGGAAGAATCCTTTTTCCCGCTCATCCTCAAAGTCCATGAACTCCGGCATGCCCGCGGTGACCGCGGCAAGCCCCAAGTCAAGCTTGGCGTGGGTTGGCAGGCTGAGAGCTGGTTTCACGCCGCCGGGATAATCCGTCAGCAGGTTCAACGCCAGTTCGGCGCCGCCGCAGATGAAGGCGCTCATAGCCGCTCGCTGGTTGCGTCGCCAGAAGAGTGCTCCGCTAATGAAGAAAGCTGCAACTCCGATGTAATCCGCTATGGCATGGCCTTTGGGCGAGATGTTTTTGGACATTCGGCGGCTTAGGGCGCCGGCTACGCTGTTCACAACTGGCATGGTCTTCTCCTGAGAGCCGTTGATCGGCGAGATTGGGGCCTGTTTGTCGAAGGCGCAGAATTTACTGGCACGTGAAGATGCCCGCGAAACCGTATCCCATCAAGAGGCCAAAAACGGCAGCCGCCCCCGAGAGTACCGGAACCCGGGGACGCAGATTCCGCTTCCCATCAAGCTTTTCCCCTAGCTGTGACATCAATTCAGTGAGTGAACTGTGAATTTGTCTGCGTTGATCTGCGGCGCGTAATTCCGGTGTGTAAGCCGGTTGGGTGCTCATACGTGACTCCTTGCTTCCTGTTGCAGCCAAATTTTGTCTTCCTTCAGGACCTGGATGGTTTTTCTAGGCGCTAAACCGCGCAATGGTCGCTGAGCCGCCAGACCCAGCATGCCACCCACAATGGCCCAGAACAGCCCGACAATCAGGAACCCGAAAAACCAGGCGTAAGCGCTTCCCCAGAATGCCACAGCGACCAGTCCAACCAGGGCGAGGTTGAGCAACAGCCACGCGGTTGCCAATACGAACAGGGCCGCTCCGCCCAAAATCGCTGCGCTCTTCGAGTTCTTCAGAGATTCTCCGAGTTCCGAGACCAGCATTTGTACGCGGGTCTGCAGGAATTCCTTTAGTTCGTCCTTGATCTCAGACAGGACGTCAGCCAGGGTGCGGCCGTTTCTCTCGCCATATCTTGTCTCGTTAATCACGTGCGCACCTCCAGATTCGCAACAGCATGCCTGCGACGAAACCCACCCCTGCGGCGACGGCGATAATGTGTAGAAGGTATTGATCGGCCAGGTGGCGGGCCTGGTGGCGTGCGTTCTCGACAATTTTTGCAAGTTTTTCCCGGGCGTCTTCGTAAGCCCGAGCTGAACTGTCCCGAACTTCGTCCAGCGTCTCGGAAGTACGCTCCCTAAACTTGGTCACCTTATCCTGGGCTGCCGGTTTCGACTCATCCGCCACTCCGGCGCCTTGACGTGACGCTTCCCGCGCTGTGTTTACAGCTTCTCCCAATGCGGTTCCGATTGCCTCGGCCGCCTGGTTGAGTCGCGGGTTAAACCTTCTGTTATGAGCTGGTCCTTCGATCCGACGCACCTCGCGTTGCCAGGACGAGAATTCGGGTTCTCGTTCTCTATCAGCTTCCTGGTGCCTGAGGGGCTCGGGAATCGGGTCTGAGGCCATGCGCTCGCCTCCTTAGTGCCTAAGTGCCTAAATTTTGAAGTCCATTCTTGGATGTTTGGAACGATGGTGAGTTTGTAGAAGAATCAGGAAGTGAAAGCCAAAGGGAGTGTCTTCGATTGACTAAGCTGAAGCCAGATCCTGAATCGCCAGAATCACCTTCTAGTCTTTCAATGGTACCAGCGGCTTGCTGCCTCGGCAGTAGGTAGCCACCTTGCGAAGTCCGCCATCGCCCATGTTGACGGTAATGACCGGACCCGAGCAGAACACTGCATGCCCGCTTTCAGCGAGGTACCACCGCCCTTTCTGTTGGCTTTGAGCCACCACAGGGTCGGCGGGTTTCTTGGGAGACGGGGTAATCCGGAAGCCGGGGATGGAAAACAGAAGAAGTCCTACCACCAGGGTCTTCATTCGTTTCTCGCAGGGTCAATCAAATTGAAACCACAATCCGACGCGCGTCTGTAATATCCGAAGCTGGCTTGGGAGGATGCTGGGGAGCAGCCTTCCGGGCTTTGTTGGTGTTCGCATTCTCTTTTGCCTGGGGCAGGGCTGGAACCTGTTGCGACGGGGTTTGCGCCTGGGTCTTGGCGCCTGCCTTGGCTTGGGCCTGAGCCTCGGCGTTCTGCTGCTGGAAGGCCTTTCCCTTGAGTGCTGTCAATTCGCTGCTGTCCATAAACAACTGTTTGATCAGCCAGCGTTGCGAGTTGATCGTGTCCCCCTGCTCGATAATCAGCATGGTCATCAGGCTGTAGGAGATCACAAACAGTACGGTGAGCGCCGGGAGCAATGAAATTTTCTTCTTAGGCTCGGTCAACGTTTCATTCAGTGTCTCTGGCGACAGCACGCAGCACCCCGATCTGGGCCCCAAAAAGCAGCAGGCAAATCTTCAGATTGCAGCTAATGCACCATCAGTTGTCTCAAACCTAAGTGGCTGAATCAAAATTAGTTACATGCAAATTGCCGGCCGGACGGGCCCCCTCCGACTGCAACTCGCTGCACATAAGCGGTAACCAGCATTCGTTACGGATGTGATTTATGATGCCCTACCCTGTTCCAGTGGACCTCTCCAAAAGCCTTGTCCAACAAGGATTTTCCCGATATGGCTCCGTCGCCAGTCTGGCTGATCTACCTTCCCCCCAGCACCAGCTTGGCGATGGTTTGCAGCTGCATATTCGACGTCCCTTCGTAAATCTTCCCGATCTTTGAGTCACGCCAGTATTTCTCGACAGGATAATCCTTGGTGAACCCGTAGCCGCCGTAGATCTCGATAGCCAGAGAAGTCACGCGCTCCGCCACCTGGGAACAGAACAGCTTGGTCATGGCGGCTTCCTTGACGAAGTTCATGCCCGCATCTTTCATGCGCGCAGCGTTGTACACCATGAGGCGTGCCGCTTCAATTTCCGTCGCCATCTGAGCCACCTGAAACTGGATACCCTGGAAATCGGCGATAGGTTTTCCGAACTGTTTGCGTTCCTGAGCGTACTTGCAGGAGTAATCCCACGCTCCCCGCGCGACGCCCACCATCTGCGCGCCAATTCCGATTCGACCTTCGTTCAGCGTCTCGATCGCGATCTTGTACCCCTTGCCAGCTTCGCCCAGAACGTTTGCTTTGGGCACGCGACAGTCTTCCAGAATCAGTTCGCAGGTTGACGAGGCGCGAATTCCCAGCTTGTCTTCTTTCTTGCCGACGGTGAATCCGGGAAATTTTTTTTCGATGATGAAAGCGGTAATTCCCTTGTAGCCGGCCGCCGGATCGATCGTGGCAAACAGGACGAAGACCCCCGCTTCCTTACCGTTGGTGATCCAAAGCTTGCGCCCGTTCAGCACGTAGTCGCTACCCTTGAGTTCCGCCCGGGTTTGCAGTGCGAATGCATCCGACCCGGAGCCCGCTTCGCTGAGGGCGTAAGCGCCAACGGTGTCGGCCGTCAGCTTGGGCAAATAACGCTTCTTCTGCTCTTCACTGGACCAGCGCAGCAGAGCGTTGTTGACCAGCGTATTTTGAACGTCAACCACGACCCCGGCCGAGGCGTCCACCCGGGAAAGTTCTTCGACAGCCAGAATGGCCTCAAAGAAGGAGCCAGCTCCGCCGCCATACTGCTCAGGAACCTCGATTCCCATCAGGCCGAGCTGGAAGAACTGCTGGACCAGACCCTGGTCAAAGACGCCCTTCTCATCCATTTCTTTGGACAGGGGACGCACCTTCTCGTCGGCAAACTGCCGGATGTTGTCGCGGAATAGGATTTCGTCGTCGGTCAGTGCATTAAGTGGAGTGGGATGTTCTGCAGTCAAAGTTGCTTCGGGCATATATGAGTACCCTTCAGCGAAGAAATGAGGAACCAGGAATTCTAGCACTTGCTCTGCAACGCCCGTTGCGCCAAAAAATGTCGTCATCATCGTTGAGCGGACGCTTGTCTGCCAAGTATCTCGCGCGGAGCGCATGGAAAAATGCCGTCATTTGGAGGGGCGCTCAGGTCCCGAAGGATCTGGGGTGCAGCACCGAATTGTAGAGGGAAACTAATCTCGACGGAGGCGGACTAGCTTCAACGGATCGGCCTCGAGAATGCGCTGGATCTGATTGCGCGCGTGGATGGCCCAAGGGCCCGTGGAGTCCAGCTTTACATAGGCCTGCCAGTGTTTCAGCGCCTTGCGTGGCTCGCGCGTCTTCTCGTAGGCGAGGGCGAGGTTGTAATGCGCATCAGCGTACGTGGGGGCCAGTTGCAGGGCTGTCGCATAGGCCTGGATGGCGTCGTTCACCCGGCCAGTTTCGTCCAGAACATTGCCCAGGTCGAAGTAGGCCAGCGCGTAACGCGCGTCGATTTCGATGGCGGCACGATAGTGCTTTTCCGCAGCCTGGTACTCTTGCCGATTGTAGTGAAGGGTTCCGAGGTTGATGTGGGCAGCAGCGTGGCCAGGTTCCATTTCCAGCACCTTTTCGTAGACAGCAATCGCTTCCGCCTGCATGCTGGGATCTTCTTCCAGCGCTATTCCGCGGGCGAACAACTCCGCAGCGTTCTTTCCCACCGGCACGGGCTTGGGCGGCGCGGAGACCTTGCTCGATACGACTTTTTCTTTTGCCGAGAAATCCATGAGGAACTGCCCGGCAATGGGCTCCAGTAGTTTACCCTCATGGCGGAAGGCGACGCGATGCCCCGTGGTGTAGGCGCCTGCCTCCAGCAGGGGATTCTCCATGCCGGCTACCTGCTTGAGCATCGCCTGCAGCGACTGGCGGATAACACCTGGACGCACCTTTTGTGCGCACAGGTCACGCACTTTCTTGATTTGCACGAGATCAAAAAACGAGTAGCTGTCGGCGACGGCAACCAGGTCGGCCCGCTCCCATCCCGCCAACTGCCGCGTTGTGATGCGCAGAATTCGCAGCAGGTCCGTTCGACTATATCGATACACGGCTTTTAGGGGTCTCTCGCGAGTATTATCAGCAACTTCGCCGCTCTTTAGCAAGCAGAAACTGCTGTGGAAATAGCAGGAGATAACAGGAAAAAGGAGCGTCTCTACTGCAGCGTCAGCTTCAGTTCGTGCTTGCCGCAGGCAATACCCAGAGCCCTCTCACCGGCCTCGGGAAAAGGTCCAGAGATATTGGCTGTCTGGTCGTAGGAATTGTCAGAGGATTGAACCCGCACGCGCACGTTGTGGTTCCCCGCCTCCACGAGGAAGGATTCTGACTCGAAGCCTCGGACTCCTTTGAACACAACTAATCGCTTCTTCACCGTTCCCCCCAGGGTGTGTGTGTAAGTGAGCTTGTCATCGATCCACATCAGAATCCGGGCTTCAGGAAAATGATGTTCCACCCGCATGTGCAGAGTCGAAAGCGCGGCTTGTGCGGAGGGTCTTGCCGGAGTAGATGCTTGCTCACTTCCACTTTCCGAGCCCGCAATCTTCGTAGCCGGCTTGCCAACGGAAAGAACTTTGCTCTTGCGGCCCGCCGT
The DNA here is from genome assembly GCA_035272945.1 of Terriglobales bacterium. Taxonomy (GTDB): domain Bacteria; phylum Acidobacteriota; class Terriglobia; order Terriglobales; family Acidobacteriaceae; genus Gp1-AA122. Next base: position 10,736 of record DATEPX010000173.1, read on the forward strand.
CTTCTTGTTCCCGATTGGCGTCGCTACCGCTTTCGTAGGTGCCGGTGTTGCCGTCGAATCAGCCAGGTCCTGCTTCGGCAACTCAGCGGTGCTTGCGCTTGGGGCAGCCGCGGTCGGAACCGGTACCGCAGGTTCTCGATTCGGCGCGGGTGCTGCCAAGGAGGGAGGCCCAACTGGCTCGTTCTTGAGAATCCTGAATATTTCGATTGAGGCAGGCAGGCGGAACATGGCAGAGGCAATTCCCAGGACGCCGATGGCCATCACTGCAATTGCGGCGTATTGCCAGAGTGGCCAGCCGTAGCTGGGCTGAGGGATTTTCGACCCCCCCCGAGCTCTGGGCGGCAGCGGCAAAGAGAATTTCACGGTGCTCAAGCCACAAGTGTCCAACGAACTTTGCTTAATATCGGCTTTGGGCGGCAATGCACCCATCGTGCTGCGCGGCAGAAATCCGTTACGGACGTCCTCTAGGTCCAGCGCCATCTCCATCCCGGTTTGATAACGCTGGCTGACGTCTTTGGCCAGAGCGCGCGAGATGATGTAATCAATGTCTGGTGACAGTTCCGAGTCGAGCGCAGAGACTGGCACCGGTTCCCGGTTGACCACCTTGAAGGAAACCGTCAGCGCGCTATTACCCTGGAACGGGCGATAGCCGGTCAGCATCGTATACAGAACGCAGCCCAGCGAGAACAGATCTGACCGTCCGTCGACGGGATCACCATGCAATTGCTCTGGCGACATGTAGGCGGGAGTACCTATTACCTGCGTTTGGGTGGTCGCGCTCGAGATGTTCAGTTTCGCAATTCCGAAATCGGCTATCTTGGGATGGCCATCCCGGGTAATGATGATGTTGGCGGGCTTGATATCGCGATGAACGATTCTGTGGGCATGGGCGTAGTCCATGCTTTCGGCTAGTTCCTGCGCGAGTGCCAGGGACTCTTCTACCGGAATTTTTTGGCCCTCCTTAGAGAGCAAATCTTCCAGCGACCTGCCTTCGACATACTCCATCACGATGTACGGCGTCATGCTGTCCAGTTCTTCGCCGACATCGAAGATGGTGACGATGCAAGGATGAGAGAGCTGTCCCGCGGCCTGAGCCTCCATAAAAAATCGCTCCCGGTACTCCCCTTCTTGCTCAGAATTCTGGCCCACAATGGCAATGGTTTTAATGGCAACCAGGCGGTTGATTTTAGGGTCACGGGCTTTGTAGACCACACCCATGGCTCCACGACCAACCTCTGCCAGAATCTCGTAGCGACCGAAAGTGGAGTCCTTCGCCGTGGTCATGGGAGCGCCGTCAAACACACCTAGACCGCGCGCCTCATCTTACCGCGCCAGACGGGCGTTTTCGCCTCTTAGGGGCGGTCCGGCGATGACTTCGGTAACCCTGGCGTTGTGCCCTTGCAACTCGCTGACAACGCTACAGCAAACGCGGTATGGACGTTAGCATCACGCGAACTGCAGACTCTCATTGGGATGTAACGGTTTGTCCCGGGCCGCGCTGCTGGATGGAGATCTTGCGTCATCCGTTGACCATGTCACAGAAATACCGAAAGCGGTCGCTGCAGCAGGATCGACAGAAGAAGAGGAAGTGCTGCATGCCTCGATCAAGGCCGGTTCCGTCGCGCAGATTGTGGTCGCAGTCGTCGCCGTACTCGGGCTCATCTACTTTCTCAAGCTTGTACTGATCACGACCCTGACCTCCACTCTACTTGCTTTTCTCCGGAAGCCCTTGGTTGACCAACTGGGCAGACGGAAAGTTCCACGCGCTGCCGGATCCCTCATTGCTGTGCTCTTGATGCTTGCCCTGGTCGCTGGACTGAGTCATTTCTTCTTTAACCGTGCGGTGGATTTCGCCGGTGACGTGCCAAGGTATTCCAGCAAGCTTCGAGCGACGGTCGGTAAGGTCCGCTCTCAAACCTCAAAAATAGAGGAGAGCACGCGTGCGGTAGTCACGCCGCCTCAGAAGGACGAGAAAGTAGTTCCGGTCAGAGTGCGAGCGCAGCCCGGCATATCGCAGTTCCTTTCGGAAAGCGGCAGTACGCTGATAGAGATTCTGCTGGCCATCAGCTTTGTCCCTTTTCTGGTGTTTTTCATGCTTACCTGGAAAGACCACGCTCACCTCTCTACGGTGCACTTGTTTCCGAAGGAGCACCGTCTTTTAGCCCACCGCACCATCGCCAGGATCTCGAACATGATTCGCAGCTTCCTGGTCGGGAATGTTGTTGTTGGTCTGGTTAACTCTACGGTCAGCATCCTGGTTTTTTGGATTCTCGGCATCAAGTACTTCTACTTCATGGGCGTGATCAGCGGCTTCGTAAGCCTGATCCCGTATCTCGGCGTATTCATCGCCCTGCTACCCCCTCTCGCGGGTGGTATCGAGTCCTTGAGCAGGACTGGGGCATTGATGGTGGCCATCACCGTCGTTGGGTTGCATGTGGTGACGATGAACGCCCTTTATCCCAAAGTTGTCGGAAGACGTTTGCGGCTCAACCCGCTGGCTGTGACCCTGGCGTTACTTTTCTGGGCCTGGATTTGGGGAGCTATGGGACTTATTCTCGCGATACCCATTGTGGGAGCCACCAAGATCATCTGTGACCACGTTGATTCCCTCCGCGGACTAGGCGCTTGGATCGGAGAGTGACGGGCACCCTGGCGAGACGTCAAATGCTTCTCGGAAACTTTCAGCTGGCAACGCGCTCGGCGAGTTTTGCCCGCCGGGCGAGTTCTTCCTCGCCCCACAGAGTTCCGCGGCAACCGGCGGCGCCGCAGAGGCAAGGCTGGTCGTCGTCCAGTTCGCCGTCATAGAGGTTGTAGTCATAGGTGAGTTCTTCGCCGGCGGCTATATCCCGCGCCGCAATGATCCAGACCCGCCCCTCGATTTCGTCCGTCTCGCAGTTGGGATCGCAGGAGTGATTGATGAAGGCAGCCTCGCCGAAGCCGTCAATCACGTGTTTCCCATCATCCAGACCGAACAGATAGGTTTCTTCTTGGTCACCGTAGCGAGCCTCGGCCTCTTCGGCGGTTAAACGGGGTCCGGTGTACTCCACGATGAAAGTCCCCTCTGCAATGGGAGTGGTCGTGTAGCAGCCGGTGGCGTGAATCTTGGAAGGACGGATGACAAGGCCCATAGGAGTAACGGTGGAAGGGAGTTCTTGGGGGTCCAGTTCGTTTCAGAAAATACTAGATTTTCAGCGGAAGCGCAAGCGGTGCGATTCTCAATGATGCAAGAAACTGTAGAGCGCGCCCTGGGTCGAGCAACCGATCCCGATCATCAGCGTGGCGCGTTCCATCTTGTGGTGTCCGAGCTTGTGAAGCAGGTAACTCAGGCCAACTGTGCTCGCGGCCGCCCCGCTGAAGTAAGCCACCCTTCCCGGAGTGCTTCCGGTAAAAATCCGAGCCAACGGATTGTATTCGGTTCCTCCGGAAGGCCCGGATAGGTTGCGCTGGGTGGCGGCAAAGTCCAAAGCAGTTGTTCCGGCCACGCCGCTGGCCAGCAGGATATTGGGCCGGTCCCAAAATTTTGCGTGGGTTGACGGCGCGTCCGGCACCGAAGCTGGTTGTACATTCGCCACTGGGCTGGTGAGGACTGGTTCAATGGACCTGGTCTCGCGAGGTCCCTGGGTGAACGCTACGCTGCAAAAGCAGAAAAAGATAAGACTACCGGCCAACAACTGTCGCAATCCCGACTCCCCAAAAACTTGTTAGGAACGAAACGTTACTGCTCCGACTTGAATGTCGCCATCCTCGGCGGAAGCACGTCCGCGAAGGATCGTGCGTCGAGTGCAATTGCTGCCCGAACCTTCTGACGGCTGCTCTTTGTATCGTCTTTCTCTTGCTTTTCCGGCAAGTTACCGAAGGCGTGGCCCGAGTGGCGACAGGCTTGGCGGTGGGAAACTGCGCGGCAGAAACACCTAGTACTGGACGGTTACCATTGCAGGGGATGAGTGGCTAGCGGGAAAGCAGAAATCCTGGAGCCGACGAGCGGACTTGAACCGCTGACCTGCCGATTACGAATCGGCTGCTCTACCAACTGAGCTACGTCGGCCCTGAGTGGATTCTAAAGCTCGCTGCCGATTCCTGCAATTGAGCCTTTCGCGAGCCAGACAGCGGCGTAAGCTTCGCACGCTACGCTGCTTGCGCCTGCGAAAACGCGCGATACTCCTCGTCCGATCGCGCTGGCAGCAGCACCCAAAGTGTGTAGACGCCCAGTGCTGTCCCGATAGGAATGTTGAACAGCGAGATGAAACCCACGACCAGGGTCAGAATCCTTCCCCAAGGTTCGCGCTGCAGCAAGCCCCAACCCGCAATAAGACCGGCAGCGGCTTTCGCCAGGATCAAGCATCCGATGACGGTAAGGAACGGACGCAGCCACATCGTGACTTCCGGAGGTGGTCCCGCATGGCTCAAGCGCCCGAACAGAGTGTTGGAAATCACGACCAGGATGATTCCACCGACAACGTTTAAGGCCGAGTACGCCATCCAAAGAATGCCGAGCAGGCGTACGTGTTCCTGCACCCGGTTTTTCTGAACATAGATCGCCTCAACGCGACCAATCACGGGTTTGCCGCAACGCGCGCAATGCTGCTGGCCGCCTTGCAGAGGCGCGCCACATTGATCGCAAAACATAAGCCCTCCCGAGAACATACGAAGTCTCTCATGATACGCGGGATGATTGTCATGAGTTCCTTCGGGGAGAAGCGAGAACCGGAAACGCAGAGCCTGCTTCCTGGTAAGAACTAGGTCAAACGAAAAGGCCACCCGGCAACGCGGGCAGCCTTTTCTTCAAGGGAGAATAGTTCCAACGGAGGCAAAAATCCGTCAAAACTTTCTGGCGAAATCTTATGAGCCGAAAAACCCGCGTGTCAACAAATTTCTAGGAATTAAATGGCTTTGTTTTCAGTTACTTAAGGAAGGTGTCAACATGCCTCTGGAAATGCTCCATTTTGAGATAAACCGGCATTTGGCTTAGCTAACCGGCTTCAATTGAGGAACTTAGCTCCGGAATCGGAGGGCTGGACCGGGCTTTCTTCCAGATGCAGAGAGATGAATTCCATCTCCTCCCGGCGATCGAAGATGCGGTCCGGGAGCAGACGCTTGATGGCGATGCGCAGACCACCAAAAGCCACTCCTGCCACCAGCGCGAGCCCAATCAGGATCGCGCACAGGATGATGATGTTCACCAGCAAGTTGGCAAGATTGTTCTTCTTGTCAAAGAACGTGTTCTCGTTCCAGGTGACGTCGGCATCGTAGTTCACCGAACCCAGCAACGACCTTGCTTCCGTCTGCGAAACAGGCCCGGAGGCGATGACCAGCAGTGGTCCGCTCCGCTTGTCGAAGAACGGTCCTGCATCCACGATCGAAGCCACTCCCGGTGATGGCTGCGTGTTTCCCTGAGTGGCGTCGATGCGCCGCATGTGTTCAGCGGCGATTTGCGGCGTCGGGTAGTTGATTACCATCAACGTGGCGTCGCCACCCGCGCTGGAGTATTTCGCCATCACGACTTCCGCGCCCGCCGCGAAATCCACCAGGGGCACGGGAATCGGAGAGGACAATTGAGACAGCGCCAGCGGCCCGATCACGTATTTCTCCGTATTCTTGATACGCCCTGAGCTCGGCATGTAGGCCAAGATCGGCGGCGTGTTCGCCGTGCTGCCGGTCGGCCGTGGCAGAAGTCCGGCTAGTTGCCGCAGTTCCGCTGCCGACATTGCCGTGACCCGATCGAATACTGCATCAATGAGGACGTTTCCGCGAAAGAAGAGAATGCGCTGATTAAAAGACGATCCCCAATCGCCGATCTGTTCCTTCTGCATTCCGGGTTGCCGGTAGAAGGTATAAGCGCCAACCGCTCCGCTGGTGCTCTCGAAACGCGCCGCTTTGATCGCCAGGGTGCGGCCATCATCACGCCGGTAATTCGCCGATTCCAAGTCAGTGAAGCCGTACTCTTTCAGCAAAGACGCGTACGCAGGGTCGGCCACCCCAGGATCGGTACTGGTCTTGGCTGTCCCTTGCATGCGCCAGCCGGCAAAATCTTTGGGCAGGACAGGCGGTCGCCCCGTCGCCGCCGACATGCCGGCAGCAGCCAGAAGCAGAAGAATCGAGATTGCTAGGGATTTCATCAGGACACAAGAATGCGTTGTTTTCCGCCCTCTAATTAGACTACAGAGCCGGGAAGAAAGTTTCCAGAGAGGCTACAAATCGGGGTCGACACTAAAGCAGGTTTCGGCTGAGGCAGGTAGGTTGTCATCCTGAGAGCTTGTGACTTTTTTGAAAATTAGCGACTTTCTCGCGCGTAAGCTGCTTTGTTTTCAGCATGGCAATTTGCACGAAATCAATAGAGTCATAAACTCTGAGCGAAGCGAAGAGTCTCTGCCTTTCGCCGTCGACCACACCAACGCTTGTCTTTCCGAACCGGCTTCAGCTGGTGAGGAATCCGCTGTCTTCGCGAATACGAGAAAAGCAGATTTCTCGCTCCGCTTGAATGACAAGAGGGAAGAAGCTCGGAGTGACGAGGAAATCATTCGCGTCTTCGCCGTGTCATCCTGAACAGACACAAGTCCGCGAAGGAGCTGGCGTGCACCGAGCATGAATTCGGCCGAAACGAAGGTCTTACTGCCCTTCGCTTTTGCCCATGCGGCTGGCCACCTTGATTCCGCTTAAGCCACCCACATACCTCGAGATGCCCTTGTAGAGCGATTCCGCGATTCGCTGCCGGTATTCGGCAGTCTTTAGCTTACGGGCGTCGGTTGGATTGCTGACAAAGGAAATCTCCGCCAGGATGGAGGGCATATTTGCGCCAATCAGCACGACGAATGGCGCCTTCTTGACTCCGCGGTCGCGAATTGCCGGGCTCTTTATAGCCAAGCCGCGGTGCAACGAGCGCTGCACGTCGCTGGCAAATTCGCGCGACTCTTCGACCTTTTCTTTGAGCGCAATCTTCTTTACCAGATCCTGCAATTCATGGATCGACTTGTCGGAGGCTCGATTCTCGCGCGCCGCTACCTCCAGAGCATCGGCATTGGTCGTGAAATTCAAGTAATAGGTTTCAACGCCGCGGGCATCGGGATCAGAACTTGAGTTGGCATGAATGGAGACGAACAAATCCGCCTGCTCCTGGTTAGCGATGGCGGTACGCGTTTCCAGCGGGATGAAGGTGTCGTCTTGCCGCGTGAAAACCACCTCCGCTCCCATCCGCGCCTCGAGCAGCTTGCCCAAGCGCTTGCCGACATCCAGAACGAGGTTCTTTTCTTCGAGTCCGTTCGGGCCGATCGTGCCCGTATCATGCCCGCCGTGGCCGGGATCAATAACAATCCTGCCAATTTTGAGCCCCAAGGCCCGAATCAGCGAGCGGTCTCCCGCGGCCGTCGGTTGAGCTTCCCGTGCCAACTCTGCTGAAGTCGGCTTCTTCTGAGATTTGCTTTTTACACGTGCAGCCTTGGAGCGCAACGGGCTGATCGCTTCCACCGAGGATCTTGGTTCGACTGGTAGGTCGAGTGGGTCCAGCGTGGCAATTTCATCATTGTTGCCGTCGACTGCTTTGCGCTTGCCGTGCCTCCGGCCTGCGGGCTGCGAATCTGAACTCTTCGACGCTTTTATCGCTGGCGGGGATTTAGCGGCTGGCTTCTCAGGAGCATCATCATCGTCTGCTTCGACGATCCGCTTCGGCACCGCTCCTGCCTGCAACACGGGCTTTCCTAGCTTTTCCTCGGCCTTCGTGTCAGGCTTGGAAATGGCTACTACTTCCTTTTCCGCGGCTGGGGACAGCTCAGCCGCACCCGAATCAACTTCGGATCCGGATTCGTGCCTGTGGCCAGAGATGCTCAGACGTTCTTTTTTGGCCAGAGTCTTGGCCGGCTTCTTGTTACGAATCTCGATGACCAGTCGTGTCGGATTCGACACCAGGAACGCGCTGTATTCGGACGCGTCATCCACTTCCAATACAACCCGAGTCTTGTCGGGCTTGAACTGCGCCACACGGATTTTCTTCACGAGTCCGTCGTCCACATCGAAGCTCTTGCCCACCAGCGTCCACGCCAGTCTGGTGTCGGATAAATCAAAGAAAATTCGCTGCGGGTGATTGAGACGTTGCGCGTCGAACTTAACGTTCTGCTCAAGATCGATGGCCACGCGGGTGTAAGCGAGCGTCGACCAGTAACGGACCCCGGTGACATGAGAGAGCTGGCTGCGTTTTTCAGTATCCGCCCCGTCATCGGGAGTTTGGTCGTTGTTGGATAGTTTCGTGCTCTTGGCCGCTGCTTCAGCCGTCCCGCTGCGGTCCAACTCGGCTATTTCCGTTTGCGCATCATCGGCCAAGTGATGGTGCGGATAGCGCTTCAGGAACTCCTCAAAAGTGCTGCGTGCCTGGTCCGGCTCGTCGAGATCGTCTTTGTAGATCTGCCCGATGGTGAGCAACGCGTCAAAGCGATATTTGCTCGCAGGATATTCGCGGCGAAGAAATTCATATTGCTTTATGGCCGAGCGCAGGAGACTCTCGTCATCGAACTGGCGTCCCATCTCAACCAGGAGTTCGGCTACGGAAACCGCGCTGGCATCAGCCTTGGTGGAGGTAGGAGAGCCCTGGTAGACGCGACGGTAAGCGTCCAGGACACCCTGAAAATCATGGCGCGTGCGCTCTCCGGCAGGCTTGCTATTGAGCGCCTCCCGCATGTGTTCGGCCGCAGCAAACCGCTCCCGGGCCCATGCTTCGGTGTGGTGCGCAAAGACCGGCAGCGAGGGGAGCAGCACCAGTAGGAGAAGCGCACCCCAACGCACCGCGCGAAGGCTACCACCTGGGTTGTTCAATTTCTTCTAGCCCGTATCGCGTTTTCTAAGAAACCTGGAAAACTACCACTCTAAAGATGCGTTCTACATCAGTCGGTGTTGCTGATGCGCAGCACACCCCGTTCATCTCGTTGAACCAGCACGGGTTCGCGTGAAGGGCTGCCGAGAACCCGGACCTCGGAAGAGCCGCTGTAATACAGGTCCGTGATCCGCTTAACGTACTTGCGAGTCTCGGTGAAGCGCGGAATGCCCGCGCTGCGTGCCACCGCACCCGCTCCGGCGTTGTACGCGGCCAGGGTCAATTTCACGTCGCCGCCATAGTTCTCCAGCAAGCGCTTCAAGTGGCGCACGCCGGCGTCCACATTCTGCTCAGGATCGAAAGGGTTAGTGACATTCAACTGCCGCGCCGTATTGGGCATTAGCTGCATCAAGCCCATCGCGCCCTTACGGGATACAGCGTTGGGGTTAAAGTCCGATTCAACCTTGATGACGGCACGCACCAGGTTGGGATCAAGGTTGTGCCGTGTTGCCGCCTGGTCAATGGCGTCATCCACCTGCGCCTGCGTGTATCGGCCACGGCTGAAGTTGAAGTTGGCCGATGGGCCCGAATTGGAGCCCGAGTTCTGCAGGATTTTGTTCACCTCAGCCGCTGCTGAGCGTGCTGCCCGCATACTGGTGTGAGGCACCGGCTTAAAGCGATGATCCCGCGAACTCCAGTACACCAGTGGCCGCCCGGATGGCGCCCAACTCTGGTTCTGGCGGACCGGCTTTGGTTTCGTTGTCGATTCGTTGACCCAGACGCGGCGGCCATGCTCGTCGGTTGTAGCCGTGAGAGCTCCAGGGTTGTCGGAAGCATCCGCTGCCCGCACTGGTAGTATGGTGATGGAAAGGAAGCTCGCGATTACGGGTGTGACCATCAGGGCGAGATGCAGGCGCTTTAGCATTCCGGTATAAGCTCCAACGCAGGCGCAACATGCCACTGCGTCTACCTACCGGAAACCTGAACGGAGACTGTCTACCAGAGTGCTCCGATTATAGGTCGGTGGGAAGATCTCAGCAATCTATCCAAAGGCCATAGAACCATTGAAGTAATCGCGGTAAGTTTCTGGAAATAAACCAGCTACCATCCGAGCCAAAACGACGGGGTAATAGTTACTTGTCATGTCAGCCCATCGGCGACGCTGCTATAGTAGGGCGCGGCGGATGTGGTCATGCTGAGAGCGTACGCTCGCCAGGCATCTCGCGTGGACAAGGAACCTGGCTGGGTCTGGGCGTGACATCGTCGCGGAGCTCTGAGGTCGGGTCGGCCGTTGGCTAGGCCCCGAGGGCCGCCCGAAAATAGCCCGCCACTTCCGTGGCGGGTATGCATGTCTTAAGACGAACAAATCCCGGCGGGACGGCCGAAACAAAGAAACACATCGAATGAACGACTCCCCCCTGCAACGCCAAGCGCCCGATTCCCCGATGCTCTTTGGCTTCTGGTATCGCGCCTTGCCCAGCGGTCGCGTGCAGCGGCGAAAGCTGGTCAAAGCCATGCTGCTCGAAATGCCGCTGATCATTGGTCGCGACGCCCAGGGCCGGGCTTTCGCTTTGCGTGACGCCTGCCCTCACCGCGGAATGCCCCTTTCCTGCGGCGCCTTCGACGGCGAACAGCTCGAATGCAGCTATCACGGCTGGAAGTTCGACGCCCACACGGGACAGTGTCGCGAAATTCCCTCCCTCACTCCGGACCAGAATCTGAAAATCGATCGCATCTATGCGGGCAGCTTCGCCTGCCAGGAACGAGACGATTACATCTGGGTCTTCGTGCCTGAGCCTGCGCCGGTAGGGGCTGGCACAACCAAGGCCGCCGAGCCCCCGGTTCCAGCTCCGCGCGTTCCGACATTCGGTAACAGATATAAGCTGGCCTACCTGATTGCCGATATGCCGGTCAGCGTCGATCACGGCATCATCGGGCTCATGGATCCCGCGCATGGGCCTTTTGTCCACCAGGCCTGGTGGTGGCGCACCCGCCACAGCGTCCACGAAAAACAGAAGGCTTTCGAACCGATCCCCTACGGTTTCCGCATGAGCGCCCATACACCTTCTTCCAACAGCGCGCCCTACAAATTGCTGCGGCTGTATGCCGACGCGAACTCCATCACGACCACCATCGATTTCATTCTACCCAACTTGCGCCTGGAGACGATCCGCGCTGGGAAGTACTGGTTCTCCAGCCTGACCACAGTCACGCCCATTACTCGCAGCCACTGCCGCATCGATGTAGTTGCCGCCTGGAATATCTTCCGCTGGCTGCCTTTCGGACCGGAACTGCTGAAGTATGTATTTGCGAAATTCGTCGAGCAGGATCGCCAGACCATGGAAAAACAGGCAGAGGGCCTGAAGCACAATCCTCACCTGATGCTGATCGACGATGCCGACCGCCCCGCCAAGTGGTACTTCCAGCTCAAGCAGGCCTATCTCGAATCCCGCTCCACGGGCTCGGAGTTTCGCCACCCGATTGCAGGTCCAGTTGCGCTGAAGTGGAGAAGCTGAACGTCAGTGGTCAGTAGAGTAGTGGCCAGTACTGTTCCTTACTGGCCACTGACCACCGGCCACTAACCACCGGCCACTAACCACTACTCTTTCACCAGCCAATGCATCGCCTCTTCGCGCGTCTTGAAGGGACGAAGTTCACGCTGAGAGAAAGTCTTGAAAGCATCCAGGAAGACCTTCGGTATTTTTTCGATGCCCACCCAGGCGGCGTGCTTCACATAAGGGCGGTCGAAAACGAGAGTCTGCTTAATGCGGTCAGCCGCATCGCGGCGGACCGCGGAATCGGTGAAATCGCCGAGAGCGAGGACAGAATTGCGCGGCTCTGAAGTTATTACTTCTTGAACCTCAGGGAGCAGCTGCAGAATCTCTTCCGCGGAACAATGCGAGAAATCGATGAGCAGGATCTTCTTGCCCTGATGCGTGATAAAGCGAATACGCTCTTCCATGGCGGGTTTCATTAATCCTGACGGAGGACGCAAGCCCGAGTCGAAGCACCCCTTCTCGGCTTTTCCCAGCCCCCAGCCCTGCGAGGCATTCTCACGTACTGCGTGACCAAAATGCCGAGATCTCTCGACTCCGTTCAGGATGACAGAGCTTAAAACTATTTCCCCAACAGAGAATCGACCACGCTATATGCCTCAGCCAGCGCCGAGTCCAGCGCAGCGGGATCGTTCCCTCCTGCTTCCGCCATATCCGGACGGCCGCCACCCTTGCCGCCGACGCGCTGCGCTACCGGTCCAATCACCCGTCCAGCCTGGATGCGCGACGTCAGGTCCTTGGTGACCCCCACGATTAAGGCGACCCGACCGTCGCTAGCTGATCCTAAGACCACTACCCCTGACCCCAGCTTGTCGCGCAACTGGTCAATCAGAGTCCGCATCTGGCCGCGCTCCAGATTGTCTACCCGGTGCGCCAGTACTTTGACGCCGCGAATGTCTTTGATTTTCTCATTGACTGTTCCGACCGAGGATGACGCCGACTTCATGCGCGCCTGGTCGAGTTCACGTTGCAGGCGTTTGATTTCGGCTTCGCGCTTCTCGAGTTCCGCTTTCAAAGCCTCGGCGGGCGAGGCGGACTCCGAGCGAGCCGCCAGGCTGAGCACCACGCTTTCCAGCTGATGATCTTGTCGGAAGTGTTGGAGCGATCCCTCGCCCGTAACTGCCTCCACCCGCCGCACTCCGGACGATACGCTGCCTTCCTTGAGAATCTTGATCAGCCCGATCTCTCCGGTAGCGCTGGCATGCGTGCCGCCGCACAGTTCGGTGGAGAAATCCCCAATCTTGATGACCCGCACCTTGTCGCCATATTTCTCGCCGAACAGCGCCATGGCTTTGTATTCGTTCACAGCTACATCAATGGGAACATTCTCGATGACCTGCACCTTCTCATTGCGCAGGACTTCCTTGTTGATCAGGTCCTCGATGTCCTGCAGTTCCTCGTCCTCGACTGCCGTGAAGTGCGAGAAGTCAAAGCGCAGGTGTCCGGGATCGACCAGCGACCCTGCCTGCTTCACGTGCTTACCCAGTACCTCGCGCAGTCCGGCATGGAGCAGGTGCGTCGCCGTATGGTTGCGCATGGTGGCCTCGCGAATCTCGGTGTTCACGACCGCGTCCACCTTGTCGCCAACTCGGATGGGTTGCTTGGCAACGAGCTTATGCGCCCGCACACCTTGAATCGGGTAATGGCAGCCGGTCACTTCCGCGACGACGGTGTTGTGATCGTCGCTGTAGAGCCATCCGCGATCGCCAACCTGTCCGCCGGCCTCGGCATAAAACCCGGTATGGTCGAGAATGATCTCGCCTTGCTCGCCCGGCTTGAGTTCCTGCGCACCTTGTCCGGCCTTGACGATGGCCACGACCTCGCAGCCTTGGGAGCGGGTCTGGCGGTAGCCTTCGAAAACTGATGTCGGCAGGCTCTGATACGCAGGGTTGGCCGTTTGCTTGGCGGTGCCCTTCCAGGAAGCACGGGCACGCTCGCGCTGGTCGGCAAGTGCCCGATCGAAGCCTTCTTGGTCGAAGAGGATTCCTTGGTCGCGAGCTGCATCCTGCATGAAATCGAGGGGAAGCCCGAAGGTGTCGTACAGCCTAAAGGCAGCTTTCCCGGATAGTACAGGCGTAGTACGATGCGGCGCCGCCGCTTTTCCGCCTTCTGTCATGGAAGCGGCAAGCAATTCGTCTTCGAGCTTCTTCAGTCCGAGATCAAGCGTGTGCGCGAAACGTGCCTCCTCGGCATGCACCGCCTTCGAAACACGATCCGCGCTTTCTTTCAGTTCGGGATAGGCGTCCTGTATCAAATCGCGTACGGCAAAAACCATCTGATAAAGAAAAGGCTTAGTCTGTCCAAGCAGCCGTCCATGAGTAATGGCGCGGCGAATGATCTTGCGCAAAACGTACCCGCGGCCTTCATTGGACGGCACGACGCCATCGGAAATTAGAAATGTTGCCGCCCGCGAATGATCGGCGATGACTCTCAGCGATGCTGCCCCTTTTGCACTACCGGCAGCTGCCGAGTTTCGCTCGGCTGGAAGGGCGACGGCGCCCGTCCCCACCTGGCCGGTGTCAGCGCTTGCGTAGGGGCGGGTATCACCAACCGCCCGGCCGGGTCGAAGACCCGGCTGCTGATCGTCTCCCGTCAACTCTGCCGCTCGTTTAATCAGGGGAACGAACAGATCAGTGTCGTAATTCGAAATTTTCCCTTGCAGCACCGCCGCCAGTCGCTCCAGACCAGCGCCGGTATCAATCGAAGGCTTGGGTAACCGCTTGAGCCCGAACAAAGTACTGTCCTCAACTCTCCTCTGGCGATCATATTGCATGAAAACTAAATTCCAGATTTCGACGTAGCGCCCGCAGTCGCATGGAAATGTGCAATCATTGTGCCCTTCGTCTGTAGCTGTCGGGCCCATGTCATAGTGAATCTCACTGCATGGACCGCAGGGACCTGTATCTCCCATCTGCCAGAAGTTGTCCTTCATCCCCATCGCACGGATACGTTCTTTCGGAACACCGACTTCAAGCCAGAACCGCTCCGCTTCGTCGTCGCGGGGAATGCCATCTGAGGTTCCGGACGCCAAGGGCGAACCCTCGAAGATCGTCACGAAGAGCTTGTCTTTCGGAATGCCGAACCACTGGGGCGAGGTAATCAGTTCCCAGGCGAAGGCGATGGCGTCTTCTTTGAAGTAATCGCCAAAGGAGAAGTTTCCCAGCATCTCGAAGAACGTATGGTGGCGGTTGGTGAAGCCAACGTTCTCCAGGTCATTGTGTTTTCCCCCGGCGCGCACGCATTTCTGCGACGTGGTTGCCCGCGAGTAGTCGCGTTTTTCCAGACCCAGGAACACGTCCTTGAACTGGTTCATTCCGGCATTGGTGAACAGCAGAGTGGGATCGTTAGCCGGAACGAGCGATGAGGAGTGGACCTCCTTATGCCCGTGCTGGACGAAATAATCCAGGAATTTGCGCCGAATCTGGGACCCGGAAAGCATGATGACGCGCGTACCTTCTATCTACAGAGCTAATTTTGCGGAGATTGCAAACCTTCATTTTAGCATCGCAGATGAGAGCAGACCGATATGGGAATCGGCCAACCCAAACAGTTCGTCCATGATGATCGTCGTGCGATTCCCTGAATTAATCTCATTTGTGCAGACCTGTTTGGCTTTTGCGCGTTCGTCCCGTTAGGGACCGGTGATAGTAGCCCGCCACTTCAGTGGCGGGTCAACCGGCAAGTTGGAACCGCGTCCCGTAGGGATGACAGAAATTTCAACTTCAAGCATATTTCGGATCGTATTCAATCCCATGTTTTCGTTGAAATGTCAGAAATTCATCTTTGAAATTGCGCTTTTGATGATGTTGCGCTTGCGACTGAATATTGGCAACGGTGCCCGGCTTTTGCCGACGGTAAATGCCCCGTAACCCCCCTGCCACCGAAAACCGTCTGTGTGTTTTTGGTCCATCGATTTGGAAGAGGTGCCCTTCAACAGTTGTACGGCTTTCGCCACCGGCATGGTTGCGGGTAGCGACAAAAGAATGTGCGTGTGGTTCACCGTTTCACCAACTACGAGGGCTTGGAAGCCGTTTCGCGCGATCCCACCCAAAAATGCCCACAGTTGGGGCTGAATTTCAGAAGCGATCCGTTGGCAACGTCCCTTGCAGGAAAAGTCGCAATGAACGAGGCTGGAAACCTGTGTGTTTGGCATCCTGTTTTTCAGGCGTCCCTACGGGACTTGAACATGATTTGCCGCTAACCCGCCACTGAAATGGCGGGCTACGATCACCGGTCCCTATGGGACCGGCATCCATGGTCTGCGGGACCGGCTTGATCACGCTCCACGCCGCCGTGATAGCACGCCCGAACCTAAGATGTCTCGCTCTCCAACGCGCTCAGCGTTTCTTCATCCACATCCCAGTTCTTCAAAATGGTGAGGATTGTCCTGGTCCCAAAGCCGGCCCTCGACAGGTTGCGAAAGATGCGGGCGGCTTCTTTCTGGTTCTTGGGTTTCTGCAGACGTTTTCGGCTCAGGTAGGCGCGTGCCTGTCTTTCCTCGTTCACCTCATCGTAGGCTGAGGACACCGCCTTCTCAATGACCTCGCCGTGTACGCCCTTGGCTTTCAAATCCGTAACCACCCGCATGCGGCCGAATTTTTCATTGTCCCGGCGTAACGACGAATACGTCGCGGCGTATTGCGAATCGTTCAGGTAGCCCTGGTCCTTCAGGCGGCGAATAACAAGCTCCACCAGCGTCTGCCCGAGCTCGGTTTCTGTTTCCACGCGCTGGCGCAGAAGTCGCTTAAGCTCAGCCACCGAACGCATGCGGCGCGAGAGCGCTCCGACTGCGTACTGGTAAAGTTCTTCCTCGGCATAGGTTTTCTGTGGGCGGGAAAAAGCCATGCGGAAACGTTATCGCTTCGCCGCGCCAAAATCTACCACGGAGGCACAGAGACACAGAGAAAAATTCCCTTTTCTTCTCCGTGCCACCCGTGTCTCGGTGGTTGAAAAACAAGAAGGGCGCGCCTTAGCGCGCCCAGGGGTCAGGAGGCAAAACTCAGCGGCCGTAGCCAGACGACTGCATGGCCTGCCGCGAAATATCGGCGGTCGACGCGATGCCCTGCATACGCAGCTTGAAGTCGTCGGCGTTGGAAGCGTTCTCGAGAGCGGTTTCGTAGTTGATCAGGCCGGCTTGGAAGAGGTCCCAGAGCGACTGATCGAAAGTTTGCATGCCGTATTGCGAGGTACCTGCGGCAATCGCGTCACGAACAGACCGCGTTTTTTCCGGCACCAGAATACATTCGCGAATAAACGCGGTATTAATCATGACCTCAACCGCGGGCACGCGACCCTCGGCGTCAGCGCGCTTCACCAGGCGCTGGCTGATGATCGCCCGCAGCACTGCCGCCAGTTGCAACCGAATCTGCTTCTGCTCCGGCGGAGGGAAGACGGCGATGATACGGTTGATGGTTTCTACGGCGTCCAGTGTATGCAAGGTGGAGAACACCATGTGGCCGGTTTCTGCCGCATGGACCGCCGTGCCAATCGTTTCCAGGTCACGCATTTCGCCCACCAGGATCACGTCCGGATCCTGACGGAGCGAGGCGCGCAATGCCGAAGAGAAGTTAGGTGTATCCACCTCAACTTCCCGCTGATTGACGTAACCTTTTTTATCGCGATGCAGGAATTCGATCGGGTCCTCGATGGTGATGATGTGCTCGGCGCGCATGGAGTTGATGCGATCGACCATGGCTGCCAGGGTTGTTGATTTACCGGAGCCGGTGACGCCCGTGACCAGGACCAGCCCACGAGGCATGTCGCAAATCTGCTCTACCACTTTCGGCAAGTAGAGCTCATCGAGCGCGCGAATCTTGGTCGGAATGACGCGCAGCACCAAGCCTACGTTTCCCCTCTGCTGGAAGACGTTGACACGGAAACGGCCCAAGCCCGCCACGCCGTAAGCCATATCAATTTCCGTGGTCTCTTTGAACTTCTGCTTCTGCCGGGCCGACATCATGCTGAAGGCCATGGTGAGCATGTCTTCGGCGCTAACCCGCGGCTGGTCAGTGAGTGGGGCCAGTTCGCCGTCTATCCGCAGGTGCGGGTAGTTGCCAACCTTGAGGTGCAAGTCGGAGGCGCGCCGCTCCATTGCTATACGAAGCAGATCATCAATGTTCATTGCACACTTCCCCCAGGAACCAATCTGTATCATGGCGCGAAACGTCACTTCTCCCAAGATGACCTAAGTAATGGCGGCAAAGGGCTGGTTGGACGGGAGGGAGCAGGTGGCAGGTCGCGGGCGACAGGCTCAGGCAAGAAAAATACCTTGTCATTCCGAGACGCTTCAGCGCCGAGGAATCCGCTGTTCAAAACAAAAACGCCGCCCCCGGGGACGGCGTTCGTCGTGTGTACTGAACAACTCTACGCAGCGCTACTCTGCGGCTGGAAAGGTTCGTCGTGGCTACCGCCATAGATGGACGGCACCTTGGAGCCCATCGGCCGCAGATAAGTGGCCAGCGCGCCACGATGGTGGACGCTATGGTTGTTCATGAATCCCAGATAGAACGCAACGGGCAGGTTAAACACGCCAAAAAAGTTCACGGGGGTTAGCAGTTGCTGTGCATTCAATCCCCGTACTCTGTTTATGGCACGAGTGACTTGCTTGTCGTACCAGGCCAGCAATTCGGCAACGTTGCCGGGTTTATCCTTTCTCTCTACCGGCTCCATGCTGAACTTCAAATCCGCGATACCATCCAGAAAATCGACGTCGCTTTCGGCCAGGTGCCACGCCAGTTCCCATGCCGAGCGTGCATGGGGATCAGGACGATAGTCGCACCTGGCGTCAGGAATGGCGGCAAGGACCTTCTTGGTGGTTTCGAGTTCGTTGACGAAAGCCTCGATCATCATCTCGCGATACGCCAGAACGAACTCGGGAGTTGGGCCTAACTGTGCTGTTGCCATTGATTCCTCCTGTATAGCTGTTATGTGAACCTGGGATCCAGAAGCCAAAGGGGCGCCCCCGAGCGCCCTCCAAGATTGTGAGAACGAGCAGTATTCCTTACACGCTTACCGGTTGTTTGCTGCGGACCGGCACCGGGGTCAGCCAATTAAAGCGGTCAGTTTTTTCGCCGGTGACGATGCCGTAGAACTCTTTCTGGATCTTTTTGGTGATGGCTCCAATCGTGCCTTTGCCCACCTTGATTTTGTCGACCGAGCGAATCGGCGTGATTTCCGCCGCCGTTCCGGTGAAGAAGACCTCGTCAGCCAGGTAGAGCATTTCGCGCGGGATCCCCTGCTCCACAACTGGAATTTCCAGATCACGCGCAATGGTCAGGACTGAGTCGCGGGTGATTCCGGGCAGCACTGAGTTGCCCAGCGGCGCGGTCTGCAGCACGCCATTGCGCCCCACAAATACGTTCTCGCCCGAGCCCTCGCTGACATAGCCGTTCACATCGAGAGCAATGCCTTCCGCGTAGCCGTCGATGATGGCTTCCATCTTGATCAGCTGGGAGTTCATGTAATTGGCGCCGGATTTCGACATTGCGGGGAGCGTGTTAGGAGCTATGCGCGTCCAGCTGGAAACGCATACATCGACCCCTTGTTCGGCGTCCGAACCCAGGTACTTGCCCCAGGGATAATTGCAGATGTAAACCTCAGTGGGCGAGTTGAAGGGATTGACTCCTGCCTCGCCATAGCCGCGCAAAATAATAGGCCGGATATAGCAGGGCCACACGCCATTGTTGCCGACTACTTCGAGCATACCGGCGACTAGTTCCTCGCGCGTGAAGTCAACCTCAATGCGATAAATCCTGGCTGAATCGATCAGTCTCTGGATGTGTTCCTTGGCCCGAAAAATGGCCGGCCCGTTGGGAAGCGCGTAGCAGCGAATGCCCTCGAATACCGATGAGCCGTAATTCACCACGTGCGACATCACGTGAATGCAGGCCTCGTCCCAGGCAATGAGCTTGCCGTTATGCCAGATTTTTTCCGTCTTCTGAATGGCCATGAGCGCTCCTTAATTTCGGTCCTCAGACAGCCGCCGGGAGGACCGCGTCGGCCGAGATGATGCGGGCAGTACGGCTCAATGAGGGCAGGGCGAAAAGCTATTACGCCTCATTATACCCGACGTCATCGGATGCAAATTGAGCTATTCGGGATGGAAAAGGTCAGGAAGGCCGCATTCGCACAACGATGGTTACGGAATGGGAGCGCTCACCGGCGTTACGTGCGCCCCGGTGACCTTATCGGCGGCGACAGTCGCCCGACTCGGTAATTCATCCCCCCGGAACAACTTGGAAGCGCGCATCCCGGGCATGGCCTCGTACGGCTTGCTGTAGTTGTTATTGGCATTCCAGAACAGAAATCCAATGCCGCCCTTCTGTTTGGCTGTGGCTACCTGAACTGCGATGTACTTGGGCGAATACGTTTTCGTGCGCCACGCGAATGCCTGCAGCCAGGGCCGCAGCACCACGCCGGTATCCTTGGTGATCAGCTGGAAGCGGTCCATGGACTCGCCGATAAAGTGCTCCGGAGCATCGCCCGGGCGAGCGTAGCCGTCCATGCCGAAGAAGTGCGACGGGTAGATCATGGGCGAGAGCACATCACAATACTTGGCCATTCCTGGGATGTCCTGGCCGGTGTGAGCCAGGTCAACCGGTCGCTGCCAGGCCATAACCCCAAACACATCCAGCGAGAGCAGCACGCCTTCCGGCTGCAACTCGCCGTAGGCATGCTTCAGGAAATTGGTGATGACATCGGTGCGGTGCCACTCCGGATGTTCTTTCTGGTAGACAAAGCTGGCATCCTTCTGGTCGCCTTCGGCCGGGAAGCGGACATAGTCGAACTGCACCTCGTCGACCCCCGATTTGCCGACATAGCCGGCCAGCGCGATGTTGTAATCCTGAACTTTGGGGTTGGAGGGATCAGTCCACACCAGCTTGCCATTTTCCCGCCATGGCTGGCCGGTACGTCGCGAGTGCACGGCCAACTCGGGATGCGTCACCACCAGGTGCTCGTCCCGGAAAATCGCGATGCGCGCAATAGAATGCATACCTTGCGAATGCAGGAACCGGGCGAACTTGGCGAGGTCAGCAATGGGGTGGTGCTTTCTGTCGGTCCCCAGCGGGTAGTCAAAGGGTATATTCAAGATCCCGTCGCTGTCCTTGATGTCGAAAACCACGGCGTTGCCGCCCAACTCACGCCAGCGCCGGATAATCCTCAGCCCATGGTCGCTGCCGGCCATAACACCGGTCAGATAAACTGCCCGAACCTCGAAGTCGCGGCCAACGGGAATAGCCTTCTCCGTAATGGGGCTGTCCAGAATCCCGGGTATGTAGAGGGTGTCGCCTCTTTTGACCGCATTGCCGGATTTGCTATTGGTCTTGCGGATGGCCTCGGCCAGCTCCGCGGAGGTCAAATACGAAGTTTTGGATAGGAAATGCCTGGCTATCAGTGGGACGCTTTCGCCCCGCTGAGCCACGTAGGCAACGGTACCCGGGGGTGGATTTTGGGGGTTTGGGCTGCTGCTCGGGGCGGCAGTCGAAGGTCCTTGCTGGGGATTCTGTGCGGCGGCCGAAGGTGTGGCTCTTCCCAGCCACCCCAGCCCGCAAATTAGCAGCAAAGTGGCGACAATGACACTCGAAATGATCCCAAGGCGGCGCACATTTTCTCCCATTCGGCAGGTACTTGGATGGATACTAGCCCGCGTGCGTTGCGGTCGCCAGTTACGTCGGGCCAAGGCCGCTAAGAGATCATATATACATGGTAAGCAGCAGTTCTACTCAATTGGACGGCCAAAAAACTTCCCGGATACAGCAAATTATTTCTCTTTTATGGGTCTCTGCCCGACTTGGGGAATGTACCCCAGCAATCCCGACGGGCATCTAAGCGGGTAGAAATGAGAGAATGGGCAGCAAATCCCAGGATGGCGAGCCATTTGCAGTACAACAGGATGCCGGCGGTGACAAAATTTGTCGCTCCCCAGGCAATAACGGCAAGTCTTCCCGGCAGGAACCAGGCCCAAGAAAAGGAGAGGGCCCCGAGACAATGAAAACTGGACTAAGCACTGCGCTCGATCCGAACCGTCGTAGCAGTGACGCCCGCGACTTTGATAATGCTCTCCGCCGCAAGATTGTGGGTCAGGACCAAGCCGTGGAGAAGGTGGTGGAGATCTATCAAATGTTCCTGGCCGGTCTCAATCCTCCCGGCCGCCCTGTCGGAAATCTACTGTTTCTTGGCCCTACCGGCTCAGGGAAAACCCGAGTTGTGGAGGCCATGGCGGAGTCCCTTTTCGGGGATGCCCGCGCCTGTATCAAGATTGACTGCGCCGAGTTCCAGCACTCGCACGAAATCGCCAAGCTGATCGGGTCGCCCCCAGGCTACCTGGGACACCGCGAAACCCACCCGCTGCTCACTCAGGAAGCCTTGAACCAGTGGCACACCGAGAAGCTGAAACTCTCGATCCTGCTTTTCGACGAAATCGAGAAGGCTTCCGACTCGCTGTGGCAGCTGCTGCTCGGAATCCTCGACAAGGCGACACTCACCCTGGGTGACAACCGGCGTGTCGACCTGTCGCAGTGCGTCATCATCATGACCTCAAACCTGGGTGCCACCGAGATGAATGGCTTGGTGGAGGGCGGCATCGGTTTTTCGCGCGTTCAAGCTCTGCTCGACGCCAAGCTGGATGACAAGATCAGCCGCACGGCCGTCGAGGCCGCTCGCCGCAAGTTCACCCCGGAGTTCATGAACCGCATCGACAAGGTCGTGGTCTTCAAGACACTCCGATCCGAGCACCTGCAGCAGATCCTTGAAATCGAGCTCGGCATGGTGCAACAGCGCATCCTGATGGCCGCCGGCGCCAATCAGTTCGTGTTCACCTGCACGCCCAAGGTAAAAGCCTTCTTGCTACACGAAGGCACGGACCCGAAGTATGGAGCGCGTCACCTGAAGCGAGCCATTGAGAAGAACCTGGTGTTCCCGCTCGCCAATCTGGTGGCCACCGGACAGGTCAAGCTGGGTGACTTCGTACGGGTTGATCTCACACCCGAAGGCAAGATGACCTTTATCAAGGAAGCCGAAGGCGCTATGGTGCCGGTGCTTCTCGAGCGCTACGGGGCAGCCGCAGCACCACCGGCCTCTGCCAAAGCCGCCCGTACGGTAGCCGGACGCCGCGAGTTCGGCGCGACGCCGCAGGAAAACAAGTAGCCAATATTTTCGAGCCTCAAGGTGCCGCAGACTGCGGCACCTTTTTCTTCGCCTGGCGTCATCCTGAGCCCTGCGCTCCACCCAGCATCTAATTTAGTATCTCTGGAAACAATTGAGGCTTTCATGGACGCGCCCGCCGGTCTGCGTCCAGGAGGGGCTATGAAACAACTCTTCGCGCGGTACCTGGCAATCCTGCTCCTGTGGTCGATTGCCGCACCAGCCCGGGTCCAGCCTTCCCGCGGTTTTGACATGTTTTCCTCTCAGGAGGAAGTCCAAGCCGGACAACAGGCTTCCCAGCAGGTTCGCAAGCAGCTTCCCGTTTTGCCGGATTCCAGTCCGGTCACTCAATATGTGCAGCGCCTCGGCGCTGAATTGGCGGCGCGCGCTCCAGGCGAGAAATGGCCCTACAGCTTCCACGTTGTAAACCAGAAAGAGATCAACGCGTTCGCGCTTCCCGGCGGACCCGTCTACGTGAATCTGGGCACAATCCAGGCCGCCGATAATGAAGCCGAGTTGGCGGGCGTCATGGCGCACGAAATTTCCCACGTTGTGCAACGCCACGGTACGCGCGCTGCCAGCAAGCAAATGATGGCGCAATTGCCGCTCTCCCTTCTTGGCGGATTGATGGGAGGCGGTGCCCTGGCGCAGATGGCTCAATTGGGGATCTCGTTCGGGGTGGGCTCCTATTTTCTGAAGAACTCGCGGCAGGCCGAGTCGGAAGCCGACCTGCTGGGCACCGACATCATGTATGACACTGGATTCGATCCGCGGGCCATGGCTGACTTCTTTGAAAAAATTGAAAAAGAAGGCGGCCCCAGTGGCCCACAATTCCTCAGCGATCACCCCAACCCCGGAAATCGCCGCGCGGCGGTCACCAAAGAAGTGAATGAGCTACCGCACAAACAATCTTACCGGTCAGATAGCCCGGAATTCCTGCGTGTCAAGCAGACCGTCGGTAGCATGCACGGACTTACCGCGCAGCAAATTGCCGATCAGCAGAAGCAGGGAACAGCCGAAGGCGGCGGTCTCTCGTCCGATATCGCGCCCAGCGTTTCCCGCAAGACTCTGAACCATAGCCTATTTCGAATCGACTACCCCGATAACTGGCAGATTTTTGGCGACCAGTCATCGGCAGTGACCATCGCTCCCCGCGGCGGCGTTTCACAGGAAGCGATTGCCTATGGAGTCATGATCAACGGCTATCAGGCGGAAGGGAACGCCAACCTGGACGCGGCCACCCATCAACTGATTGCGTCCCTGCGCCAATCGAATCCCGATTTGCGCGAGATTGGCCATGACGAAGATATCCGCGTGAATGGCATGGCCGCCAAGTCGGTGGACATGATCGGCACTTCGCCCGGGAAAGTCCAGGGCGGACGCGCCGTTTCCGAGCGCGATTGGCTGGTGACGTTTCAGCGCTCCGACGGCAATCTGCTCTACCTGGTTTTCATTTCGCCCGACCAGGACTTTGGCAAACTCCGGCCCACTTTCGAGGAGATGCTGAAGTCAGTGCATTTGAAGTAAGAAGAAACGGCCCAGGATTTCGGACGCCGTTGTTCATGACGTTGCATTTTCATGGTCAGCGAACGACCGATCGCCGCCAATGCCCGGTCCACACGAGGTATGCTGGAGGTGGTAAGGATTTACCTTGCTTGGACTGGAGGGCACGTGTCGAAATTCGCCAGAGGTCTTTCGCGTGGGTTGCTGTGGGTCGTGGCTTTCTTCCTGTCGGCCGGGACCTTTCTGACAGCCGGTCAGGCACAGACTGTACCTCGTGTCGGCGCTCGCGGGCGGATTGCGCGCGCGGCGGACACAGTCCTCAGGTCAGGCTTGCCGGCGAAAATCCCGCCCCATGTATCGGAAATGCTGGGCATTGCCAGCGATGGAAAAGAATGCCTGGTCGCGCAGCGGTTCGAGCGCAATGGAAAGCTGGTGCGGGGCTTTAACGTTTCACTTACGGACAAGAACAACATTGTGCTTTTTGTTACCGATGAGGCCACGAACGAACAAACCTACTATCTGACTTCGGGCCTGGGCGGACTTGGTCGCGTAGTGGCGGTCAGGGAGGGCACCGGGCACGTTGTGCCGCTCACCGGCAAACAGAGGGCAGCGTTCGAGAAGGAACTGCGGTTCTGGCTGGACCGGATAGTTCCGGGCACGACGTCGAAGTGACGGGCCTCGCAATCTTTACCTCATCCCAGGATTACGATAGAAAAACTTAAAGACGGGATCTCAAGCTTATCGTTGACCCTATGAAATTCACCAGACTCACAGCGTGCTTCGCCTGTTTCTTTTTCCTGACGTTATTGAACACTTCTGCCGAACTTCGGACGTCGCAGTCGCGCAAGACCCAACCCAGGCGCGCACGCGCCGTGATCGAAACCACCGTGAATTTTATTATGGGGGCCAGCGCGGACAATCCTGTTAAGGCGACGCTTCATTTAAAGAATATCGGTTCTATTGAAGCCACGCAGGTGCTGCTTCTCAATTCGGTGGGCATCAGTGCGGACCAGCAAAACAGAGCTGAGCAGGCCACCTTTCAGCATGCGTTAGCGGCAGGCCAAGCCGCCAGTCGCCCAACCATCGGCGCCATTGATGCCGGGCAACGCGATTTCATGGAACTGCACGTGCCAAAGCTGGCACCCGGCCTATTTGCGCAACTCGAAAATGGACGGAGCCGCGTCTACGTTGCGGGAACTCTCCATTACGCCGACCGATATCATTCTTATGAACAGGAATTTTGCTGGGTTTTTGGCAGTGGAGATCCCAATTCCGGGCGCAAATGCGGGACTCACAACGAGCTGAAGGACTTGGGCCCAACGCCCAGGAGAACAAACCCGAAAAGCCGCCCAACTAAGACCGCGAGTGGCTAGCCACCCTGCTTCAGCTCAATCAGCACTTGGCGCGCGATCTCCTTGAGAGTTTCAAACACGCCGACGCCTTGGAAGGCAACCGACTCGATCACCGCCTCGTTCTTCCTCTGCAGCTCATTCTTAAGTTGGTCAACCGGCAGCACGTTGGGCAGATCGCGCTTATTCAGTTGCAGCACATAGGGAATCTTTTCGAAGTTGTAACCGTGCTCCTGCAGATTGGCCATGAGGTTGTCCATGGCCTCGAGGTTGGCGTCCATCCGCTCTTCCTGGGAGTCGGCCACGAATACGATACCATCCACCCCGCGCAGGATGAGCTTGCGGCTGGCGTCGTAGAAAACCTGTCCGGGAACCGTGTACAAATGCATGCGCGTCTTGAAGCCACGCACCGAGCCCAGGTCCAGCGGCAGGAAATCGAAAAACAGGGTACGTTCGGTTTCGGTAGCCAGGGAGATCATCTTGCCTTTTTGCTGCTCAGCGGTCTTTTGATAGATGTACTGCAGGTTGGTGGTCTTGCCGCCAAGCCCGGCGCCGTAATAGACGATCTTGCAGTTGATCTCGCGGGCTGCGAAGTTGATGAAACTCAAACGTTCCCTCAGAAGCTTCCGCAGGCATTCCGGCACATGAGGAACACCCGAGGTTAATTTGGCAATGGACGATAACTCATTGGTTTTATATCACATGCGACAGCAATCCTGAGACATTCCCAGGGTTACTACTGGGAGCCCGAGGTCCGGAAAAGAACTCAGGGGTTTAGACCCGGACCTTCACGGACGGGAGGGAGCGGACAATAACCGGCGCGGGCCCGGACATCGAGGTCGGGAACATCAACCCGGACTTCGAGGTCGCGGCAGGTCGTCGCCAGAGCACCCTTGGCCTGATACCCGAGCGTGTACTGATTGCGTGCGTCCCCCATGGTTTTGGTGTAGGCGGTCTCGATTGCCGGGCGCGAAAATTCCGAGAACACCTCGCCACCGGTGGCGCTGGCGTACCTGGGCAGGAGGTTGTCATACCCTTGGCGCGGTAAGTGGAGTTTGGAGAGTTGCTTGTACGCAGGCAACGAGGAGGAGTCGGTAGCTACGCCATAAACCGAGATCTGGTTCGTGAGCAGGATCTTGAGTGTGTCGGCGTAGCTGGCTGTGCTGCCTAGCTCGCGTCCGTCGCTGATGACAAAAATGATTTTGCGCCGCGTGCGGTCTTGCTTGGCCAGATCCAAAGCCGCCCGCAGGATGGCATCGTTGAGAACGTGCGACTCTTTAGGAGGCGTGGAGACGGGAACCGGCCCTCCCCCGACTGGCATCCCGTTTATGACCGGTCCTGAAGCGAGTGGCCCCGAGGACACCGGTATTCCACTATTGCGCCCGCGATCCAGTTTTAACTCGTTCAGCGCCTGGATGAGTCTCTGGTTGACTTGAGTGAAATCCGTCAGGCGTGACACCGTGCTGCTATAGGTGTAGACCGAAAGCTGATCGTACTGGCTGAACGCTCCTTGCAGAGCGGTAAAAGTCTGATTGACTTTCTGAACGGATGCGTCCGGCATCCCCAAATCGAATATGACCGCGGCAGAAAGGAAAAAGGGATCGCTGGTGAAGTAGCTCAGCTTCTGTTTCACGCCATCTTCGTAAACAGAAAAATCCCCAGGAAGCAGCCCCTCGACTAGCTTCCCTGTGTTCTTGTCCTTGACCGTGACCGGAACTACGACGAAGTTGACCCGGGTGGTCAGCGTGTAGAGCTCATCGCGCGTATTCTTACTATCGGGAGCGGCCGCGCCCTCGGGAACCGTCTTAATGCCGGGTTTTGCAGGCTGGTTGGGTGCGCCCGGGTCGGGCCGATTTTCCGGCTCGGGTTGGACCGGCGCCGCCGGGGGTGGGAACGGTTGTGGCGGTCGAGCCGCCGAAGGAGCATCCGGAATGTCCTGAGTTTTCTGCTCCGGTTGCTGCTGCGCTGCACCCAAACCCGCGGTGACGCACAAGATACCGGCTGCCAGCCAATGTGCCCATTGCCATCTCCGGACCACGTCTCTACCCGTCCCTTCCGTGTCTTGGGCCCCTGTAAATTCTGCTATTCAGATGTCCAAAGCTGCTCGCTTGGCGCATCTAAGATACAGTAATAGAGTAACAAAATCGTCGGAATCTCCTCATGTCAAAAGTCCATGTGGTACGGATACGAATTGCGGCGTCGCTGCTGTTGCTCCTAGCCGCCGCAACCGGCCTCGGCTGGGCACAATCCTCCTCCCCGCAGAATGACCAGGACCAGTCCGTGGAGACCTTGAAGGTCAACGTCAACGTTGTGCAGCTTTTCTTCAACGTGAAAGACAAACACGGACTTCTGATTGCCGACCAGACCAAGGATGACTTCGAGATATTGGAAGACGGCAAGCCTCAAACCATCAAATATTTCACCGCGGAATCGAACCTGCCGCTGACTCTGGGTATCCTGATCGACAGCAGTGGCAGCCAGGAACGTGTCCTCGAGATGGAAAAGGAGGTGGGCGGCGCCTTCCTCAATGAGATTCTTCGGGACAAGGACTTGGCCTTCGTCTTAAGCTTCGACGTGAACGTAGACCTGCTGCAGGACTTCACCAATTCCACGCGCCGCCTGCGGACGGCTCTGAACAGCGCCCGCATCAATACCGGAGGTGGCGGTGGCTGTGGAGGTGTACCCGGCCTGGGCGGCGGTCCGGTACCTTGCGCGGGAACGCCAAAAGGTACGTTGCTTTACGACGCCATCTATCTCGCCTCCCATGACGAGCTTTCTCACGAAGTCGGCCGCAAGGCCATGATCATTCTCACCGATGGCGAGGACCAGGGCAGCCAATTGAAGGTCAAAGACGCCATCGAAGCGGCGCAGAAATCCGATTCAATTGTTTACGTTCTGCTCATTGCTGATCGCGGTTTCTACGGTTTGGGGGGGTACTCCGGGGACAGCGCCGTGAAGAAACTCGCCGGCGAAACCGGAGGCCGGGTAATTGAAGTGGGCAACAAAACCGAAAAATTGAAACAGGCCTTCAACCAGATTGCCCAGGAGTTGCGCAGCCAGTACAACATCGGCTACACGCCGATAAACACCAAGCTTGACGGGACTTTCAGACGAATCGAGATCCGCTCCAAGAAGGGCTACAAAGTGCAGGCTCGCAGCGGCTACTACGCCGTAGCTCCACACTAGCTGCGGATGTCATCGCCTGTCGATCCGGCGTGCACCAACTCTTTGTCTCAGCGAGCGCGGGGCCGATCCTTTACCGGAATCACAAACTTGAGCCCGGACCACACTTCGCTGATCGCGCATACTTTGACGTCAACTAGTCCTGCTGCCAGACCGAGGGCACGTACCTTGTTCTCGTCGAGGTCACTGACCACCCCAGAACTCTTCTTAGGCCACGCCACCCACAACATGCCGGCAGGTTCAAGCCTTTTACTCCACGGAGGAAAGCTTTTCTTCAGGTCAGCCTGGGTCTTGACGAAGAGCAAGACGAAATCGGGCGGCTCCTGCTCTGCCATTTCGCATCGGGCAATAGCGTC
>DATEPX010000174.1:0-38056 GCA_035272945.1 Terriglobales bacterium
AGAAGACATAAGGCTTCCACCCTCCAGGAAAATTACAAGGAGCGGCGATTTCTGATTCCGTCCCCGAGTCCGGACCTTGCCCCCAACATTTCTCGGAGTTGGTGAGATTTCCAAGATAAAGAGGTTGCTCATGGCTCCCCAAAACACAGGGATCGATGTCACGTGTCACTTCGATTGTCCCGGGGACAACGAAGCCATCCAGGACTTGGACATGTACATGCTGGCTGTCTATTCCTATCCGGATCACTTTGCCGGCAAGCCTCACCTGACTTTCCAGCGGCATCTGCGAAATGTGATTCACGCAGAAAGCCGCCGGGCAGCCGGCAATTTGCAGTCTTGAGGCCAAACAAGCAGTTGGCGTGCGCTACTGGGCACTTAACGCTGGGCACAACGCTAATCTGGGCAAGTATCCGGAAAGGAGAATATAAACGAGCTCCAGCACTCCAGTGGGGCTTCTGAGTTCTTCAATATGCTAAGACCTATGGCCTGAACTGGTTGCCACGGGTTTGGATTGGGGATTTTCCTGCCGGGCAGCAGCGGTCTCCGCGGAAAGGAGCATGCCCCCGATCACTGCGAAGAGTATGCCAAATGCGTGAAGAGGCTTCATGTTTTCACGTAGCAGAGCAGGAGCAAGCAAGACAACAAAAACAGGATATAAGGCGGTCAGCGGTTCGACGATGGATGCTTTGCCGCCGTTGCGCATCGCCGCCATCAGGCATAGAAAGCCGAGTCCATTGAACACTCCGTTGAGCATGGCCCAGCCTAAGCTCATGGTTGAGTACTCGAAAATGGACCGAGCAGGCAGCAGCAGCGGCTGCAAAAGCATAAATCCAGCAGCTGCCCAAATCAGTGCCGCAGGGGCACAAATGTGGTTCATTGCGAGTTTTTGGAAGAGCCCAAGAGTACCCCACGAGAGGAGCACCAGGGCGGACAACCACAACCACGTCGGAAGCATGGGCGCCTTTTTACACCGAAAGCATCAGAATGGCAGCCACCGCAAAACACACTCCCAGCAACTGCAGTTTGTTCAACTTCTCCCGCAGGAATGTCACTGCGAGAATTACGGTCGCTACGGGGTAGAGGGAGGTTGTTGCTGTCACTACGGCAGCATTGTCCCCAGCGCGGTAGGCGCCGTACAGCGCAATACCGCCGAGTCCGAGGAGAACGCCGCTCACTAGTGCATACGAGTTGCCACGCATACTAACCTTCATCTGGGGTTTGCCGATACCAACCATCACGAGCGCAACCAGCAGGAATCCGAATGCAGAGATGAATTGCATCGTTGCTGGAGGAATCTCCTCGGTGCCGAGTCGCGCTGTGAATGCCCACACGGTCCAGCACAGCGACGCAGCGACTGAATACCAAAACCAAGCCTTCCTCAGGGTTGCGGATACTCGGCCGAAGATCGTACTGAGCTGGTGTTTACGGCCCCGATGGTTTGGCTCCCTCGTTAGGACACCGGGAAGTCGTGTGTGACTGCCCGTGAACACACAAACCAGAGTCGACTCTATCTCGGCTTCCTGTTGGGGAACCGCAGAAAGTGTGGCGACGGCAGTTTCACCGGTGAGGGATCGCTCGGCGGCCGACCAACTAGGCGACTCCACTCTCTCATCGACCGAGATTGCGCCATCAAACATAGATTTCTCAGGGCTGTCGGTTTCAACTCACCAAAAGAGTTCTTAGCGAAATCGTAGCCGAGCAAGACGGTTCTCGAAAGTGACCAAAGTCCCGTCAGAAACGGTTACAGTCAGGCCAGCCGGGCATTCAGGTCTTTGGTTTCTGATGAGTAGGCGAATCCTGATTCAATGGCACGCGCGCAGGGACTTGGTCATACCTCACTACACCCAAGTAACGAGTAATCGTGTAACCATTGCTTTAATACCGGCTCCTGAGAGGATGGCTCAAATCGGAGTCCCGCCAGGCTCCCCGAATACCAGCGCGGGGATGCTACAAGCGAGAACGAGCCGGCATATGGGAGGGTAAAATTGAGGGTTACTACATCGGGTAACGCCACATTCCGAATCAGCCGTACAGCTAACCCGCCGTAACCCACGTTCTTGGTGACACCGGTCAGCGTTCTTCCTTGCGCATTAATTTCAACGTCAATCGCAATTGGTACACGGCCGCACTCTCCTACACCACGCAAGAGGAGAGAATGAGTGGCTTCCACGGCCGCTTGGATACTATGTTGGCTACCGTCTTTCAATAAGGCGTTGATGCCCAATCCTGCGAACCGTTTGGCCGCCCTCGCGCCACCGATTCCATACACAACTGTTCTACGTGGCCGGAACCAAGCTGACTGCTTGAGCCAGGCTACGGCGGTTTCTCGGAGAGGGAGGACGCAGGCGTTGATTTGACGATCGCCGTGTCGTTGTCCAGAGCCCATGCACACTGTGACAGCGCTGACGTTGAGCCGCTTGAATGTGTCTGCAAAATCGGCAAGCAGCTGGCGGTCTACCTTGAACCCTAACAGGGTAAATCGGTGCTCCCGGTGGCTTTCCGCCACGCTGACCGATGGATTGGATGAGGTCGAGGCCAACTGGCGAGTTACTCCTAGTAGTAATACCCGTCCACAGTCTTCGCAAGATAGCACGGATCACTGCATCGCACATACCTATAGATCGGTAAGCGGCAAAACGACCGTAACCTGGCGACGTACCCTTCGGTACAGTGATTGGGAACCGAAAGCACCACTCCCCGTGCTTCATTACCTCGGTTACTTGCCGTAACCACTCTCGTTACTCTACCGTGAATCTCGAACGGACAGGGGGAGGAGTGCGCATTCATGAACCCTCGGATCAGCAGGGCGGTCGTATTTCTAACATTTCTCTTACTGTTTTCTGCCCTTGGCCGGGCTCAAAACACATCTGAGCTGCGGGGAAGAGTTGTCGATCTCTCCAAGCATCCTGTGGTGAGTGCGTTCGTCGTCATCATAGGACGCGACACCTCGCTGATGCGTGCCGCTACAACAGACGACCTGGGCAACTTCGGGTTCACTTCATTGCCCGTCGGCAGCTATACCTTGGACGTAAGAGCTGACGGGTTTCCAAATTCCCAAACGCGTGAGCTA
The DNA here is from genome assembly GCA_035272945.1 of Terriglobales bacterium. GTDB lineage: Bacteria > Acidobacteriota > Terriglobia > Terriglobales > Acidobacteriaceae > Gp1-AA122. The sequence continues at coordinate 3,071 of DATEPX010000174.1, forward strand.
CGGGCAAGCATCGGACAAGTCGTTTCAATCGAGGTCACGCTGGGTGATGGAAATAGCGCCCTGCCCGCCAGCGTTCGTGATACGGCGATTTCAACGATCGAGACCGAGGATCCGCAGCTCGGCGTCGTGATGGACGATCGAGCTGTAACCAATCTTCCGTTAAAATCCCGCGATACTTTCGAGTTGCTTCAGTTACAACCTGGCGTGCAAAGCACGTTGGGAGCCGACCTTTTCTTCGGGGGCAATCAGCCCGGTGTCGTGTCGGTTAGTGGTGGGCGGGCACGCTCGAACAATTACAACGTCAACGGCGGGCACTCGGGAGATCAATTCATAAACTCCCCGTCGATCCAGCCCTCGCCTGACTCCATTAGTGAATTCCGTGTTATCTCGCACAATTATGATGCGGACCTCGGTCGCAATTCCGGATCAGTAATCAATGCGATCACGAAATCCGGTAGCAACGCGGTTCACGGGACGGTTTACGAGTATTTCCGCAACAAGAGCCTTAACGCTAGAGGATATTTCGACCCCGAGAAACCCGACTTCCAGCAGAACGAATTCGGTGGCACCGTCGGTGGAGCCATACGAAAAGATAAAACTTTCTTCTTCTCTTCCTATGAAGGCCGGCGGTTGAGGCGCGGAATCACGTCCGATCCGGTGAGTGTGCCTACTCTGCAAGAGCGACAAGGCGACTTCTCGTCAGGACCGTCGTTTTCTGGCGTCTTGGGCGATGATGCCGTCGCTACGACTCTTAACAGTCGGCCCGGATGCGCCGGAGCAGTTGCAGCAAACGGTGGGACTGCAATCGCAGCAGGCACTCCGTACGCCAGTATCTTTCCAGGCAATATTATTCCCTCGCAGTGCTTCGATCCGACAGCAGCCGACCTGCTGGGCGCACTTGTTCCCTTGCCCAACGTGGGTGCTCAAACGTTCCTTTCAAGTCCCAACGCGAGGGTTCGCCAGGACCAGTTCGCGGTTCGTCTGGACCACAATCTTACGAGTCAGCAGCAGGTCAGTTTTTATTACTACGGCGCGGATGGATTTGATGGTGAGCCTTTCTCCCGGTTCCAAGCGGCAGGAGCGACCGTACCCAATTTTGGAAACACGACTCGAGACCGCTTCCAGCAAGCCAATCTATCGCATAACTGGATGATCAACAGCAGGACTAATAATGAATTCCGGTTCGTGTTTTATCGAGGTGCGCAGGGTCAATTCCTGTCTCCTGAACACACACGGTTGCTGCAAGACTCATGCTCCACATTGCCGCCTGACCAGTGTTTTTCCGATCCTGCCAACCCACGCCTTGGTATAACTCCGGGATTAGGAGCCGCTCACGAAGGTGTACCGTTTGTCGGTTTGGCAGGTGGCTTCGCCTTTGGCAACAACGCCAACGGGAGTTTCGCCCAGACCGGAAACGTTTATCACCTGTTTGACGGTCTGACTAAGATTATCGGCAAACACTCCCTGAAATTTGGTGTTGACCTACGCAACCAGCGTTTCCATCAGACTTACTTCTATAACGTTAACGGGAACTTCCAGTTCTTCGGCGGTGGTCCGAACGATGTAGGCTTCTCTAACCTAGTGCCCAATTACCTGCTGGGACTTCCTGACAGCTTTTCTCAGGGTTCCGCGAACGGAGTCGACGCGCGCACCACGCAATTGGGCATGTTCGCTCAAGATTCCTGGAAGCTGAAGCCAAATCTCACCCTGTATTATGGGCTGCGCTGGGAACTGAATACACCCCAGGCCGATGCGGGTAGGCGCATTCAGGCATTCCGCCCAGGTCGGGCCACCAGTATCTATCCGTGTGAACTGAGCCCAACCGATCCATTAACGGCCACTTTTGGCTCGAGCGACTGCTCGCCCAACGGCCCTGGCGCATCTGTTTTCCCGCTCGGCTTGGTATTTCCGGGTGATCAAGGAGTGCCTGCGGGATTGACCAACAACTACGTTAAGTCCTGGGCTCCGCGAGTTGGATTAGCTTGGTCGCCTAAGTGGACGAGCGGTTGGCCCGCGAAGCTGTCCGGTGGGCCAGGGCAATCGAGTGTTCGCGCTGGCTGGGGAATTTTTTACGACAGCAATGAAGAATTAATTCTGGCATCTTTTGCTGCTCAGCCTCCATTTGGCGGCAGCACCATTATTAGTAATGTCTTCTTCAACACGCCGTTTCTCGCTCAGAATGGGACGGTAATCCCAAATCCGTTTAATGGTTATTCGAACCCAGCCCGCGGGTCGGCGGTGGATTTCGCCCTCTTCCGCCCGATTCTCTTGTTTGGAAACTTCCCGGATACTCTGCGAAGCCAGTATGCGGAGCAGTATCACGTCACGGTCCAGCGGCAGCTCTCGCGGGACATGATGTTGCAGTTAGGCTATGTTGGCAGCCAGGGTCATCGCCTAATCGCCAGCGTGGATCAGAATTTTGGCAACCCGCAAACCTGTCTCGATCTGAACCTCATTCCAGGAATGTCGTGTGGCCCGTTCGGCGAAGACAGCGCCTATTCGATTCCGGCCGGCGCCATTCCGCCGGGTGTCACCTTGCACTTGCCGTATGGTTCCGTGCCGACGGTTACGGGTCCCAATGCCAACCCGATTACTCTTGTCGGCTTACGCAAGTATTCATCTCCGCTATGCGAGCCCACCACCGGGGCAGGATGCCCGCCCGATGGTGTCGCGGTTTTCAGCAGCGTCTTTGGCATGGCGCCAATTGCCAACTCTGCGTACAACTCGCTCCAGATGCAAGTTAACAAGCACTTCTCGCATGGCGTACAGTTCCTGGCCTCGTATACGTGGAGTAAGTCTATAGATACTGCTTCCAGTTTTGAGAATTCGATCAACCCTATCGATCCGAGGAGATCTCGTTCCCTATCTCTGTTCGACGCTCGCCATAGATTCGTGTTAGGCGGGTACTGGCGCCTCCCGGATTTGCAACTATCCCACTGGAGCAGGCCTATTCTCAGCGGGTGGACTGTGTCAACCATTTCTACGTTGCAGTCCGGATTTCCAGTGCGCATTACATCCACCAGCGATCAGGAATTAATGGGCAGCTTTGATTTCGAAGCACCCGGCGAACCGAACCAGGTCGCCCCCTTTCATCGGTTGGATCCCAGGACGTCCGGAGGCTACTATTTCGATCCTACGTCTTTCGTGGATGCGCCCCTAGGACAAATCGGCAATTCGCCGCGCACTGTATGCTGTGGTCCGGGCATCCTCAACTTCGATTTCGCCGTCCACAAGACTGTGCCCTTAAGAGAGCACACAGCGCTCGAATTTCGTACCGAGTTCTTTAACCTGTTCAATCACACGCAGTTCTTCAACCCCGACGGGAATATCACCGGAGGAGCGAGTTTCGGATCAGTAAGCCGTACGAGAGATCCAAGGCTAATCCAGCTTGCGTTGCGGCTCTCATTTTAACTCGAGCTGGACGGACACGAGGATGACCAGAATAAAACACATCTTGCTATCGATGGTGCTCATCGCGGGCGGAGTAAGCGCTTCCGCCCAGACAGACCGGAAAGTTGCTCGTCGTGACGATCCTGAGTATCCGGAAATTGCGAGAAAAATGAACCTTCACGGCGCGGTCAAACTGAAGGTCTGGATTAACCCGGATGGCGCAGTGCGCCGGTTGGAGTACATCGGTGGTCATCCCATTTTGGCGGAGTCTGCCCTCAAGGCAGTTAAGAACTGGCGTTACGAAGCGGCATCCAAAGAGTCAAATACGGTTGTCGTCCTGAAGTTTTGAGCGCCAAACGCTAGCTCGTTCTGCTTACACCCTACCTGCCGGATTTGATCCATATTCCTGACTGCCGGTTGCGGCGCAGTATTTCACATCTTACCGGCCCCACTTCAGAAAGTGGCATCCCTGGCGTTTTGGCGACTCCAGTCGGAAGCGGTCCCCCCATGGCTCCGAGAGAATCTTGGACGGCTTCCTCGCCTACAATCGGACCCCTTTAAGTAGACGCTCCCTAGCAGATCAGCGGTTCGTCGAGATCAAAAAAAGCTTGCATCTTATGTAGTGTTGTAGTTAACTATAACACTAATCCGTCCCTCGCATTTGAATTTGCGAGGTTGGGACTCTGACCCGAAAGCAAGGACCTTATTTAAGGAGGATGAAAACATGAAATCGCCTCGTTTTATGCTAGCCGTCGTTCTGCTCTCTCTCTCTACCGTGGCCTTTGGCCAGTCAGAGGCGCAAAGGCCTGCCGCGCCGCCCGACACGCACGCACACAAGGCCGCCGACACACCCGCAGCGAAGTCCGACGCACAGAAGTCTTTCGACACGATGAAAACGCTGGCCGGTATCTGGACCGCTAAGTTAACAGTCGACCCGCCGCAGCCCGACATGGACGACAAGCTGCCCTCGCAGGTCTCGATGCGCGTGACTTCCCGCGGAAATGCACTGGTGCACGAAATGTACGCAGTGGGAGTGCCGGACGACCCGGCTCGTTACGACCATCCGATCACCATGCTGTACCTGGACGGAGATCGCCTCCACTTGGTTCACTACTGCGACGCCGGGAATCGACCGCGGATGGCGGCGAGGACCTCGCCAGACGGCAAGACGGTGGAATTCGACTTTGTCGATATTTCCGGTAGCACGCAGTACGGGCACATGCACCACGCCGTGTTCAAGGTAATTGACGCCAACCATCACACCGAGGACTGGACGTATATGATGCCAGGGGACAAGCCCGTCCATGCGCACTTCGACCTGCGGCGTAAGAACCAGGGCAGTGTTGTGGCCGGCAAGTGACACTATCCGGGAAACCTGATGGACCGTGAGTGGAACGACAGTCAGCCGATCTACCGCCAGCTTCGCGACCGTGTGGTCGCGATGATACTCGACGGAGTTCTCAAGGAAGGCGATCCGCTGCCCTCGGTGCGAACGGTTGCGGCCGACTATCGCGTCAATCCGCTCACGGTGCTCAAGGGGTATCAACAATTGGTAGACGAGGGACTGGTCGAGACCAAACGAGGCCGTGGCATGTTCATCAACGCGGGGGCGCGCAGTCTGTTGCTACAGGGCGAACGCCAGAAATTTCTTGCCGAGGAGTGGCCCAGGATCCAGGTTACCATTCAGCGGCTCGGACTCAAACCAGAGGAACTGCTGAATGGCACGAGCAACCAATCCAAGTCGAAAGCCAAGAAAGCCAAAGAGGAGGAACGCTGAAGCCATGTCAGTCATAGAAGCACGCGGACTCCGCAAGGCGTTCGGAACCACGACCGCGCTGGACGGTGTCGATTTGCGTGTCGACGAAGGCCGCATTCTCGGACTGATCGGGCCCAATGGCGCCGGCAAGACTACCGCGCTCAATGCGATTCTAGGCCTGACCCCGTATCAGGGAGAACTCAAGGTGCTCGGACGCGACCCCTGGACCGAGCGCGACCAGCTCATGCGCGATGTTTCGTTCATTGCCGATGTCGCGGTGCTGCCGCGGTGGATACGGGTTGCGCAGGTGCTGGACTACGTTGGCGGAGTGCATCCGCGATTCGATCGCTCGAAGGCAGAAGATTTTCTCACCAAGACCACTATCCGTCAGGCCAGCAAGGTCCGGGAATTGTCGAAAGGCATGGTGACTCAGCTGCACCTCGCGTTGGTGATGGCCATCGACGCGAGATTGCTGGTGCTGGACGAGCCGACGCTCGGGCTGGACATCCTTTTTCGCAAGCGGTTTTACGATTCGCTGCTGAACGACTACTTCGATCGCAGCCGCACCATCGTGGTCACGACACATCAGGTGGACGAGATCCAGGAAGTCCTCACCGATGTGATGTTCATCAATCGCGGCCGCATCGTATTTGCCTGCAGCATGGAGGAACTTGAGTCGCGCTATCTGGAAGTGATGGTGAATCCAGAAAATGCGGCGGCTGCACGAGCGATCAAGCCGATTCACGAACGCCAGTTGCTCGGTCGAAGCGTCTTGCTGTTCGATCGTGCCGATCGTCAGCAACTCGCAGCACTTGGCGAGGTGCGCAAGCCCAGTATCGCCGATTTGTTCGTTGCCATCATGAGCAATCAGGCCGGCCAGGCACAAGGAGCGGCTAGATGAATACACAATCCAACGCGATGCCCGAGTCGCTCCAAGCGCAGAGCGTCGCACCCGGCGCGCTATCCGCGACTCGGCCCTTCTACTGGGCGCTGCGACGGGAGTTGTGGGAAAACCGTTTCGTATACGTCGCACCTTTGGTCGTAGCGGGTCTCTTCCTGATCGGATTTCTAATTACCCTGATTCATCTGCCGGCTCAGCTGCGCGGGTACTCGGGTACCGATCCGGAGTCGTACCGCGAAGCGATTCTCATGCCGTACAACATCGCGGCCGGTTTCATGATGGGCACGTACATACTGGTGACCTTGTTCTACTGTGCCGAAGCGCTACACGGGGAGCGCCGCGATCGCAGCATCCTGTTCTGGAAGTCACTGCCGGTCTCCGATCGCACCACAGTGCTTGCCAAGGCAAGCGTTCCGTTTATCGTTCTGCCCCTGCTCACGTTCGCCCTCACTCTGCTGCTCCAGATCAGCGTGCTTCTCCTGAGCAGCGCCGTACTGCTGGCCAGCGACCTCAGTGTAGCCTCCCTATGGACGCGGCTGCCGGTCGTGCAGATGTCGTTGCTGATGCTCTACCACATTCTGACAGCGCATGCCCTGTGGCCAGCCCCAATTTATTGCTGGTTACTGCTGGTATCTGGCTGGGCACGCCGTGTCGTATTTCTGTGGGCGGCGATACCGGTGCTCGCAATCGCCGGCGTTGAAAAGATTGCCTTCCATACTCAGCATTTCGCTACGTTGGTCGGAAACCGCTTGATCGGCAATACGCCCCCGATGGGCTACGCGCCGGCAGATATCTTCCCCACGGACCCGATGACACACATCATGCCGGGACACTTCCTGAGCAGCCCGAGTCTGTGGATCGGCGTGGCAATAGCCGCGGCGTTCCTCGCCGGCGCTGTGCATTTGCGCCGCCACCAAGGGCCGATTTGATTTGTTAATTGCAGCTCAGGGTTGGCGCCGTTCTTAACCGCTAACCTCGTATCAGAGGAAGAAGCCGTGCAGGTTCGGGTGGTAAGGATGTCACCGTGCAAATGGCGCCCATCTTAGCTCTTCATATTTGCGCTGGAACTGTCGGCTTGCTCTCCGGCGCTGTCGCCATATCCTTCCGCAAAGGTTCCCGCCATCATGCGATAGCTGGAAAGGTATTCGTCATATCCATGCTGAGCCTGGGTGCAACTGCCATGTATGTGGCCGTCAGGAAACACCAGGTAGGTAACTTCTTTGGCGGCATTCTGGCCGTCTATCTGGTGACTACGGCATGGTTGACCGTCAAACGCAGAAACGGGGAGACCAGCAGGTTCGATTGGGCGGCGATTCTGGTTCCGTTGGCGATCGGAGTTGCCACCATTAGCAACGGGATACTGAGGCTGACCAATGCGGGGGTGGTCCCCGACGGCGTCCCCGCGGCTATGAACTTCTTCATCGCTACTGTGGTACTGCTGGCCGCCGCTGGAGACGTTCGCATGCTCCTGTGCCGTCTCTCGCGTACACAACGTCTCGCGAGGCATCTGTGGCGCATGTGCTTCTCCCTGTTCATCGCCTCAGGGTCCATCTTCATAGCACGTCCACACCTGTTTCCCAAATTCATGCAAAAGACAGGCATGCTCGCGCTTCTCGGTGTACTGCCGCTGCTATTGATGCTTTTCTGGCTAATCCGTGTTCGTTTCACGAATGCTTACAGCCGGAAGTCTGGGGTTCCATTGCGCATGAGGTTGGCGTAACACATGGAAGCCGCCCGACTCAAGCCGTAATAAGAGGAGAATTAAATATGAAATTGCTTCGCTTCACAGTGCCAATTGTCCTGATATTGTCAGCTACCGCAGCTTTTGGGCACTCGGAGACTCAGAAGGCCGCTCAAAATCCAAAAAGTGATAACCCCCTTGTCGCATTCAATAAATTCGCCTACGGAGGTGTGAAGGCTATTCTGCTGCGTTCAGCCGAAAAAGTGCCCGAGGAGAATTACGGCTTTAAACCAACCGACGCGGTCCGCAGCTTTGGCCAGATCATTGGACATGTCGCCGACGCACAATACCTGTTTTGTTCAATTGCACTCGGTGACAAAAATCCCGCTCCCAAAATCGAGCAGACCAAAACCTCAAAAGCTGATCTGATCGCGGCGCTCAAAGACGCCTTTGCCTACTGTGACAAGGCGTACGACAGCATGAACAATACTTCCGCCACGGAAATGGTGCAGCTCTTCGGAGGCGACACACCGAAACTGGGCGTGCTGACGGTCAACACAATGCACAGCGTGGAACACTACGGTAACCTCGTCACCTACATGCGGCTGAAGAACATCGTACCCCCAACGAGCGAGCCCGGTTTCCAGGTGCAACCAAAGAAATAATGTGCTGGGTGCCCCACCCAAGCTACTTTTGCTTGGGTGGGTGGCTCTTACGTTAGCTTCTTAAGGATTAGGAATGACATACAGCACTATTGAAAGATCACCACGACTGTACGCAAGAGTTGGCGGAGCGCTGTACCTGATCATCATTGTCCTGGGACTGTTCGGCGAGGCATTCGTACGTGACAGGCTGCTGGTACGGGGTGACGCAAGCGCCACAGCGGCCAACATCAGGTCCATGGAGTCGCTGTGGCGCTTCCATATCGCTGCCGAACTATTCTTACTGGTATGCGCTATCGTTCTGCTTCTGATCTTGTTTGTTTTACTGCGCCCGGTCAGCAGGGATCTGACGGTGCTGGCGGCATTTTTTAACCTGATATCCATCGGCATCGAAGCGGCCATCACAATGTATCTTGTTCAGGCACTGTTTCCGCTGCAGAATTCCGGGTACCTCAATGCATTTACGCCGGAGCAGCTCTATGCCATGGCGACACTGACGCTCAAATCGCATGGCTATGGTTTTGGTGTCAGCCTAATCTTCTTCGGCTGTTTCTGCGTCGTGATCGGTTACCTGATTTTCAAATCAGGTTATTTTCCCAAAGCGATTGGCATCCTGATGCAGATCGCCGGATTCTGCTATCTGACGGATAGCTTCGCGCTGATCCTCGCACCAGCCTTGGCGGACAGATTGTTTCCTGCCATTCTTCTCCCCGCCTTTGTTGGGGAAGCATCGCTCTGCCTTTGGCTCCTTGTGAAGGGCGTGAATGTGGAGAAGTGGAAACAGACGGCTATCGCTGCTCGACTTGGCGCAGCATAGGCGCACGCGTGTCCCGCCTTTGCTGCGTTTTCTTTTTGCAAAGGTGGGGATCTTCGCTCTCTAGGGCTGGCAAGCTTATTCCAAAGCGAGAGCCATGTTGTCTCACCGAACCCCGGCTCCTGGATCCCCTTTTGAGGGGGGAAACCTGAAATATTTCTCTCTTTCCTTCGTCTACAGATGTAGGTGGCCCAGGCGCTGAGCAACCCGCGATCGATGACTGAACAAGACCAGCGGATCTCCGAGGTGGTCAAGCGGGAGCAGTCCCGGCTACGCAACTTCATTCGCCGGCGCGTGCCCGACCCGCGAGATGCCGAGGACATCCTACAGGATGTCTTCTACAAGCTGGTGGAAGCGAACCGCCTGCTGATGCCGATCGAGCATGTCACTGGGTGGCTGTTTCGCGTGGCACGCAATCGCATCACCGACCTCTTCCGCAAGAAGAGGCCGGAGAGCTTCAGCGATACTGTCGTCGCAGACGAAGACGACGAACTGCTGCAGTTGGAAGACCTGCTGCCTTCGCCCGATGCCGGACCGGAGGCGATTTACGCACGCCAGCTGCTTCTCGAGGAACTCGAGTTGGCGATCGACGAGTTGCCGGAGGAGCAGCACGAGGTGTTTGTTGCGCACGAGTTGGAAGGGCGTAGTTTCAAGGAGATGGCCGCTGAGACCGGCGTGAGCGTGAACACGCTGCTCTCGCGCAAACGCTATGCCGTGCTGCATCTGCGCAAGCGATTGCAAGACATTTACGACGAATTTACAAAAGTGTGAGGAACTGAACATGAGACCTAGAGTGAAGAGACTGCTTTTCATCGCTCCGCTGGCGATTTTGGGGATACTGCTATTTATCTTCATCGGCGGAGAAGTAGTGCTGCACCTGTGGAATTGGCTGTTGCCGCCCCTCTTCGGTTTCCGCCAGGTCAATTTCTGGGAAGCGCTCGGACTTCTGGTGCTGTGCCGGATCCTATTCGGCGGACATGGATGGCACGGTTCCGGTCGCTCCAATTACCGCCGCCGCATGGCCGAGCGCTGGGAGCGCATGACCCCGGAGGAGCGGGAACGATTGCGGCAAAGCTGGCGCGGACGTTGGGGCTTCTGCCCACCCACCAGTGAGCGCAAGGAGCCATGAAGTCCTGGCGACAGCAGCCAAAGCAGTCACTTTCGGGGAGCTTCGGCAGCGCAGTACCATTCCTTCAAGCAGCAATAATAAAGGAAAGGCCATGCACCCAACCGACAAAGCCGCAAGGATCGCGGGAGCGCAATATTACGATACGGTCTCTAAGATCGCCTTCCCGGCCCTATCGTTACACGATGCTGAGGGCTCTTGAATTTCTTAAGTCAGTTCGACCTCGATCTTTTTCTCTGGCCGGTCCAACTTCGTGATGCGAAAACTACGCACCTGTCCGCTGCGAACCTCTTTTGGCTTTGACGACTGCGCAACAGCGCCGCTTTTCCAGCGCTCCTGCAGCATCGAACTAAGCGAAGCCACGTCTGTTTTGGTTGCCGTCCGATCTCCGCCAGCAGTATCCGCCAGGCTGTCCGTCGAGATTCGGCATGCCGCTTGAATTCCTTGGCCTAGTTCCACCCGCACCGAGTTCCCCAAAACATCGATCACACGGCCGCTTACAACATCCCCCTCGCTGTGTTCGGCGAGATATTCGTCAATATCCGTAGGCACCAGCTGCTTCAGTCCGAGTTTCAAGCGCCGCTTATCTTTATCGACTTCGAGCACCTGTGCTTTTAACGATTGCCCGAGTTTAAGCACGTCTTGCGGGTGGTTGATTCTCTTTTCCGCGCTCATGTCGCTGACGTGAATCATCCCTTCTACACCCTCGGCGACCTGCACAAATGCCCCGAATTTCGTCAGACTTGTGACGTGGCCTTCTACCAGTGATCCGGCCTTAAATTTTTGTGCGGCATCTGCCCATGGATCACCTAAAGCCTGCTTCAGCCCCAGCGAAATGCGGTGCTCGTCGGTGTTTATTCCCAGGATGACGGCTTCCACCGTCTCACCGGGCTTAACCAGGTCGCCCGGTTTTCGCACTTTCTTGACCCATGACATTTCCGAAACGTGAATCAACCCCTCAACCCCGGACTCCACTTCCACGAACGCTCCGAAATCCGTTACGCGAGTCACTCTCCCGCGAACACGCTCTCCTGTCCTATACTTGCTCGCAACTGAAACCCATGGGTGCGGTTGCAGTTGCTTGGTTCCCACTGAGATACGCCGCTTTTCCGGATCAATCTTCAGAACTTTCGCTTCGATCTCCTGTCCCACCGCGAGGACATCTGACGGCTGGCTGACTCGCGCCCATGAGATGTCGCTCACATGCAGCAAGGCGTCGACTCCGCCAATGTCAATGAAGGCGCCATAGTCGGTTAGGCTGCGAACAGTACCGCTTACCGCATCGCCTTCCTTCAATTCGGAATAACGTTGTTGCTTGGCAACTTTCTCTTCGTCCTCCGCTACAATGCGGCGATCCACCACAACGTCTTCTTCCGCCGCGTCGAGCTTGGTAATGCGGCAGCGAATCTCCTGCTCGACCAATTTCTCCATCTCGGCGGCATCACGCGCGCCGCTTCGCGAGGCAGGCATGAAAGCGCGAACACCGACATCGACGCTCAGCCCGCCTTTGACGACTCCTGTCACCGTACCCATGATGGTTGTCTTCTCGTTAAAGGCCTTCTCCAGCGCCGCCCAGTCGGTTGGCCGGGTCGCTTTGCTACGAGTCAGCTGATAATAGCCCTGCGGATCGCGGCCCTTGATCGTTACCTGCAGCTTGTCCCCCGGGCTCGGCGGCTCACGATCGCTCGAACACTCCGACAGCGGCAAGACACCTTCTGTCTTGAACCCGATGTCGAGGATCACCGAGTCCGCGGACACGGAGACCACCGTCCCCTCTCGGGTGCCTTCTGACGTTTTGGTGCTTTGACCCCGCTCGAACTGCGAAAGGATGTTGGCGAACGATTCGTTAACTTCACCGGTCGGAGATTTTGCAGTTGGATCAGACATGATTAGCGACGGCCCCGTGGAGGCATAGATCAAGGATAACATCGCCGCCACCAAATAGCGGGGCCTGCGTTCGGGCCGGGAATCGACAAATCTCGTCGCACCGGCCGAGTTCGTCTACAGTATCAGCCAATGAAACCGATCATCGCTGTGATTCTTGTTCTGCTCTCAGCTGGCGCAGTAGCCGGCGACACACCTCCTGATTTCGGCATCAAGCAGCCCAGCGCTTCGCACATCTCGCACTCGCGTGTGTCCATAAAGAATATCCCAACAAGATCAGCCACACCTTGAACAGCGATGCCGGTGTGGCTCCGCCCCGGACACTGACGCCCGCGTTCTACGGCTGTTACGTCTGGCATTCTTCCGTACACGGACATTGGTTGCTCGTGCGGCTTGTCTCCAGGGAGCAGGGCGTGCCAGCTTCGAGCGTCCGCGCAAAATAATCCGGGCGGCGGCCGAGAAGCACAAGCGGGCGGGATTGGCAGCCGTCACTGGCGAACACTACGAGGGCGCCCACTGGCGGGGAAGTTTCGCTGTATATCTTGTTACGAAGAGCGGCATACTTTCGAAGTAGTATTTAGTGGTTATGAAGCGCGAGCATTTCGTCAGGGTAGTCGAAGAGCGCCCGACTCGTTCCCAGAAGAATTCCGCAACTGCATTCGTAACGTTGCTGTTCTGGTAGAGGCTATGCCACCGAAACCAGCCATCAACACAGTTGGAAGCCCCAGGGCAGCTGCTGCTCGGTCTTTTTCATGGAGTACCCAGGACTGAGAAAAGCATACTTGAACTGGCGAGGGGTCCTGATTACATCGTGCTGTGTCAGCGGAATATTGAAGCGGTTTGCGCCAACGAGGCTGCGGTCCGCGAGCAAATCCGCCGCACCGTAATCCATGAACTAGCTAGGCCACTATTTCGGGTTGAATGAGAGTTGACTGCAAGACGTTTAGCCGAGAAGCAATCTAGGGCAAGCTCCGCGGTTTTAACCGGAAGGGTCGGTTAAAGGGATAAATTCTATTTCGTGGCCTCAGCCCATTCTTCCTGGCCACGATGCAGCAAAGTCTCGCGGTCTTCCGGCAGAACCCAGCGTTGCTTTATCAGATCGTCCACCGCTTTTGCGTAGCGGCTGATGTAATCTTCCCGACTGGAATACCGTTCTCCGATGGACTTGCGCGAATCACCCAGTTTCCTACTCTCGGCGGCACTCTTGGGAAATGGGAGATAGGACCCTTCGAACGACACGCGCTGGTCGGGAGCCCCGATCCAAGGATCGCGGAGATTCCAACTGGTGTAGGTTGCCAGAGGAACTGTAATCTCCGGCATACGCACGCCGGCACGTTCGTTTCCATCCTCATCGACTTGTGGTACGAGGACAGGGAACGACGCGCCCACCTTCGGCGGCTGAATGCTCAGAATTCCGCTCCACCAGCTTGGGCCAAAATCAAGGCGATAGGCCGCGTTTGCTTCGTCAGGACGGTTGACACCTGGAATCGCTGGGAATGCGTAGTCTCGCACTGGCACGAGCGTGCCGTTCGCAATCTTTGGATAGCTGCTGGCGGGTGGGAGAGTGTTGCTTCGCACCCAGGCGTCCATGTTGGCGATCATGGCTCGCCAAAAATATTTCACCGCGATGGGTGATTGCTCCTGCTGTCCCAGCAGATCTCCTTTACCCTTCTCTGGAGGAAATGGACCAGAAAAATGTTGCAGTCCGGTGAAGTGATAGATGCGGACATTCTCCGAGACAGCCGCGTCCTGTTGCCCGTCGGGGCTGACATGAATCAAACCCGCCGCTCGCCCCCAATATTCGTAGGACGTGTTGGAGAAAAAGATTTTAGGTACGACCTTGTCCGCCACAGCGCGATCGAGCAAACCGCCTTTTTCTCCCGTCAAAGGATCTGTCTCGGGTTGATCAGTAAAGGGGAAGATGTCCGTCGGGAAGAAGACCGACGAAGTGGGCTGGGCGTCGCGCGACGGCTGGGCGAAGCGGTAGTTGAAGCTGCCGCGGCCAGCCCCCGCAACATGGGCAAGCACGCCGTCGAGTGCAATCCTTCCGTCTTCGTCGGCATTGAAGCCCTGATATAGGAAGTCGCGCAGAAATCGCCCGTTCTGCGAAATGCCCTCGCCATAGACACGCGCTGCCGGAGTGATGGCATCAGCCGCGTGCTTCGAGTAGGACGCAAAATCACGTATGACCGTGAAGCCGGCTCCGGCTATCACCGGCTCCGCCACAACATAGATGTATTCGTATATTTTCCCCGGTTGAAACCCGCCATTCAGGTGGATGTGCCGGTCGCTAGGAGTGAGCTTGCCATCCACGCTGTGCGCGAACTGCCACTCGACGCGAGGAATGACTGTGCGTTGACTCTCTCGCGAGTCCCGAACTGTCAGCACATTGCGCGGATCGTCCGGTGCGGCCACCGGGTATTCGAACCCGCCGATATTACCGAGAATAAGGTGTCCCAGCGGAATCTCCGGCATTACCCGCGAGGGCATCAGATCGCCGCGCAGCAGACCCATGATCGTCTTTCCGTTTTCTTTCGCGACAGGCGCAAACAGTCGCAGCGTGTCCGGACCATCAGCATCCCATTGCCAGCCCAGGCTGACGACGGTGAAGCCGTTGCGCAGCAGCCATGCGTCTCCTGCATCATTCTCAAGATCGACATCCCCACCATCAACAAGAGAAATGATTCGTCCGCGACCGCGGTTGGGCACTTCTAAAATCAAGGAGCCATTACCCTTCTTCGCGTCCTTGGGACGCACGGCAATGAAGTCGGAAGAGACCTCGACCTCGCCATTCTTCAAATTCACCGCCTTACTGAGATCGACGATCCGCAGGTTGTGCGGATTGGCTACTGGAAGCGAAAAATAAACGCGCCCGGTTATGCGCTCATACGCTCCTGCCTCCCCGAACGCCTTGCCGTTCAAGACATCGGTGCGGGAAGAAATCTCGATACGAGTAACGCGCGCATCGAGCGGAGAAACTATCAGGGCCACAACCAGGAGTGGCAAAGCTAAAGTCGGCCGCAGCATGCGCGGAAGGATAGCATGTCCGACCGCGCCGTTCATGCCGTCGTCGCTAATCCCTTTTTTGCCATGATATAGTTCACGGCCACAATTAAGCAGATTAAAACCGATGCTTGCCTTTCAAGCGGCGTCGCTAATGTCGGGCTCAGCACAAACTGGCAGCTCAGCACAAACTGGCTAGCTAACCACGTTGCTATGGCTTAACCTGTACGGATTTGGGCGGCTGGCTTGGAATTCGGATCTTTAGTTCGCAAGCCATTGCCGAGGAGTAAACGCGAGCTTACGTGCGAACCGATGGCGTTGGTCAGCGTCTGCAACCCGAGCGCACCGTGTCGCTTTCATAGGCAGCCCCCGATGCCAACTGAATCTCTGTTAAGGACCCGGAAATGATTACAGTGCGAGACGTAGAGGTAGCATTACTGGCTGTGGTCGCGACGCTTTGTGTCATAGCGTGGGCTGATGAATCACCTGTTCAGCGCTCCGCAGTATTCGAGTGGAACTCGATGGTTGAGAAAGCAACCAATGCGGGATCCGTGCGCTCTGCATTTCGCGGCCCCACCGCCACGTTGGAAGAATTGGAGATACACGTAACGACATTGAGCCCCGGACATACCCCACACCCGCCGCACACGCATCCAAACGAGGAACTCATCATCATCCAGAAGGGAACCGTTCAGACGCTATCCAACGGCAGATGGGTGGAGGCGGGGCCCGGGTCCATCATCTTTAATGCGAGCAATGAATTGCATGGACTGAAGAATGCAGGAGCGATTCCGGCGACGTACCACGTTATAAATTGGAAGACGGACAAGACACCAAAGGCAAGCCCTGCCAGCAAATAAGGATAGCTGCTTCGTGTCACTACCGGTGAGGCGGTGTCTCAGGAATTGCGTTTAGCCATCCCAGTTGGATCATGATAAACGTTGGACTCGTCGGCTTCGGACTCGCGGGAAAGGCGTTTCACGCGCCGTTTATCCGTGTCGTTCCAGGATTACGCTTGGTCGCGATAGCTCGCCGCAGCGCTGAATCTGACTCAACTTATCCTGATGTGCGATTTGTCAGTGGCGTGGAGCAGTTGTTGGCCATCGACGATATTGACTTGATTGTGATCGCGACGCCGAACGATTTGCACGCCCCAATCGCGAGAGAGTGCCTGGAGGCTGGGCGTCACGTTGTGATCGATAAGCCATTTGCTACCACTCTTGCTGAAGCTGAAGAGCTTGTTGCACTGGCTCGACAGCGAGATCGGATACTGACAGTTTTTCAAAATCGTCGATGGGACGGCGACTTTAAGACGGTTCGGCAATTGTTGAGGCAGGGTAGTCTTGGCCGCGTGGTTTCTTATGAATCGCACTTCGACCGATTCCGTCCTAATCTACGGGGGACATGGCACGAACGTCCGCAGCCGGGGATGGGGCTGCTCTTCGATCTAGGGCCGCACCTGATTGATCAGGCTCTGGTGTTGTTTGGAAAACCGGAAAGAATCTCAGCTGACCTGCGGAAGGAGCGAGATGGAACGCTGGTGAACGACGCTTTCGAGGTAGTGTTCCATTACCCGCGGCTCAGAGCGTTGTTGCGAGCGACCGTAATGGCGGCTGCTTCCGGCCCCAGGTTTTGGATTTGCGGCACGGAAGGTTCGTTTACCAAGTATGGCGTCGATCCGCAGGAGCAGGCGATGAAGCAAGGCGGCGACCCTACGGCGAAGGGATGGGGAGAAGAACCAGAATCCGCATGGGGCACGCTTACGACTGTCACTGAGACACGAACCATCCCGACCGCTCCCGGCGACTATCGCGGATTTTACGGGAATGTTCGGGACGCCATTACTGGCAACGCTCCCTTGGAAGTTTCTTCCGCGCAAGCTTTGAATGTCATGAAAGCGCTTGATCTTGCCGAACGCAGCAGCGCGAGTGGGCGCATGGTTACTTGGTAAACTCGTGGTGACTCTTCCTGGTCGAACAGCACGGGGTCAGGTTGCCGACGGGAAAGAGCCTTGGACGGAAAAGCCGGCAGATGCGTGCCCTATCAGTGAGCCTCAGCAAACCCTTCCGTGCAGAACGTGACCGCCGCAATCGGGCCTGCCTATGTGCTCTTAATCAATAGCTTGAAGTTCCGTTTGCGCTCCCCCTCTGTTCTTTAAACGTGCGCCTCACGAACACCTCCCTTGACAAGATCCTCGAGCATGATCTAGTATTTGACTAACAGTCATTTATGACTAGTAGTCTACAATTAACGAGGGCGGAACCCAAACCCGGCCGCAGAGAGCGCAGGCGGACGGAAACTCGCGAACGAATTTTCCGCGCTGCCATGCAGCTCTTTGCCCAGCACGGCTTTTTCAGCACCACCGTCGAGGATATTACTGAAGCAGCCGATGTGGGCAAAGGAACCTTCTTTAACTACTTCCCCAGCAAGGAGCACGTCCTGACCGTGCTGCACGACATTCAGATTGGCAAAGTCGAAAGGGCAGTGCAGGCTGCCCACACCGGGAAGGAAGAGATCCGCAAGATCCTGCGCCACTTGATGGACCACATCGCGGAGGAGCCTGCGCGCAGCCAGCCTCTGGCGCGTGGCCTGATCGCCACTCTATTCTCGAGTGATCCCGTCCGCGAAGCTATGGTGGCAACTATGGCGCGCGGCAGGAAATTGCTGCAGGAGATTCTCCAATTCGGGCAGAAGCGCGGTGAAGTTCGTACAGATGTGAGCGTGGAAGAAATGGCTCTGGCTTTCCAACAATGTGTGTTTGGCACTGTGCTGCTGTGGAGTATTAGTGCACCGTCCAGTTTGAAGAAGCGTCTGGATGTCGCTTTCGAAACTTACTGGTCGGGAGTTGGCAGTCCCTCGTAGGGAGTTCGGCAATGAAACGCAAGATTCCTGTTCTCATTCTCATTCTTGTTCTTATTGTGGTTGCCATGTCGTACTACTTCTACCTTCGTCCGGGTTGGGAAAATAAGTCGGCGAATGGCAACCTGCTGAAGGTCTCCGGCAATATTGAAACGCACGAGAGCGTCGTCGGTTTCAAAGTGCAGGGGCGGATCGTCGAATTGCCCGTGGAAGAAGGGCAATGGGTGGAGCGAGGAGCCGTTCTCGCCAAGCTCGATAGTGACGACTACCGCCAACAAGTTGCCATGGACGAGGCTGCTTTGCGCGTGCAACGCCGGCAACTGGACCTTGGCTTGGCCGGAACTCGGCGGCAGGAAGTCCAGGCGACCGAGCAGGTTCTTTTTGACGCGAAAGCCGATTTGGAACAGAAGAAACTGGACTTCCACCGTGCCGACACGCTGTTCAAACAGCAGGTAGGCCCGCAGCAGGCGCGCGATCAAGCGGAAACCAACTTAAAGCGGGCAGAGGCTGCGGTCGAGCGGGCACAGCAGCAGTACAACCAAGCCCTCGAAGGCACGAGGCGCGAGCAGCTCGACGTCAATCGCGCCAGCGTGGTGCAAGCCGAACAAAAACTGCGAATGTCGCGCATCAATCTGGACTACACCACTCTGTCTGCACCGAAGTCGGGAGTGGTTCTAGTGCGTCAGGCAGAACTTGGAGAAGTAGTTGCTCCCAACACTCCCGTGGTTACGCTTGGCGATCTGGATGACGTCTGGCTGCGAGCCTACGTGAGTGAGACGGACCTGGGACGCATTCACTGGGGACAACCGGCGGTTGTCCGTACCGACACGTTTTCGGGCAAAACTTATCGGGGCCGGATTTCCTTCATCTCTTCCAAAGCCGAATTCACGCCCAAGAGCGTGCAAACTTTCAAAGAGCGGGTGACTCTCGTCTATCGCATCAAGATCGATGTCGAAAATCCCAATCGTGAACTGAAACCCGGCATGCCCGCGGATGCGGAGATCGTACTGTCGTCAGCGACGCAGGCGGCAAGGCAATGAGCGTTGAAGATCAACCCGTTATCCGAATCTCGGGACTGAGCAAGCGCTTTCCCGGTGTGCATGCCGTCGAGGAGGTCAGCTTTGACGTGCGCGCCGGAGAGATCTTTGGCTTGGTCGGCCCGGACGGTGCGGGCAAAACTACGACCTTGCGCATGTTGGCAGGCGTTCTGCCGCCCGAGGTGGGAACGGCTACGGTCGCAGGCTTCGATGTCACCCGTGATCCGGAGGGCGCTAAGCAGCACCTCAGCTACATGCCGCAACGATTCGGGCTTTATGAAGATCTCACTGTGGACGAGAACATCGGTTTTTATGCAGATTTGTTCGGAGTCAAGAAAGCCGAGCGGGAGCAGCGCTCCCGGCAACTTCTGCAGGCCGCTGGTATGAGCGAGTTCCGCGCACGGCTGGCGGGCAAGCTCTCGGGCGGCATGAAGCAGAAGCTGGGACTGATGTGCGCTCTAATCCACCGGCCAAAAGTGATTCTGCTCGACGAGCCCACCACCGGAGTCGATCCCGTCTCGCGTCGCGATTTCTGGCGCATTCTTTACAGCCTGGTTGCAGAGGGTGTCGCCATACTCACTTCTACGGCTTACCTGGACGAAGCGGAGCGCTGCCATCGCGTAGCGCTCATGCACAAAGGAAAGCTCTTGTTCTGCGACACGCCGGCAAAACTGAAGGCGCGCCTTGGCAAAGGGGTGTTGGCAGTTATCGCGCCCGACCCTCGCCGAGTGCGCGACGCATTGGCCGACAGCCAGGGAATCTCCAGCCTGGTGCTGACCGGCGATGGCGTGCACCTTGTCGTGGACGATACTCAGCGCCGGAGCGCAGGATTTTCGGCCTGCTTGCGAGCTGCAGGGATTCCGTTCGACGACATTCATCAAGTCACGCCAACCATCGAAGACCTGTTCGTGGACGCGGTGACGGCGGGAGGGGCGGCATGAACAACTCGGACCGCTCTGTCCTAGTTCAAGACCTTGTGAAGCGCTTCGGCGACTTTACCGCGGTCGATCACCTCAACCTGGAAACTCGCAAGGGCGAAGTCTTTGGCTTTCTCGGACCGAATGGCGCCGGAAAATCGACGACAATCCGCATCTTATGTGGTTTGCTCCGCCCGACGTCGGGGCGCGCGCTAGTAGCAGGACTCGACGTGTCCCGGGAACCGGAAACGGTACGGCAGAACATCGGTTACATGTCTCAAAAATTCTCTCTGTACAACGATCTCAGGGTAATTGAAAACCTGCGGCTTTTTGCCGGGCTCTACAACGTCCCGCGCAAGCAGGTGAAGGAGCGTATTGATTGGGCGCTGCAAATGGCCGACCTGAGAGAACACCAGGAGATGATTACCGGTACTCTGCCGGGTGGATGGAAACAGCGGCTGGCGCTCGGATGTGCTGTCTTGCACCAGCCGCCCATCATCTTTCTCGATGAGCCTACTTCCGGTGTCGACCCGATTTCGCGCCGGCAGTTCTGGGACCTGATTCACACCATGTCCGCCGAGGGAGTCACTGTTTTTGTTACCACGCACTACATGGAGGAGGCAGAATACTGCAATCGCCTGGCACTGATCTATCGGGGCAAAATCGTTGCCCTGGGCACGCCGACCGAGCTGAAACAAAAATCTATGCAAGGCGAATTGTTACTAGTGGAGTGCGACCCACTCGGGCTTGCAGTGGACGCGCTTCAGTCTGCCGCTGGTGTCCTGGACGCGGCGGTTTTTGGCAGCGCGCTGCACCTGGTGGTTCGCGAAGCCGGTTCTGCTATCCCCGAAATCAAGAATTATCTGAGCAGGCAGGGTGTGGCCGTGGTGAAAATCGAGAAGATCCGTGCCACCCTGGAAGACGTCTTCGTTTCGCTGACGACGGAAGGCGCCTCAGCTCGCCGGGAGGTTGACTAGGCCATGAGCTTCACTCGCCTGGCTGCGATCGCGCGCAAGGAAATCATCCAGATCCGGCGTGACTTCCGCAGCTTAATCATCGTGGTGATGATGCCGATCGTGCTGGTGCTGCTGTTCGGCTACGGCGTGAACCTCGATCTCAAGCACCTACCGATTTACGTATACGACCGTGAAGGCAGCCGGGATAGTCAGGATCTGCTCAAGCGTTTCCAGACGTCGCAATATTTCCACATCGTTCGCGCTGTGAATAGTTATCCCGACATCGTGCGGGCTATTGACTCTGGCCACGCAAAAATGGGACTGGTGATCCCCCACGATTTTTCACAGAAGCTGCATACCGGATCGACAGTGAAGGTCCAGGCCCTCATTGACGCATCCGACGACAACACGGCGAATGTCTTAACCGGGTATACCCAGGGGATCTTGCAAAGCTATTCGAACGATGTGCAGCTTGAGTGGCTGGAACGGCGCGGCCAGGCCGACCAGCCGCCTCCGCTCAGCGTGGATGCCCGCACCTGGTACAACGAGGATCTCGAGAGCAGTTGGTTCATTATTCCGGGAGTGCTGGCGCTGGTGATGTCGGTGATCGGCGCATTTCTTACTTCACTGACTATCGCGCGCGAGTGGGAGCGGGGAACCATGGAGCAGCTGGTCTCCACGCCGGTCACTCCCTTTGAAATCATGTTAGGGAAATTAACCCCCTACTTCGCCGTCGGATTGTTTGATGCTGGCCTGTGCGCCGTCATGGCCATCCTCTGGTTCCACGTACCGTTCCGGGGCACTCTGATGGCGTTGTTCATCAGTTCCTCTCTTTTCCTGGTGGCCTTACTGTGCCTGGGATTTTTCATCTCGGTGGTCGCGAAGAATCAGCTTGCCGCCAGCCAGATTGCTCTCGTCGCTACTTTCCTGCCGGCCTTCTTGTTGTCCGGGTTCCTCTTCGCGATCGAGCAGATGCCCACGCCGATCCAGATGATTACGCGAGTTATCCCAGCGCGTTACTACGTCTCCACCCTGAAGAAGATCTTCCTGAAAGGCACGCCCTCTAGCATGTTATACGCAGACATGATTCCGCTCGCAATTTTCGCGACACTGATGGCCTTTTTGGCCACACGCGTATTTCATAAGAGGCTGGCATGAGGAGTGCGTATGCTGTCGCGGCTTAAACAGATGTTAATCAAGGAATTCATCCAGGTGTTCCGCGACAGGCGAACCCGATTCATCCTGTTTGGGCCCCCTCTGGTCCAATTGCTGATCTTTGGATACGCGGCCAATTATGAAATCCGTCATGTGCCCACCGTGGCCGTCGATTTTGATCACAGCCAGGAAAGCCGTGAGCTGATTTCGCGCTTTTCCACTAGTCCCTACTTCGACGTGCAACGCCAGCTCACAGACTCTCGCGAGCTTGTCGATCTGCTGGATCGCGGCAATACCGTCGTGGCGTTACAAATCAACGCCGGATTTTCTGAGAACTTGCGCAAAGGGCAGACGGCGCCCTTGCAAGTAATCGTGGATGGGACTAACTCCAATACCGCGCTGATCGCGTCGGGGTATGTGAGCCAGATCGTGCAGGGATTTGCCCAGGATTATCAGCAGGACCGTTTGCAGCGAATTTCGCCGATGCTGGGGGAGCGCACACCGCGCGTGGAACTCGAGCAGCGCCCCTGGTACAACACCGACCTCAAGAGTCGCTGGTTTTTTGTGCCCGGCGTGATCTGCAGCTTGACCCTCGTGCTGGTAACGACCCTGACTGCCTTTGCCGTAGTCCGGGAGCGCGAAATTGGCACTCTGGAACAGATCATGGTGACTCCCATCCGGCCCGCGGAATTCATTTTAGGGAAGACCATCCCTTTTTTTCTGATTGGGCTGATCGACGTGGCCTTGATCGCCACGCTGGGAACCTTGTGGTTTGGCGTTCCGTGTCGAGGTTCGCTGGAGGTTTTGTTCGCGGGAACCGTTGTTTTTCTTTTGTGTCAGCTGGGCGTCGGATTGTTGGTCTCGACGATCTCATCGACCCAGCAGCAGGCGCTGATCACAGCATTTTTCTTCATTATGCCGGCGATCACGTTTTCCGGCTTTGGCTTTCCCATCAGCACCATGCCGGACTGGTTACAGACACTAACCTACCTCAATCCTCTCCGTTATTTTCTGGTCGTGGTGCGCGGAGTTTATCTCAAAGGCACCGGCCTGGAGATTCTCTGGCCACAGCTGATGGGGATGGCCATGCTCGCCCTGGCTGCGCTGACTCTCAGCATCTTCCGCTTCCGTAAGGCGATGGATTAGAGCTAGATCTCGCGGTCGCCGAAGGAGTCGCACACGGTCAGGCGATCTGCCGCGACGCGATGACCGGAAGACGTGTTTCCGTTAGCGTTCTTTCATCGAACGGTCGAGCGCTTGCAGTTCCAGCGCTTTGGCTTCACGATGCGTCGCGCAGCCTCGCACATAATTTTCGAGCACGTCCGTTATGCGTGGATTGTACCTGAGTGCGGGAAAACTGAGCTGCTGGCTCGCGTGCAGTCCATGTGGGCGATTTACTCTTTCGGGCGAGGCCGCGGCATGTGGTAAAGGTCCAGAATCGGGCCGATCACGTCGTGGGGCTCAGCATTTTCGTCGTTGGCCAGCACGGCGACTGCGAAGCGTTTGCCGGGAATGAGCTCCATATCGGTTCTCGTACCTTGTTGGCCGCCGCTGTGTGCGACGTGCTTTTGTCCATCAATCGTCAGCACATCGAAGCCGATTCCGTAGGTTGACGGCCCTCCATTCTCAAGCTGTGGAAGATTGGTCGGAGTCCACATCCTCGCCAGTGTTTCCGGTTTTACGATCTTGCCGTCCATGAGGGCTGTACCGAACCGCACCAGGTCTTCGGCATTTGTAACCAGCCCGCCGCCTGGGATCTTGTAACTCGAGTCCATAAGCCCTGCATTCTGTACCTTTCCTTGTTTGACTTGATAACCCCTCGCGCGATGCGGCACGATGGCGAATGCGTCGTCCACGAAAGTGTGCGTCATCCCAGCAGGAACCAGAACGTGCTCGCGGACATAATCGAAGAACTTCTCGCCGGACGCGCCTTCAATGACACATCCCGCGACTGTGTACGCGTAGGTGCTGTAGCTGAACTTCGTTCCCGGCTCGAAGAGCAGTGGATCGGCAGCGAAGATGGCGAAACCATCGCTCATGTTCTGGTAGTGCCTGGTGCTGTCCATCTCGCCTTCTTTGTAGTGCCGGATACCCGAGGTGTGGGTAAGGAGTTCGCGGGTGGTGACGGTCCACGGCTTTTGTGGGAATGCCGGGCAATACTTCTGGACCGGCACGTCGACGTCGAGCTTGCCGGCTTCCACAAGCGTCATCGCGGCGACCGCGGTGATCGGTTTCGAAATCGAACCGGTTCGAATCAGTGTCTCAGCGGTGGCTGGCACCGCATTCTCCAAATCGGCGGTTCCAAATCCCTTTGAGTAGACGACACGTCCCTCCAGCGCGATTGCGACCGTCATGGCAGGGATCTGCTGTTTCTCCATCTGCTGCATCACGATGCGAGCGACCTGCGAACTGAGATTCGGGGTTGAGTCCGCTTGGGTTACGCCAGCTCCGCGCAGCAGGACTAAGCAGAATGTGATTGGGATGGCGGATCGGCGTGAGAATATCATGAGAGCACTCGGCTGCTGAGAATTCACGCGGGACATTGTACATGGGGCGCACTCGCCTGGAGCAGGCTCGAGTTTCTAGCTCGCTTGTTGAACCAGCGTGTCGAAGCAGCAAAAAGTCAACGCTCGATCTTGGGGACCCCTGACAGCAATCATTAGTGTTTGGATTCCGGCGAACCTCTACACCGGCTCAACCCAGTGGGGAGCTATTCCACCTACGTACCTAAATGCAATTAGCGGTGTTAATCACCCGGTGGGAACTTCGAGATACGATGTCTCCAAATTTGTGACCACGATTCCCGTGGGTGGCACGTTTTTCGGCCCTCGTGCCGGATTGCGTAAAGGGGAAATGCAGAACTGGGATGTGTCGCTGTTCAAGAATATTCCCCTGGGCGCGAATGAAGCCCGTCAACTCCAGCTTGGTTTTGAGGCGTTCAATGTATTTAACCATCCGAACTTTGAAAAGGTGACCGTCTGGTGCGGATGTTGGATGGTGCGCCCGTAGGGGTTGCTGATGCCAGCGGCAGCACGCCGCGCATCTGGTTTTCAATACGCGTCCTCCCGGCACGTCATTTGCGGACGCAGGTCTGGGGAGCTACTTCGGCGAGTACAACAGCCAATACGGCGGCGTAGGCGGACCTCGAGTTCTTTAGCTCGCTGTGAAACTCTACTTCTGAGTGCGCCACGAGCAAACGAGTCCTCCAGTAACGACTCATTTGCGTGCCGTTCCGCACGGCTACTGACAATTTGGGATGGACTATTTCCCTATCCCAGGCCGAGTGGTGTGGCCGGTGAGCTCAATCTGTGCTGCGGAACGTCCCACCATCACGTTGAATTCTCCGGCATCCTCGGTCCAGCGATGCTGTTTCACGTCGTAGTAGGAAAATGCTCTGCTGCCAAGAGGAACGGAAACCGTGCGCGTTTCGCCCGGCTTCAAGAAGACCTTCACGAATCCCTTCAGTTCCTTTACTGGCCGGGGAATGCCGGAGTGCGGCTCGCCAACGTAAACTTCCGCAATCTCAGCCCCGGGCCGGCTCCCAGTGTCGGTCACTTCGAAACTAACCGTGACTCCTTGGTCCGCGGACGGACTCAGTTTCAGATTCTGATAAGCAAATGATGTGTAGGAGAGCCCATAGCCGAAAGGGAACAGAGGCTTGATCCCGGTCCTATCGAAGTGCCGATAACCGAGGAACACTCCTTCGGTATAGACGGACTTTTTTTCCCCACCTTTCGGGTAGTAACTGTCATGGACAGCGTTGTCTTCCCATCGTCGCTCGAAACTCACAGGCAGCTTGCCGGACGGGCTGTACTCGCCAAAGAGCAATTGCGCGAGTGCCGTCCCGCCTTCCTGTCCCGGATACCAGGCCTCGAACAACGCAGGCACGTGTTCGAGCCAGGCATTCATATCGACGGCGCCACCTGAAGTGATGACGACGATGGTGTTCCGATTGACTGCAGCGATCTCCCGGATGAGTTCGTCCTGTGCTGGAGGCAGCTGAAATGTGCGATCACCCCCCTCGCTCTCGCTATCCGGATCGAAACCGACTGCCACCACTACGGCATCGGCGCGAGACGCCAGGTCCTTTGCGGCATCCTGGACCACCGTGTTCGGACGGATGATTCCGACCTTCACGCTCGGCCCTCCCCAACTCCCGTGGACAAAGTACTCAAAGCGAATTTTGTGTGGGCCTGCTGTAATGGGCAGCCGAGCCTGACTGACGCGCGCATTCACGCGCTGCCAATTATCAATCACGAGTTTGTCGTCAAGGTAGAGTCGATAGCCGCCCTCCTCTCCGGGGCCCTGCACGAAAAGCAGATGCTCACCGGGGGAGCTGGGCGCGAAATAGCCAGTCCATCGGGCAGAGACTTCGTTCTGGTTTACGCCGTCGCCGAAACCGTGTTTCCCGTTGATATGCTGATCGGTACGGCGTAGGGCCGGACTGCCACTCAAGCTTGGATTATTGAAGAACTCGACGGTCAACCCCGCTTGCTCGCCTCCGTCGTCAGTGGTGAATGAGGTGGCGTCCGCCATCTCGCCTAAAGATTGGATTCCGCGGGCATAATAGGTCTTCGCCTGATCACCAAGGTATTGCGCAATCCCCTCCAGGTAGCTGATTGCCGCAAACGGGCGAACACCCGCGCTCCCACCACCTACTACCTGCGCGGGATACGCATCTGGCCCGATGACCGCAACAGATTTGATCTTCGACTTGTCCAGGGGCAACAGGTTGCCGTCGTTCTTAAGCAGGACCATGGCCGAGCGTGCCCCGTCAAGGGCCACCTTTCTTCCCTCCATGTTGAGAACTGGTATCGACAAATCCGTCTGCTCGCGATCGAGCCATCCAAAGCGGATGGCCGTCCGCAGAATACGGCGAACTTTGTCATCAATGGTCGCTTCGCTCACCCTTCCGGATCTCACGGCCGGCAGCAGCGTCGCCCGGTTCATGAACTTGCCAGACGGCATCTCCAAATCAAGACCTCCATTGGCGGCGGCAACGCCATCGTAGGTGGAATCCCAGTCCGACATGATGATTCCATCAAAGCCCCACTCTTTCTTGGCCACCTCGTTGTTCAGATACCCGTTCTGGGTCATGTGAAGGCCGTTAGTCAGATTGTAGGAATCCATGATCGCCCCTACATGTGCTTCTTTCACGGCGCCCTCGAACGTGGGCAAATAAATCTCGCGCATAGTCCGCTCATCAATGACCGAGTCGGCGTCGTGACGCAGGAACTCCTGGTTGTTTCCCATAAAATGCTTGATGGTCGCGCTCACACCCTGGCTCTGCAGGCCGTTGATATAAGCGACCGCCGTTCGCGACGCCAGAAACGGGTCTTCTCCGAAGTATTCAAAATTACGGCCACACATTGGAGCACGATAGATGTTGACTCCTGGCCCGAGCATGAAATGCACGCCACGGGCGCGAGCATCTTGCCCTATAACTGCACCCATTCGTTGCACCAGTTCGGCGTCCCAGGTTGCGGCAAGCCCAATTCCCCCAAAGGTCGTGGCCGGCCCATAATTTCTGACCCCAATGGGTCCATCGGCCATCCTCAGGCGACGCAGTCCAATCTGCTTGATGTCGCGGATGTAGAAATCATCGATTCCACCGATAAGGTCGATCTTCTGCTCCAGGGTTAGCTGCTTGAGAAGGCCTTCAGCCCTCGCCTCGGTCTTGGCCGAAGCTTCCGGTACAGGGGTTGTCTGGGACCAAGCGGGAACGCAGAAAAGAACGAGAAAAACGGTTAGAAAATTAGCTCGGCGCATTTTGCAAATCTCCATTACCGTCCAGATTGGGAAGCTCGCGCCCGCAGCGGTTAAAGATTTCGAGGAGCGAACGACCGGATAACTTAGCACGATTGCCAGCCTAAGGCCACGCTTCCAATCCGTACCAGCAGGAAAACCGGCGATGGTAGGAGCTTGACAACAGGTTGACGAGAAGAATAAAAGTTGTCGCGATGAAAACCGGCTTCAGAAACCCCGTGCTCCAATCTGCCACGACGTTGTCAATCTTGCAAAACTTCATACTCGTCGTTCTCCTGGTGCCAGCCTGTGCCATGGCTCAACACCAAGAATCGGATCTGTCTGCCGCCAAACGCCTCCTTGGTCGCTGGGATCTAACGCTGAAAGCTCCAGACCGCGAATACCCGTCATGGTTGGAGTTACGAATCGAAAACGGCAAGCTGACGGCGCAGATGGTTGGCCGATGGGGAAACGCTCGGCCTCTGCCTAAAGTGGCACTGTCGGAGGGACACCTTACATTTGTTTCTCCCAAGGAGGAGGAAAGCAGCAAAAACGATCTGGTGTTTGAAGGCAAGTTAACGGGACAGTCACTCTCCGGCACATTGTCTGCGCCCGATGGAAGCTCCTGGTCATGGACTGGGAAACGGGCGCCCTCGCTGAAAAGAACCAAAGCTCCGGCTTGGGGAAAGCCAATCCAACTGTTCAATGGCAAGGATCTCGTCGGATGGAAGATGGATAAGCCGAATACCGAGAAACCTTGGACCGTCGTGGATGGTACTCTGGTCAGCCCAGGGCACGGGCCAGAAATCATCAGCGATCGCAAGTTCCAGGATTTCAAGTTGCATATCGAGTTCAACTGCGCGCCAAATTCCAACAGTGGCGTTTATTTGCGCGGCCGTTACGAAGTCCAGGTCGAAGACAACTCGATGCAGGAGCCCCCGAGTCACCACACCGGCGGAGTGTACGGCTTCATCGCTCCCTCGCCCGAAATGCCTCGGCGACCGGGCGAGTGGCAGAGCTTCGACATCACGCTGGTCGGGCGCACCATCACCGTGGTCCAAAATGGACAGACGATCATCGACCGGCAGGAGATCCCGGGCATTACGGGCGGCGCACTGGACAGCCACGAAGAGGTTCCGGGACCCATCTACCTGCAGGGTAGCGAAGATGGTCACGTCGCTTATCGGAACATCGTGATCACCCCTGCTAAGAACTAGACCTCTTCCAAAGCATTCTCGTGACAAGCCTCGGGGTCGCCCGCCCGCGGCCAATGGCGACAGGTTGGGTATCTTCAGCCCCGAGAACGCCGTGAAAGTCTTTACGAACGTACCCAACTCCTAGGATGCGATTCGCATTTGCCGCTGGATACGGAGGTCCAGCCGCACACATTGTTCTGTTCGGTATGTTGCGGGTGAAACTCACTGTGGCACACTATTAAGGCCAAATGAACGTCTTGGTCTTTACACTACTGGTATGGCTCGTGTCGCTCGGTGCGGGATTCTTGGGTTCACTGACCGGGTTGGGTGGCGGAGTGGTTCTTGTACCGCTGCTGACGCTGGTCTTCAAAGTAGATATCCGCTACGCCATTGGGGCCTCCCTGGTCTCGGTTATCGCTACCTCGTCCGGTGCCGCCGCGGCTTACGTCAAAGAGGGTTTTTCGAACATCCGAATTGGAATGTTCCTGGAGATCGCAACCACTGGGGGCGCGCTGTTGGGAGCGTTCCTCGCGTTGAAGGTTCCTGCCCAGGCGATTGCCGTTATTTTTGGTTTAGTTCTCTTGTACTCCGCCTATCTTTCGGGTCGGCCTCAGCCCGTCATTTCAGAGAGCGACCGGCCCGACGAGCTGGCCACACAGCTGCGAATGAATAGTGCTTATCCTTCGGCCGACGGCCCGAGAACCTACTATCCGCGCAGAGTGCCCGCAGGGTTCGGCCTGATGTTCGGAGCCGGGGCCCTGTCAGGGTTGCTGGGAATCGGGTCAGGAGCCGTAAAGGTTCTCGCGATGGACCAGGCAATGAAGATTCCCTTCAAAGTTTCCACCACAACCAGCAACTTCATGATCGGAGTTACAGCGGCTGCCAGCGCTGGAGTGTATTTGAATCGCGGGTACATCGATCCGGGACTTGCCATGCCGGTGATGTTAGGGGTACTGACAGGTTCGCTGCTCGGAACACGCGTGCTGGTTAAGGCCAAAACGCGCTCTTTGCGCTTTGTATTCAGCGTGGTCATTATGTTCCTTGGGCTGGAGATGATCTACAAGGGGATAGTAGGAGGAATCTGAGGTGAGAGGGACGGTTGAGTGGACTGATCGCAGAGTTGAAAATGTGATCGGAAATCTTTTGCGCGCTGGCGTGCTGCTGTCCGCTCTAGTTGTCCTGTTTGGCGGAGTCATTTATCTCGTCCATCACGGGCACGACCCGGCTGGTTATCGAGTTTTCCACGGTGAGCCTACGGATCTCCGTCATATTCGCGGCATCTTGCACGATGCGCTCGCGCTTCATGGTCGTGGCATCATTCAACTCGGACTGCTATTGCTCATTGCAACCCCCATTGCCCGAGTGGCGTTCTCGATTTTTGGCTTTGCCGAAGAACGAGACTGGATGTACGTCGGGTTCACGCTGATCGTGCTAATTATCCTGTTATACAGTCTGGTCGGGTCGTCGTGACAACATGGGAGAGGTATTTTTGATCATTGTCCAGAAACATTGTCCAGAAACCTTGACATCCAGGAGGCCTCATGACTCGAGAGTGGTGCCGTCCCATGAACGTTTTCGTCCGGCGAGGCTCCAGTGCCGAAAAACTTTTTCGGGAGCGAACCCGAAAAGGCGTTCATGAAGCGATTGTTCCCGGGGTTAAACCCACTCCCGCTCATGATTTAAGGAATCACGGCGGCAAGACCATTGAAAATCTGAGATTCATGAATTTCTATGTAGGTGCCGATGCCTGGGATGCCGACGATATCGCAAACATCAATAGAGCCATTGCGGCCGCGATGTCGGACCGGAATCTCAATAATGTCATGGCGCAATATTTTCCAGGGCCGATCAGCAGCACGTTTGACGGTTCGCAGAATCTACCCGGACCCGCCCCGCAGATCGTGTCGCAAGGCGACGTGGAACAGCTCGTGAGTACGCTGTACAAGCAAAAGAGGTTTAGCGACCGTGATCTGAGCTCGACAGTTTTCAATTTCCTGCTACCCCCGGGAACCGTGCTGAATACGGATACGACAACTACGGGCGGGCTACGAGAGAATTCTGCCGTTCATCAGCGCGTGGCCATCCCGCATGACGAGGACGATTCGCTCCATGGACTTGGCGGCTATCACGGATCGGTCCATGTTTCGTCCACAGATACGGTCTATTATTCGATTGGCGCCTACTCCGAAACCAGAGCAGACGGCAAGGTGAATGGAATTCCGGTGTTTGACCAAGCCTGGAAAAACGTGGTTACTACCTTCTATCACGAATTGAACGAGGCCCGCACCGATGCCGACGTCGAAGACGCGATCCGTGCCGGGAACGATCCGAACGCGGAGAGCTTTCTAGGCTGGACCTCGGATCAGGGAGAAGAATGCGGGGATTTCCCGGTTTTTGAGGCAGGCAACGATCTAACAAAGGTATTCCAGGAAGTGCCGCTCGCGGATGACAGCGGCACCGTGCCAGTGCAGTTCCAATATTCGAATCGAGTCCACGGGCCCGAAGGTCCGATTGCTCAGCCGCACTCCAAACGGTGATCTGAAGCAAAGTGTCGGAAATTTTGAGGACCTCAGGCGGAAATCAGTTGTTCGATCCGCGCCGCCGATGTATGCTTCCCCAATTCGCTACAGAATCCAAAGGCCTAAAGACCTTCCTCGGGAATGAATCCACGTCTCGTTACTTTTACTCTGGCGACGCTGGCGCTTGTGGCCGTCCGTGTTCTGCTGGCCTTTGGCAGGCGGCGTGGACAACCCTTCTTTGAAGACTTAAGCGATCGATTGGAGCGCTGGAGTCTTCGCGACCTTCTCCTCGCCAGTTTTCTGACTCTGTTTGCAGAGCTTGCTTTCATTCGGTGGATCGCCGTAGAGATCAGGGTTTTTGCTTATTTTAAGAACCTTGCCCTTCTGCTCTGCTTTGTGGGTTTCGGACTGGGATGCGCCTTGGCAAGCAAGAAGGTGCGGTGGTTGGCCGCCATCACCGCCTTTATGGGATTGCTACTCATCGTGCGAGTTCCTTTCGGCGACGGAATCGTTCTGGAGAGACTCTCCCAGAGTCTGGGATCAGCCGCCGACGTTGAAATCTGGGCCACAGGAAACAGCTGGCAGGCCGTCAACTTTTTGACCGGAGTGCTGTTGGCGGGTGCTTTGTTTTTGATGATTGTTTTCGTGTTTGTTCCGCTTGGTCAGGTTGTCAGTCGCCAGATGAATCGTGCGCCGCGTCCTCTGGCTGCGTACTCCTGGAACTTGTTGGGGAGTCTGGTTGGGATTTTGGTCTTCTTGGGCGTCAGCCGATTGATGTTACCGCCTTCGTTCTGGTTGGGCACAGTCGTTTTGGGCTTTGCCTATTTGCAAAGGAGCCCAAAAGATCGCTTGCTGGTCGCAAGCCTGCTTATTCCCCTCGCTCTCTTCCTGCATGATCCGGGCCAGCCCAATGCATACGCACTCTGGACGCCTTATCAGCAGATCCAATACACCCGCCGTTATGCTCCGAACGGAGATTTCGCGATGGGTATGGTCCGGGTGAATCACACCGGCTACCAGCACATGGTCAATCTCTCCCCAGAATTTCTGGCCCGGCACCCGAAATTGCTGAAAGAAGCACCGGACGAAAACCCTTACAACATCCCCTTCCGATTTGCAGTCCCGTCGCCGAGCGTCATGATTGTGGGGTCGGGCACGGGCAACGATGTGGCTGCGGCTTTGCGTAATGACAGCCAGTCCATCGACGCAGTCGAGATCGATCCGGCGATCCTGGAACTAGGAAAGCGTGAACATCCAGAGCACCCGTACGATTCGCCGCGCGTTTCCCTTCACGTGACGGATGCGCGAGCCTTTTTGAAGCGCACTCCACGGCGATACGACTTGATCCTTTTTGGCCTGCTCGATTCGCACACACAATTTTCTGATTACTCGAACATGCGCATCGATAACTTCGTGTACACGGACGAGTCTTTCCGCGAGGCCAGCCACCATTTGAATCCGAATGGCGTGCTGTTCGTAAAATTCCAAGTGGATCACTCGTGGATGGCAGCTCGCCTGGCGAAGATGTTGCAACAGACTTTTGGAAAGCCTCCTCTGGTGTTCCTTGCCGATTCTAGTTATTCTGCCGCGGCCTCTTGCTTCGTCATCTCCCCTTCCAATCGCGTGCAAGATGCCCTGGCGGAGGACCCGCGGCTAGCCGATTTTGTGGCTAAGCACCCCAGGTCGGTGTCTGGAGATGTTCCAGTCACAACCGATGACTGGCCGTATCTCTATCAGCAAGGGCGATGGATTCCGCGGACATATTATTCTTTGGCGGTGCTGGTCATCTTGCTCGGTCTCGGGCTCTACCTGCAAATCGGAGAAGCTCGCCGCCACCCGCCCTCTTTGTTTTTCTTCAGCATGGGCGCCGGGTTTTTGTTGCTCGAGACCCAGGTGATCAGCCGATTAGCGTTGTTCTTCGGGACCACCTGGCAAGTGAACGGCATTGTCATTTCTGCTTTGCTGATTGCGCTGCTTCTGGCCAACGCGGTGGTCGAGAAAAGCGAAAGGCCCTTGTCGCGACCCTGGATTCTGGCTGCGCTCTTAGCAGGGTTGGCCCTGGCCTACTTCTTGCCGTTTGAACGCCTGCCCGGATCGCCAGCACTTGTGGGCAGCTTTGCCACTGCGGTCTTTGCAGTTCCAGTCTTCTTCGCAGGAATCCTTTTTGCCACGGAATTTCGCAAAGCGGAGTCGCCGAGTGCGGCATTGGGAGCAAACATGCTGGGCGCCGTAGTCGGCGGGCTGTTGGAGAATCTCTCGCTGCTTTTCGGAATGCGCGCCTTGCTGCTGGTGGCCATGCTTTTGTACTGCTTAGCTGGCGTGGGACTTCGCTGGTGGCAGCCACGCACAGAGAAAGTGTCTGTTACCGCTGCGTGAGCTCGCACCAACATCACCGCTAAACCTCTTCGATGCTTTCCGGCAATAGCAGACGGCTCGACCAGTGCGGCTGGGGCAACGCCAACTTGCCACTAAGAATCCGAACACAGATCGCAAACGTTCGGCGTGTGCCTGTATGGCGGAATCCAGGCTCAGCACGAAACAGCAGGTCAAATCCATCTGGGACCTGGGAGGATTGACTCCTTCCCAGCTCGCAAAACGAGTCTGGTTTGAAATCGGTCACGATAATCTTTTCTCGGTCTCGTCCGTTCTGGCTTACAACTCTCTGCTAGGTATCTTCCCGATGCCGCTGCTTTTGGTAGCCCTGTTGGGTGTTTTCGCGGCTCAGCGCAAGCAATCTACAGGACAGTCTTTTCTATTACTTTTCCCAGGTACTGCCACCGGCAGCCTTTCCGTTGGTCTTCCAAACGTTGAACGAGATCGTAAAGAACAGTGGCGCCGGAAAATTAACTCTCGGAATTGTGCTTGCTCTCTGGTCGGGCGCTGGTGGTATGAGTTCGCTGATGTCGGGCCTTAACACTGCCTACCACGTGCGCGAATCGCGTTCCTGGATCAAGGTTCGGCTGATTGCCCTCGGATTGACCCTGGCCCCTTCTGTGGTCGTAGTTGCAGCGTTATTTGCGGTGCTCCTGAGCGGCCATGTGGCGAACCGTGGAAGGGGCTCCAGTGGCCGATCGCGATCGCTTTTCTCGCAGTTGCTTATGCTCTGGTCTATTATTTCAGCCCCAATCTCAAGGAACAGCACTGGTACTGGATCACGCCTGGTTCGGTTGTGGGGGTCACTCTATGGGTGCTGGCGTCGGTTGGCTTGCGCATTTACTTGCACTTCTTCAATAGCGACAGCAAGAGCTACGGATCGCTCGGAGCAGTGATCATCTTGCTGCTTTGATTTTACGTGACCGGCCTGACATTCTTGGTAGGCGGAGAAATCAACGCTGAAATCGAGCACGCCTGCAGCCGAGCGTGGTCACCCTGAGGCCAAGGAAGA
>DATEPX010000175.1:0-6192 GCA_035272945.1 Terriglobales bacterium
TCACGGCGGTGATGGAACCGGGTCGCAGATCACCCAAGGCGAGGAACTCTTCCAGGAGCTTGGATCTTTGGGTCTCCAACGTGGCGAGGTCATCAGACATAAGGGTCTCCTTTTGTGTAGCGGATCTATTCTGTACGTATACATCCGTTCAGAATCATGGCACAAAAAAAGGAAACCCGCTAGATGCTCCTTCCATGTCGCCCGCCCAACTTGGTTTATCCTAGCGACGCATGGCTCAGTCTTCGCCTATCCTGGAAGGTTTTCGCGCAGTGTTCCGGCGTCCCGCCTTGGCGCTGGCTGAGATCACTTGGCGCTGGTCTTTTGGTGCTGCCGCTTGCGCCCTTCTTCTTCTTTTGTTCGTCGAGTATTTGGACACGCTGCCGGTTACGCGCAGTGATGTCTTCTTCCTGCGCAGCCGCCATCCTTATCTGGTATCTCAGGCGATCGCGCACATTCTGAGCGGCAGCGCGCATCGTCTGGTGATCGCCACCTTGGTCGTGGCTGCGGCGCTCACAATCTCCTGGATTTTTGTGGCATCGCTGGGGCGCGCTTTCAGCCTCAAGCACCTGCTGGACTACTTCGGGATGGCGAATACAGCGGGACTAACTCTGCAGCGGGCCCGGTTCTGGCGCGCCAAGGAGGATGGCTGGCGCCTGCGCTCCCTGCTCGGCTTGAATTTCCTGCGAGCCACGCTAGGACTCGCAGCACTGTTCGGGATTTTGGGCTCAGCGATTGTGGCCGGTTTCGCCTCTTCGAATAGCGACCCCAGGCCCGGCGTGGTGTTCCTGATCTTCGTACCGCTGGCGCTCCTGGTAGCGCTCTTGTGGTCGGCGGTGAATTGGTTTTTGTCGCTGGCGCCCGTTTTCGTCCTGCACGACTCGCAAAATGCTTTCGGTTCCATGTCGCGCGCCGCGGAATTCTGTCGCAGCCGCGCGAGCGCTGTGGCGTGGAGCAGTACCGCATTCGGGTTGCTCCATTTTGTAGTGTTTGTGCTGGCCACCGCCGCGGTGCTTATCCCACTGGCGTTCGCCAGGGTGCTGCCGCCTGGAATAGTGCTGGGGGCAATCGTTTTGCTGACCATATTCTATTTCGCAATGGTAGATGTTCTGTACATGGGACGGCTGGCAGCGTACGTCTCCATACTGCAAACGCCCGAGCAAGCCCGGGTAGTGAGCCCTCTGTTACAGGCTCTCAGCCCTCAGCCCAGGCCGAGTTCACAGTTGTCAATTCCCAGTTCTCGGCCGACAATGAGCGATTTTCCGCCAATCCCGCCATCGGATGACGACATCGTCAGCGACGTCCCCGGACTCATTTCTCCATCACAGAAGCCTAAGCAGTGAACGCTAACGCCTGACTCCTAGCTACTAGCTACTTCTTCCTTCCCCCTTTACACTATCTTTCCGTTCTGAGAAACTCATTCGTGGAAACCCAATCCATTGTCGTCCTCGATTTTGGGGCGCAATATTCGCAGCTCATCACGCGTCGCATCCGCGAACAGAACGTCTTCTCGGTTGTTCTTCCCTGCAACGCCGGCCTGGAGGAAATCCGCAGCTATCGTCCTGTAGGTATCGTGTTGTCCGGTGGACCGTCATCTGTTTACGACAAGGATGCCCCTGTCGCGGACCAGCGGATTTTCGACCTTGGAGTGCCAGTACTCGGGATCTGTTACGGGTTGCAATTCATGGTGCACGCGCTGGGCGGCAAAGTGCGGCCCGCTGAAAAACGCGAATACGGCCACGCCAAGGTCGAGTTGCTAAACGGATCGCGGCTGTTCGAAGGCTTGCCCAAGGTGATGGCGGTATGGATGTCGCACGGCGATGAGGCCGTAGAGCTGCCGGCCGGATTTCGGCTAATTGCGAAATCGCCCAGCGCGGTGGCAGCTATCGAGAATCCTCAGCGGAAAATGTGGGCAGTGCAGTTTCATCCTGAAGTGCACCACACTCCTCTGGGCACCGACATCCTGCGCAACTTCGCCCTCAAAATCTGTGGAGCCGAGCCCAACTGGACAGCGCAGCGTTTCATTGATGAGACCATCGCCGGCGTGCGCCAGACCGTCGGCAAAGGTCGCGTGATTTGTGCACTGTCAGGCGGTGTGGACTCCTCTGTCGCCGCAACGCTCGTTGATCGCGCTCTGCGCGATGAAAAGGGGAACTCTCGTCTCACTTCCGTCTTCGTCAATAACGGCGTGCTGCGCAAGAATGAATTTGAGAAAGTTCAGCAGAACCTGAGCGAGAGGCTCGGCTTGCACGTGGTCGCGGTGGACGCAACCGAGCGTTTCCTCAGCAAGCTCAAGGGAGTAACCGACCCGGAGACGAAACGCAAAATTATCGGAAATGAGTTCATTGCTGTTTTTGATCAGGAAGCTCACCGCATCGAGAAGGAAGAAGGCAGGGTTGACTGGCTGGTGCAGGGCACATTGTATCCGGACGTCATCGAATCGCGCTCGGTGCGCGGCCCGTCGCAGACGATCAAGACGCACCACAACGTGGGCGGCCTGCCCGAAACCATGAAGCTCAAACTCATCGAGCCCTTAAAAGACTTATTTAAGGATGAAGTCCGCAAGATCGGGCGCGACCTGGGCATGTCAGAAGAGATTCTGCAGCGCCAGCCATTCCCAGGGCCCGGGCTCGCTGTCCGCATTCTCGGCGAGGTGACACCAGAAAGGTTGGCCATCTTGCGGCAATGCGATGACATCGTGGTCACGGAAATCAAGAGCGCGGGCCTCTACACCAAAATCTGGCAGTCGTTTGCCGTACTCTTGCCCGTGATGACGGTGGGTGTGATGGGTGATCAGAGAACCTATGCCTACACATGCGCCATCCGCGCCGTGCACTCCGAGGACGGGATGACTGCTGATTGGGTCCCCTTGCCCTACGAGGTGCTGAAAACGATTTCCAACCGGATCGTGAATGAGGTGAAGGGCGTCAATCGCGTGGTCTACGACGTCACTTCGAAGCCGCCGGGAACCATCGAATGGGAGTAGCTAACTTTTATTTCCCTTGAGCCCTGTAGGCTGATTGGCGCTTTTCGGCTTGCCTTGTTCGTCGGTTTCCACGATTGAGAACCTCAGCCCCTCTGGATCTTTCAAGATGTCGGCGCGATATTTCTGCGCCGCTGCCAAGCTGGCAAATGCAGGAGCGACTCTCTCGGGACGTTCTTCTGCGGAGACCTCGATAAGCCGGAAGTAGGTCTTCGTCATGGTAGTGATGATCCCTCAACTGGTCGCCTCAGAGGCAATAGGATCGTCGAGGTCGAAACTTCTTTTGAAAATGGAAACACCGCCGCGATTAAGGATCCGAGAACATTGGGAATCGCGACGGTGACCATTAGGGGGGAGGGATCACTTGGATACTAGCTCAAAAATGTTGGAACGCTGCGACAATTTTCTCGTCCACGCTACTTTTTAAAGTCACCGGGTGGCTTTGTCACCTTCACCCAGCGCCTCTCTCGCGTTCCTTTTTTACGGTCTCGCTGGTTAAATGGAGAACAGTGCAAATGATAGGTGTCGACCAGCAAGTCGTACTGCGCAGAATTAACTTTGTGGCTTTTTCTTGCCTCGTCCGCCTTGTTTTCCCCATGCTGACAACTGTTCCCGGTATTTTTCTGTCGTTATTCGCCCGCCGGCGGACGCGATACATTTTGGACAAACCATCCGGGAGCGGAGGTGTTTGTCACAGTAAGGCAGAAACGTTTTCACCGCCAACACGATCTGGTCGCAGGCTTCCCGCAGGAATTTGGCTTGCGACTCGCAGAACTGGTCTTTTCGGAAGCTGAGAACAGTGACAACTCCTACACTGTTTCCCCGCGCCACCAGCGGCACAGCGCAATAGGAGCGCAGGCCTTCCGATAGGGTGAACTCCTCGACCGCAAACTGACGCTCCGTTTCAATGTTTCCTCGCAGGACGATTCTTTGGTTCATGAACGCCAACCCGTGCGGACTCTCTTTGGTTTTGAGCAATGTGCCGATCCGGAAAAAACTTCCTGGCACCGTGCCGTGCAAGGCAACTATCTTCAACGCATCCTCTTCGGGTTGATAAAGCATGAGGCCTGCCCGATCGTACGGGAACACTTTTTTCAGTGCCGTACACATTCCCTGAAAAATGCTCTCGGGCGCGTCTTGGGTGATTGCCACTCTGTTTACCTCAAGCAGCGTGTCGTATCGCTCGTCAATTCTCGGCAGAGCAGTCATAATTCGAGGTCCTATGGAAATTGTGGCATAAGACGACTACGATTCTTACCAGCCCTGTGCTTGGCCAAGGGAAAACGTTTCCCGCCCGGCGTACACCTATTTTGTGTTTACCATCGTTGGTCAGAAAAGTGTACTAAATCGCAAGAGTAAGGAATGCTGTGCTGTCGACAATAAGCCCGAGCGTGTTACTGCACAATCCGTAAAACCATGTATTGGGCTGATCCTCGTGACCGGCACACTTTTTTGGACAGCCATTACGCGAACTGCTGCAAAAAAGGCCCCAATATGTGGGCCATTCTAATTCTCAAGTGGAAAATCGGCTAGAAAGAAAAGCGCTCATTGCCAAATCGGGAACTACCGGGTGCTTTCGAACTTGAGCCGCTTACGAGACGTGAGCGCCGCGGGAGCCTCCTGCCGAAATCCTGAGCGCAGCGAAGGATTTGGTAGGACCCTAGGAGACGATTTCAGAACTTTACCGCTCTCCACCACAGATTGACTCGCGGTTAGTTGAGAAGAGGCTATCTCTCAGCGGGTCGAAGGGCCAGAGAAGATCTCCTGCAGCACCGCCAAGTCTATTGCGGTTTTTCCAATCGCCACTCGTCCTCCCTTTAAGAAAAAAACGGTTGGCGTATAACGCCATGCGCGTGTGATCCAGAGCTTTGGCTCGAAGGAGACCGAAGAGCCTTTTCAGCACCCTCACAGCAGGCGTTTTCGAGCCATCGAGGGGATCGCCTTACCGAAATTGCTCCAGCTTCACGCCGCGACAGAGTTGCAGACTTTGGCCTCGCCTCCAGAACGTCGATTGGAGGCGTTGCGTGCCAGCCGCAAAGGTCAACACTCGATTAGGATCAATGACCAATGGCGAATCTGCTTTACCTGGCGGGATGGCCATTGCCACGCCGTAGAAATCGTCGATGACCATTAGGGAATGGGGGTGCCAGAACATGAGGAAGAACAAGACTGAAGAGCTAATGCCGCCAGTCCATCCCGGAGAGATTCTCCACGAAGATTTTATGAAGCCGCTGGACCTGACGACCAACCGGCTCGCGCTTGAATTGCACGTTCCTGCGACCCGCATCGGCGAAATTGTGCATGAGCGCCGCCGGATTACCGCCGAGACCGCTCTGCGCTTGGCGCGGTTCTTCAACACCAACGCGGAGTTCCGGCTCAATTTGCAGAACTTCTATGACCTGGAAATCTCCAGGCGGTCGGGCAAGCTTTCTGAAATCGAGCGCCACGTGCATCCTGCAGCGGCATTAGCATAACCGGTCCTAGCCTCGGGAAAGTTCGAAACCTGGACGGCCTCTGTTCGCACGTGCCTAATGCCTGAGGGACCAAAAGGGTATGGCGCGCCCTAGCTAGAGGACGATTTTAGAACTTTGGTCGTTCCCGGCGGGTGTCAATTTCTGCAGACGTAACCGTCGCATGCCGTGGTGGTGCGTCCCAAGCCCTTTGCTGACGCAAGCTTGCGCTAAGGCGAGTAGAGTCGAGAACAGGCGCAGTGACTGTAGTCTCCCGGTGGTTAGTTGACTGGGCTTTCGCCGCGTCACCTCAGTCCGGTTTGACTTGGTTCTGTTTCCTGTTCCCGCTCATCGAACCGGACTGGCAGTTTTCCCGCATCCGGCTCTCGGAAAAGACTCACGCGTTTCGCCCACGGAAGGTTCGCGGTCCGGTGTGGTAACTGGACCAAGCCATACACAGAGTTCAGAGACGCCTCCGGAAAACGTTTGTAGCCCGGCCGCGGCTCTTTGTGTTTGTCGCATAACCACCGACGCAGCCTTCTGTGTGCGTGCATGTCGACCGCACTGTAGGCTTTGCTGACTGGTCCCAGACAGAAGTAGTTGGCCCAACCGATCATCATCCGATTGAGCCTGTCCACGACTGTCTTCGAATCCTGCCAGACTTTGTCACGCCCGGTCTCGTCGCTGATGGCTCGACAGATACGCTGTACTCGCTTCTTCGAGGGTACCGTGCCCAGATAGACCCGGCCCCTCCTCATCGAG
>DATEPX010000176.1:0-35868 GCA_035272945.1 Terriglobales bacterium
CTCCGTGCCGTCGCCCGCGTCTACGAAATCAAATCCCGTTCCCGCCACAAACCGCTGTCTCTGCTGATCGAAAGCACCGACCAAGCGGAGGATTTGGCTAAACCCCTGCCCGACGAGTTCTACAAATTGGCCAAGCGTTTCTGGCCGGGCCCGCTGACCGTGATCGTGCGCGCCGGCTCGCGTGTGCCGCTCAAAGTCACCGCCAACACGGGGAATGTTGCGCTCCGGGTGCCGGCTGCGAAAATTCCTCTGGCCGTGGTCCGAGCGGCCGGAATTCCCATCACCGCCACCTCGGCGAACCTCAGCGGCGCCAGCGAATGTACGACGGCAGTCGAGGTCCGAGATCAGCTGCAGGACCGCATTTCCATCATCGTAGACGGCGGCACCTCGCCTCGCGAAATTGCTTCTACCATCGTCGATCTCACCGATCCCGAAGCCCGCTGGAAAGTGATCCGCGAGGGCGCTATTCCTTCCCAGGAGATTTCTGAGAGTTCTTCGCCCAGGGATGAACGATTACGTCGTTAAACGGCATTGGTACAGCCACCGGTTGGTTCGCCTTCTATTGCTGATAGCCGCCCTGGTTTTGCTCTTTATAGCCGTCGTTTGCATGCGCATCGTTCACCAGGCAGGTCTGCAGGAAATTCACCCCGCAGATGCCATCATAGTCTTTGGTGCCGCCGAATATTACGGACGTCCTTCACCTGTCTACCGCGCGCGTCTCGACCACGCCTTTGACTTATTTCAGAAGCACGTCGCGACTTTGATCATCACCACCGGCGGGGCGGGCGAGGATCCCCGCTTCAGCGAAGGCGGAGTCGGTCACGATTACCTCATGCGCCGTGGCATTCCCGAGCAGAATCTAATAGCCGAAACGCAAGGTGCCGACACTGCACAATCGGCACAGCGCGTGGCCGTCATCATGCGCACCAACGGCATGCACAGCTGCCTGGCGGTCAGCGACGAATATCACGTTTTCCGGATTCAGAAATTATTGGAGCACGAAGGCATCCGAGTCTATGTCGCCCCCCGTCGCGATTCGCGTCCCCACTCGGGTTGGCAACGGATGCTGGCCGTGTTGCGCGAGGCTTTCAGCTACCTGGCGTGGCGCCTGCACGTTCCCGTCTGAAGACAGTTTCAAGTTTCTAGTTTCTGATTTCTTGGGTATTGCTATGCGCATTGACTGTGAGCTTACTCCACAGGACGCCTGATCTGGAAACTAGAAACTCGAAACTAGAAACTGCTTTTCCCTACCATCCCATCTTTTCCCTCAACCCAGTGACATGCGCCACATGATGCCTTCCATGCCAGGCGTAAAGAGCGAGCGTCTTGTCGAGAGTCATGGCGCCCAGTTCTGGATGCCGAAAGGTTTTCTTCCACTCGTCAGGCTTCAAGGATCGAAGCAAGAGCACCCATCGCTTGTGAAGCGAATCGAGCAGGTTAACGGAAACCTCTACGGGAGTCAGTTCGCTGTCTGCTAATTCCGCCCAACGATCTTCGCAGTAGGGCTTAATGGTGGGTTCGTTTTCGGTCAGCGCTAGCTTGAAGCGGATATAGCTGTTGAGGTGACTGTCGGGAACGTGGTGCACAACCTGTCGTACCGTCCAGCCCCCGTCGCGGTAGGGT
Source organism: Terriglobales bacterium (assembly GCA_035272945.1). GTDB lineage: Bacteria > Acidobacteriota > Terriglobia > Terriglobales > Acidobacteriaceae > Gp1-AA122. The sequence goes on from DATEPX010000176.1 coordinate 1,624, forward strand.
GTATCGAGTTGCTTGTCGCTGAGGCCGTGAATCGCCGCCTTTAATTTGGCTGGCGTCTCTTCAATTTCCTTGATGAATTTCTCTCGCTCTGCCGGGCTCGCCGGCGCTTGCCCGTTAAACTTGCCGATAGGGTAACGAGGATCACTCATCGCTCCTCCGGATCGTTCTCACTGAAAATTGAGGTAGAGACGGGGCTTGCCCCGTCTCACAGGAGACTCAACAGAAATGAGATGTAACGCGGCTGTGAGAGGCTGCAGAAATTACTTCGCCAGAGCGAATATCCTTACCGGCCCGCCCGATCCGCCTTCCAGCTTCATCGGAGCCACTACAACCATGGCTCCTGCTTCCGGCACCGGCCCTAGGTTGGCTACGTTCTCCAGGTGATAGAGACTATGCGACAGCGTGTATTCGTGAACGGGGAAGTCCTTCGACGGGCCGTAATCGATGCTGAGCGTATCAATCCCCAATCCGATTGTGTTGCGTCCTTCCACCAGGAAGCGCGCCGCTTCTGTGGAGTAGCCGGGGAAATGCATTACACCCTTCGCATCGGCGTTACGATAATTCTTAACTGAGTTCCAGTGTGACTCCCATCCCGTACGGGCGATGACCACGGCGCCTTGCGGAATTTGCCCGTTGGCTTTCTCCCAGGCGGCGATGTCGTCGATTGAGACTTGGTAATCGGGATTCTTCTCGACGTTGGCTCTCACATCAAGCACTACGAGCGGTGCCACCAGCCGTTCCGCCGGAATCTTGTTTACCGCCCACAGCCCATTTGCAAGGTGTGCCGGCGCGTCAATATGCGCACCGAAATGTTCCGGCAAAGTAATTTCACGTGCTAAGTAGCCATTTTTTCCGGGAGTCGCAATCGTCTTCACACGCAATCCCGACTTTTCTTTCGGCTCGTAGCCTGGTGTATTACCGCCGACTGCGTGGGTAAGATCAAGAACGGTTGTGAAGCCAGAACTGTGAGTCGGGCTGGTATGCTGTCGCGCGAACACAAGGACCGCCAACGCCAAAGCGTAACCAATAACAAATGTCTTCCACTTCATTCTTTTTCCGCGTGTGCATTGTTGGCCGGAGTCTCATGATTTCGCCGAGACCAGCCGTGCTAAATGAGATGCACCGATCAATTCGGAGGTTCCTTACAATTTTCTCTTCCGCAATCGGGAGGTTCAAGAAACCTCGGGACATGACCCTACGTTTGTAAGCAACGAAACCTGAGGGCATTGTCAGAAATATTCTTTTTTAGGATGAGAGATGCCCCAGGAGCAAAGCTGCCATCGCAGCAAGCAATGTGCTGAGAAAGTTAACTGTATCGTTGTTCATAAATCTCCTCCGCTCGAGCCACGCGCCCAGCACGCTGTCCAGCAGCATCCCGAAAATTCCCGCCAGAGCGGACAACGTAACCCATGACCACGGAATCAACCGAACCGAGGTAGCAACAACGCTCACGATAAATGCAGCGATGCCGCCAGCCGCCGTGCCCGCAAAAGTAACTCCCCCATCAGTTCCGGCCGGTACCAACTCCCATGTCGTAATCAGTCGCGATTGTTCACTGTTGGCTTGTCCATACTCGCCGGAGACCGTGTCGGCTGCGGCCTCTGCCAATGCCCCGCAAAAGGCGAGCAGGTAGCTCGTCCCACCTCGGATCGCGAATAGCAGGGCAGCGGCTGTGCCCACCGCCAGATTTGCAAATACCTGGGAAGCAGTGCGGCCGTCGCTTCTCTCCGCCGTTCCCAAGCGTTCTTTTCGCGAGTACTCGAGGCGCGTTGTGATCAGCGCCAGCACGAACACTGAAACCAGCACGACGAACGCGCCGGGCCCAGCGCTGATATACAGAAGAAAGCTCACCAACGCTCCCGCTGCCGCTCCCGAGGGACTTACCCCGCGCGCCGCGCGGGCCACAACCGTGAAGACCGCCGTGACCGCGACCGCTGCGCCTGTCCGGCAGGCGGTGGCAGCGGTGCCCAGCTGTTCCCAGAGAATTGAGTCTAACTGCTTCACATTCAAGAGCATGGCCGTTTCAGAACCGGACTGCAACTCCTTTCCCCGTGTGCCTTGACCCCATCATCTTGGGGTGCTAAGCGAGTTTACCCACCCCGTCGTGCTTTCACCTTGGATTACCCTGAAGTTCTTGGCGCATCAAAGTTTACGTTGTAGGGTAAACTCTTGGCGGCGTTGCTCTGGCGCCGATAACTCGTGGGGTACGAAAACTATGGCGGCCTCCGTCTGGTCTGGCTACTTGACGTTCGGATTGATCTCTATGCCGGTGCGTCTGTTTTCCGGCGCGCGTTCTTCCAGCATCTCCTTTAACATGCTGCATCGCGATGACTTGAGTCGCATCAAGCAGCAGCTCTTTTGTCCCAACGACAATCGCGTGGTTGGGCGCGACGAGATCGTGAAGGGCTACGAATATCGCAAAGACGAATATGTTGTCATCGAGCCCGAGGAGATCAAGAAGATCGAGCCCAAGACTGCCAAGACGATGGAGATCCTGGAATTCGTGAAGTCCAGTGATGTGGATCCCGTCTACTTCGAGTCCTCCTACTACATGATGCCCGAGGAGGCAGGCCGTCGTCCCTATGCGCTCCTTAGCAAGGCTCTGGAGGAGAGTCAGTACGTAGCCATCGCCAAGCTCACTATGCACAACCGCGAGTACACGGTTTTCCTGCGGCCCAAAGAGGGCGGCCTGATGCTGCACACCATGTATTACTCGGACGAGGTCCGTGAAGTGGAAGGCTTCGGCCGTCCGGATGTCGAACTGAAGGAAGGCGAAGTGAAGATAGCGCACCAACTCATCGAGGCGCTCGCCGGCGAGTGGGATCCGGAAAAATATCACGACACGTTTCAGGAAAATTTGAAGAAGCTGATCGAAGCCAAACTCGAAGGCCAGGAAGTCCAGCCGGTGGAGAAGCCCAAGAAGATGGCGCCGGTGGTGGACTTGATGGCCGCGCTCAAACAGAGCCTGGCGGAAATGGAAGGCAAGAAGAAACCCGCGGCCACCGTAGCCCAGGCGCAGGAGCCGGTGAGCATCGAGCGCAAACCATCTCGCCGCAAGCGGGCGTGAAGAAAGCTCCTAGCTATTAGCTTTTAGCTCTTAGCCAAAGCGTACACCTTAAGCATACCTTTTCTTCGCGTCCGTTCCTCAGGCTGTCACTCTTTCCCGGCTTGTCATCGCTGCTCCCAAACTTGTCACCCTGAGCGGCTCCAGCCGCGAAGGATCTGCGCATTTCGGATTAGAGCTAGGAGCTAGAAGCTAGAAGCTACCCACTCTGGCGCATTCTCTCCCTTCCCATTAAAATGGAAAATTCTTTTCAATGTTCTGGGAACACATGGAGTTTTCCGGTTTGCCGCTAATGGCAATGGTGCGTAGGGCTGCTTCGGTCCTCCTCCTGTCTCTCATTTGCACCGGGTGCGGCGACATCTTTCGTCCGGTCGCCAACCCCATACCCGGTCCTTCGCCTGATCCCCAGAATTTCCACTTCGCTATCGTAGCCAGCCAGAATGCGCCCGGTAATCCGGGAAGCGGAATGCAAATCGATGTCTCGGGGGACTCGAATGTCGGCGTAGTTCCGGCAGGCTCTCTGGGTGTCGCAACGGGTCAGGGTCCGGTTCATGCGGCCATCCTGTCCCCCGGCGCCGCACGGGTTTACCTCGCGAACGGAACTGACGATACGGTCACCACTTTCAGCCCCGCGAGCGCTTTCGGTCCAATCGGCACGGCAACGACTATTACCCTGCCCTCGGGTTCGAACCCCGTTTTTCACTCGAACCCGGTTTTTCTGCATACCACTGAACCCGGGACCATGTACGTGGCCAACAGCGGAATCTTTCCCGGCACATCACCGATCTGCCCCAACACGTCCTCTGTAGCGGTAATAAACACGGCCTCCGAGGTGGTGGCGAACTTCATTTGTGTCGGGTTGCAGCCTACGGTTTTGGCCGAAACTCCCGATGCCCGCAAGCTCTATAGCGTCAACAAAGGCTCGAACTCTATCACAGCCATAAATACAGTTGACCTAAGTCACAACGATGTCCTCGGCTTCAACGGACTGGTTTGGGCGGTTGCCAGCCTCGATAGCACAAAACTCTATGTCCTGGATCAGACCGGATTATCGGTGATCGACACGACCACTGACACCCTGATTCCTTCCTCATCCGTTTCGCTGCTGGCGGGTTCGAACTTCATGCTTCTTGACCACCACTTGAACCGGCTCTACATCACAAACCCGACCACAGGCAGCCTCACGATCCTGGATGCAACTACGAACCCCCCTAAGGTGCTCCCGAACAGTGTGGCGCTTCCTTCTACCGTTGCCATGGTGACTGCCCTGACCGATGGCACTCGGGCCTACGTCGCCAGCTATCAGGTGGGCGCCTGCTCGACTCCCCGCCCTGCGGACACCTGCGTTGCCTCGCAGGTTGCAGTTATCAGGACCTCGGACAATACACTCACCAAAACCATCGACCTCGGTTCGGTGGATCTGACCAGCAGCGGCCTTTTGCAGTCGAGGGTGGTTTGCGACAACGCCGCTTCCGGCGGGAAATTTCCGGTCTCCGTCGCCTCTTCGGTGGACAGCAGCAAGGTTTACGTAGCCAATTGCTATGCCGGGAGTACGAGCGTGATCCGGACGTCCGACGACGCTTGCGTCATCAATGCGGTCACTAACCAGTGCGCCAACATCAATTCTCCCGTGAGCGCCTATCCTTCACCGCCCGGTCAGCCTCTTCCGCCGCCCCCACCGCAGAACCCCCTCTGGGTTGTTGCCAGTCCGTAAAAAAGCAAAAAACCCCCCGTCCGCGAGGAACACGGGCTTCTAAATCGCATTTGTCGCCTTGTATCCGGCGGGCCGTAACTCTAGAATGGCGTCATCCTGAGCCAAGCATCAGCTTGACGAAGCATCTCGCGCGCATTGCTAAACGTTTCATCCCGCCGCTTTCAGCATCGGGTACCTCCTCCGATTTAGTCCGCTACGGTGTCAGGTGAACAAATCCGGAGCTGAGATTTCCCGTTTTGTTATAGGTGAACCCTTTGGGGCCGCTCACGGTAATTGCGAACGTATCCAGGCTTGTCGACCCGTTATCGCAAGCCACGGCCGTGAAGGTGTAGCCCGATTTGCCGTTGATCTTGGCTTGTCCTGCAGATGTTCCGCAACTCCCGGAAAAGCTCAGAGAAGCGATGCCATTGGAACTGCGCAAATGAAGGTTGGCGCTGCTGTCGTCATATTGCAGCACGCCGTTTCGCGGATTGCTGTAAGTGACGAAGCTGAAGTCGTTCTTGGAGCCGTCGCTGTTCTGAGTTTCGCCTTCGCCCGCTTCCTGCTCGCCGCTCTCGAACTGTGATGCCGCCGCGCAGGTTCCGCTTTTCACGATGTTCGCATTGGCTTGCAGTTGCCGGGTGAAGTTGGCCCGAATCAGCCGCGTGGTCTGCGGATCGTCGGGCCCACATTGTCCGCTGCCTAGCTGGCTGCAGAGCGAGTGCACCTTGTGATCGTCCGAGAAGGCCATATTGGCGCGGTGCTGAGGATCGAGCGACACCTGGAAAAGGTCGGCCAGACTCCGGTCCGCACCTCCGCCCAAGCCACCCGTGGACACCGTGCCCCGGTGGATGACGTGATCGCTGGTCTGCGATTGCGTGAACGTAGGCGTCGAACTGTGTCCGTTGAGGCTTTCCGCCATGTACACGTTCCATTGTGCCCACCCTTGCATGCAGGTGCTCCCGCTGTTACAGGCCGCTCCCTGCTTTGCGGGATGACCCGGCTCAAGCGTTGCTCGATCATTGGAGTTGCCTGCCATGTCGTCGCCCATCCACACCACCACCACGTGACCGTTCGCATCAGCAGCCACCCAGGGGAGAACATTCGCGTTCCCGGTGGTCGGCGCCTGATTCACCGGGACCGGAGCACTCCAGGTCTTTCCCTGATCGCCGGACGATGACAAGAAGATGTTGGAGTTATCCGACCACACCGCGTAGAGATATCCGAGGTTGTCGACTGCCATCGCCGGAAAGATGTTGTCGGTACCATTGGCAGTTCCAAGCGAGGCGGCAGGGCTGGTGTACACCTTGTGGTCCGTGAAGGTGAACACCCGTTGGCCGTTATTCACATCATTCGAAACCCCGACATACACCGACCGCATTGGCATTCCGCCGGTGTTCTCAGAAACGCTGTCGGGTGCGACAAAAATCTGATACAGGCTGCCGCGTGTCGAACAGGAACTGCGGTCCACCTGGATTCGCCCTGCGACATTGGCCGTGGACGTCAGGGTCACGTTACCCGCTTTGGGAAACGTCTGGGCGTCAATCGCCTCACCGAAGCCGTTGACATAGGTCTGGCCACCATCATTGGAGCGCTGCACCTCGATGTTGAAGGTAGCGACATCGTGGTAGTTCTGGTAGATGAGGTTGGAACCGATTGCATCGATCCATTGGCGATCGTCGCCGGGGATGAAGGCAGCAACGACATTGGGGGTGGTGAAGCTGTCTCCGCGGTTGGTCGAGTGTGCGGCGGTGACTCCGGGAGCCAGTGACAGGCTGACCACACCCAGATTTGGGACGTTGGTCCCCGGAGCCGGCGTGTTCACAGCGATGTCCACATCACCGCCGCCTGGAGCAACTCCGGGGTTAGTTGTATTACCGACATTGTTCGCGCAGCCGTTGGTCAGAATCCCGCAGTTGTCCGGCTGGCCTTCGTACTTGAAGGGAAGTGTTCCATCGGCATTCGGTGGCCCATCGACAGCTTGATACCAGCGATGCAGGTCTGTGCCTCCCGGCACGCCGCGAATCGAAGACACATACACCGTGCCTTGCGAATCTGTGCGCACACTTGGCTCCAGGCCTCGCACCACGAAGGCCACCGGTCCGCTCGGACCGCCGACCGGAGCCAAGTCCGGTAAAGGCAATTCTTGGTTTTTACTGAAGCCAGGCATCTGCGCCGAAACCGAATCGAAGTTCATCAGGAGAACCAGAGCCGCACCCATCATCAAAGTCACCGCTGCAATTACCCGCCATGCAAATCTCATTTGCTTAATCTCCTTGCACTACTTTTCTGATTTGGAAAAACTTGATTGGGGGGCGGGCAAACCACTCCAAGTCCCGATGGCCTGCAGAGGGGCGCCACGTCAGACGCGTCGGGCAAAAGCTGGGACCTGGGGGCCGATCTTGGAGAGTGCACCCGGAGCGCTGTAGTTGCACTTTCGACCTAAGTAGTTGCCTGGATCCTAATTTTTTTTTCAGCGTGGGAGAGCCATTCGACTGTGTGGCAGACGGGTATCGTACTCCCCCAGGATGGTGGGCTTACCTGCCAGCCCTTGCTAAACCTTCCTTTGGAGCTGCTTTGGTTACTTTTGTGTCGCGTCTAACGTGATGAGACAAAAGGGAGATGCGTTGTTATAGTCTGGCTTCCCCTATAGGTCCGTCCAACGGGCCTCTAACGAGCTACGTGCTCCAAAAAGGACTCATCGTGAACCGGCACATCATGTTGTTGCTTGTTGTTTGTGCGCTGTCCGTGGTTGCTTTCTCACAAGCGGTGGTTCCCGCGAGCTCACCGGCCGGCGCTCACCTGCCCTCTCTGCCTGCTGCTGAGGTTTACGGCGGCTTTCAGTGGGAGAGCTTTGACTTCAGCAACTTTCTCGGCCTGCCGGCCACGTCCGCGCCCCGTCAGAACTTTTTGGGCTTTCACACTTCTAGTAATTTTACGTTCTATCGAGGACTCAGCGCGGAGGCAGACTTCGGCCGAGACAGCAAAAGTTACAAGAATTTCGCTGTTGCCGGTGACAAGCTTGGCCTCTCCAGCCTAACCGTCATGGGTGGGCCTCGAATTAGCTACAATATCGGACATCTCACTCAGTACGCTCACGTCTTGCTAGGTTTATATCGCATTAACGCGACCTACACGGACCCCACCGCCGGTCGAGCGAGCGCACCGGCTAACGCCTTCGCGTTCGCAATTGGCGGCGGCACAACTTTCCGTCTCTCGCATCGCTTCGGGGTGGCAACCGCAGCGGATTACATCCGCCCCTCCAAATCCGGAGTGCCTCTTAACAACATCCGGGTTAGCTTCGGTCCGGTCTTTTATTTCGGCGGCTCGAAGCCAGAGGTTGCTCGCTACACTCCTCCGGTTGCGCCGCCTCGCCCGGCTCCAGTGCGAGTGAAAGCTCCGCCGCCCGAGCGTCGATGCATTCAGATCCTGATTGACTCAAAGGGCAACGAGACCTGCATGAGGTACTCAGACCAGAAATAGAGCTTGCCAAGCTTTGCGTGGCGCGGACGTTCGTGTCCGCGTTTTTGTCTTTATCCGGTGCTAACCTGGGTAATGGCCAAAGCTGCTGCAGTTCCAGACGGCGCCAGCCACCTGTCGTCCACGAGTCAGGCGGCGCAGTCGAGGGGCCTGCTGTCTTAAATCTGAACGATTTCCAGGGATGCGGCGAAGTCTCGAATGCCGACCAAATTTTCAAAAGAGCTAGAGGCCAGGAGCTAGAAACTCGCAGCAGCCTGAGACACACGTCCCCTCTTTCCAGTATGAGCTTCCTAGCAGGGTAAATCGGACATGGGCTGCGGGAAAATATCCAGAGATGGATCAGGAAGTTAGACGCAGATTCGAGGTTCTGAGGGGCTTGACAACTTCACGAGGGTGCCCCGTCCAAGCTCCGCTTGGGCGGGAGTTTTTCTTCGCATGATCGGGTCCTCACGGTGAGGAAAACTCCAGCTTGCTCTCGCTTGCGCGCCGTCCACTGCGACTCGATCTCCACCGCGCCCGGCTGACGCTCGCATAATGACGAAAACTGCTCCAGGCCCAATCTTCGGGCCGCTGAACCCACTCAGGTCTTTTCCTAGAATGGGCATACCGCGGGAACCCGATTGCGGAAAGTTCCTATTCACACTGTTGGTCTCCCGCTCCGCGACTAACTGCTCTGTGTAGTGGCAGACACTCCAGTCACTGGGTCAATCAACTGCAATTTGGAGGCGATATATGGCGAGATTGTTCGTTTCAGTCATTGTGCTCGGGTCCGTAGCGTCTGTCGTGGCGGTAAGACCGGCACCAGCTCAGTCGGTGCCAGTCAATGCCATCGGCGTCAACTTCAGCCCGCTCACCACCTCAATGTCCTACAACTACGATTGGTCTACCGGAACCTTGACCCTAGGGACCGCAACCGGCAGCGTGTACTCAACGAAAAATATTCTTGAAAGCAGCGTTTCCGATCCCACCCCGCCAGCTCCCAACGGGTACGGAACATTTATTGGAACCGCGCGACCCGTGCGATCCCCCAGGCGGGGGCGGAGCGGTCCTGTATGAGCAGTCCGTTTGCGGATCAGGCTATCCAACTTGCTTCGCCGATGGAACCTTCACCTACGGATACATGGTTATGTATCCCCTCAGAGGGGCGACCCTGGACCAGCTCACAAATCTTCAAACCATGTATTACGTTGATGATGGCGCTGCGACTAGCAACTGCTTCGGAGGAGGTTCGCCGAGATTCAGCATAGTGGTTTCGAACGGCACCGAAACGGGCAGCCTACCGCAAATTAATGTCTATCTTGGCACTTACCCCGCGTTTGCCGACTGCCCAACCAAGAACACATGGTTGTCCACCGGGAATTTCGCCACAGACACCGCGGGACTGCGCTGGGATACGTCTCAAATCTGCCCTGCCACCTTCTACAACACCTACTCTGGTGCTGTGGTCTGCTCCAATGCCGGCGGCTACAAGATCAATGCGATCCTAGTGGGAACGGATGGCGGATGGTCTGGCACAAACCAGGGACCGCTGGGGACGGGCCAGACTTTTTTGTTTGAGAACATAGAAGTCAATGAACTAACGAGGTTTCCTCGTTAGCCACGCGGCCAATCCTATTTCGGCTAGGTGTCGGGTGCCCCAGGTTCGCGCCCCCGTTTCGGGTGCTGATGAGCACGGATCGACGTTCGTGAGGTCCGTGACTGCGTTTCGGCAAAAGCAGATTCCTCGCTTGGCTTGACAAGCGGATGGAGCTCGGAATGACAACTGGAAGCAGTCGGAACGACAAGGGGAAAGGGGATTGAGTGGTCAGTGTCAGTGAATAGTGGCCAGTGCTAGAAGCTACAACCTGAAAGCCAAAGCGAAAAGCATACAGCTGACAGCCGAAGCTACTCGTGCCGTGATCGGGCGCCGAGCTCTTTCCGCCTGGACGGGCGAGGCGCCCGTCCCCACACGTGCTTGCGAGAAATGTTTATCCACCAACCACCGCCGCCCGTTCTTCCTGGCGGCGCCAGTTGTAGCGCAGCGCAACATTCATGAATACCTTGCCGCTGCAGGTCTCAATGCACATGACCAGCGCCTCGGTATCCTCGCTGCTCTTGTCGCCCCGCTCCGAGGTGTGGACCTCGGGCGGATGCACGCGGAAGTGGAAACCCTGGTCATTGAGCGCGGTGATCGCATTTCCGATGACCTGGTTGGCAAGCTCGCAGACCGTCTCGCGCATCAGCTGCTCCGACGAGGGCAGTTCTTCCCCTGCCATGCGGCTGGCCACGCGCATCGCGGTCTGTGGGTCGGCGTCGAAGATAATGCGCCCTTCGATATCGCCCGACAACGCGATCAGCGCCGCCACCCCATGTCGTCGGTAGCCCTCTTCTTCCATACTGAGGTTCCCGATGGAGGTCGAGCACTGCAGGCTGTCAGCCAGCACGGCGTCGGCCGCGTTGATGAATGGCTGGATCAGCTCCATCCGCATGGTTTACGCTCCCGCTCCCGCGGCACTGGCCACGCTGGCGTCTTCGCCCAGCACGTACTTGATCACCTCGTAGAGCACTTCCGGCTTGACCGGTTTCTGCACAAAGTGCCGCGCACCCCGTTGCAGCGCCGCCACGATATTGTCCTGATAACCCACCGAGGACACCATAACGATGCGCGCGCTCGGGTGCGAGCGCACGATGCGCTCGGCCGCCTCGATTCCTTCCATCTGCGGCATGGTGATGTCCATGAGCACGATGTCAGGATTGGTCCGCTCGTACTCGGTGATGGCCGTGCAACCGTCTCCGGCTTCGCCCGCTACCTGTCCGCCGAACGATTCGATCATGCGCGCCAGGTTCTTGCGCGCGAAGACTGAGTCATCCACGATCAGGTACCGGATGGGCTGCCCGTCTTTGTGTTTCACTGCTGAGAACTGCTCCATACCACCCTCCTTCGACCTTTCATTCCTCACGACTGCCGGCTCCGCCAAAAATGCAGCTCCGGTCAAAAATTCAATTCCGTCCCGCGCCAGCGGTCTTGGTCGGCTCGGCGGTTACAGCGCTGATGACGCGCCGGCGCTCGGTGCCGCACTGGGCCTGCAAGGTGGCGGACAGCGCCTCCAGAGGGACCACTCGCGTTGCAAAACCCCGTTCGATGGCCACTTTGGGCATACCAAAAACCACGCAGGAATCCTCGCTCTGGGCGATTGTCATTCCGCCTGCGGCTTGCACCGCGCCCAAAGCGGCAGCGCCGTCGTCGCCCATACCCGTCATCAGTACGGCGACGCCGCGAGGTCCGAACTCGTCGGCCAGGCTGCGGAACAGTACATCGACCGATGGACGGTGCCCATTGACGCGTGCTTCGTCCGACAGCACAGCCACTTCTCCCAGCGGCAGTCGCTTAACTTTGATGTGCCGGTTGCCCGGACAGATCAGCGCGCGCCCGGCCACCAGCAAATCACCCGAAGCCGCTTCCTTCACCCGGATGGAGCAGCATTCGTCGAGCCGGCGCGCGAACATCTCGGTGAAGCCTTCGGGCATGTGCTGCGCGATCACGATGGTGCCTGCAAAGTCTCCCGGCAATTGCGAAAGCATGTATTGCAGGGCGTTGGGGCCGCCCGTGGAAATCCCGATAGCGATTACCCTGGTCGGCTCCTGATCCGGACCCGCGGCCGGCTTTGCGATTCCTTTCAGGTTCTCCGCGAGCGGCTGAACCTTTATTCCCTTGCTCAGCGCGGCCGCCTTGATCTTGCCGATCAACTCGTTGGCAATATCTGGCATGTGCGCGGAAACGTCCTGCGGCTTGGCCACGAAATCGAAGGCTCCGAGCGCCAGCGCCTTTAGGGTGACCGATGCCCCTGCCGTCGTATGGGAACTGACTACGATTACCGGAATCCGATGCTTCCGCATGACCGCTTTCAAGGTGTCTATCCCATTCAGTCCTGGCATTTCCAGATCCAGAGTAATGACCTGCGGCTGCAACTCTTCGATTTTCTTGAGCGCGAAATTTCCGTCCATCGCCGTCCCAACTACCTGGATGGAACGGTCCTTCTCGATGACTTGCGGGATCAATTTCCGCATCAGCGCGGAATCGTCGACGACTAGGACTTTCACTGGGGAACTCATGCCTGCACCCCCGTTGAATCACCAGTTTTTCGTGACATCGATTCCCCATGCTGAAACAACAGTCCGGACAACACCGCACCCGCTTTTTCGGGACGCATCCGGCTCATGCGCTCCACGATCGCCGCCAGGTTCAGGATCAGTACGACTCGTCCGTCGCCCAGGATGGACGCGCCACTCACCAGGTCGGTCGCCACGACTTGATCGTCGAGGGCTTTGATAACCAGTTCTTCCTCGCCCACCAGGCCGTTCACAATGAGCCCGAATTTCCTTTCGCCGACGTTGATCACCAACACAAAGAACCTGGGGTAGGATTTCCCGGGTCCTTCGGAGGGGAGATGGCCGAGCCGCACCAGCGGCAGAGTCTGATTGCGCAACGACAGCACTTCGTGATTGTCCACGTGATGTACTTGCTCTTCTGTCGCGCGCGCAATTTCGGCTACGGCATTCAGTGGGATGGCATACAGGCGCTCCTCAACCATGAACATCAAGGCCTTGATGATGGCCAAGGTGAGCGGCAGTTTCAGCCGGAAAGTCGTGCCTTCACCGGCGCCGGTCTCGACGCTGACGCTGGCCTTCATGCGCTGCAGAACGCTCTGCACTACGTCCATGCCTACGCCACGTCCGGAGATTTGAGTGACTTCCTCGGCGGTGCTGAAGCCAGGACGAAATATGAAATCCAGGGCTTCCACGTCGCTCAGCCGCGCGGCCTCCTGGGGTGTGACCAGCCCCATCTCGATGGCTTTGGCCCGAACTCGGGGCGCGTTGATACCCCGTCCATCGTCTCTGACTTCCAGAATGACCTGGTTGCCCTGATGGTAGGCGTCCAATTGGAGAATTCCTTTGGGACTCTTGCCCATCCGTTGCCGCTCTTCCGCGGGTTCGATGCCATGGCTGATGGCATTGCGTATCATGTGGGTAAGCGGTTCGGCAATCGCGTCCAGGATGCTCTTGTCCAGGTCGGTTTCCTGTCCAGTCAATACCAGGTCCACTTCTTTGCCGCACTGTCGCGCCACGTCGCGCACGATCCTCGGAAAGCGGCGGAACAATTGCTCGACCGGTACCATGCGGATTTTCATCACCGCGCGCTGGAGATCGTTGAGGACGCGCGCCTGAAAACCCATGGTGTCGGCGAATTTGTTGCGCAACGCGTCGTTGGGATGGAGTCTCACAAATTCGTTTATCACCTGGTGCAGCATGGACTTTCCGATAATGAGTTCGCCCACCAGGTTGAGCACATTGTCGATGCGCTCCGCATCCACGCGTAGGATGTTCTCTGCGAGACCGCTGGGGGCAGGAGCAGCGGGCAGGCTCTCGCCCAGGTCTTCTGGAGTTGGTGAAGGCGCCTCCGCCTCCTCTGGCGCCGCTTCGGCAGCCGTTTTTTTGGCCCGCTTGGGCGCATGCACCACGTCCACGGTCACCTTGCTGACGATGGACGGAATGAGACACTTCGCCTCGATCTCTTGCGGAGCGAACTGGCTGCTCAATGCTGCTTCCACCAGTCTGGCGGCATCGCGTGCTCCGGGCTCTGGACGGATGGCCAATACCTCGCCTGCGGTTTTCAGGGCATTCTGAATCAACTGCCGAGCCGCGACCGGCATGGCACAGGCGGAGTCAATTTGCGCGGCAATGTTAAAAACGTTCTTTCCCTGGCTCAAAGCGTTGCTGATAGCCACCCGTTCATACTCGCTCCATGCGAAGTGGAGGCTTGCAGAGGATTTCTTGCGCCGCGTCTTAGCGGGTTGCGCAGCCAGCTTGTGGATGCGTGCCCGCAGGGTCTGTGCGGAAGGAACTCTCTTCTTCTTGCGATAGGCGTCGATCATGGCCGCAAAGACATCCGCAGCCGCCAAGGCAACTTCGGCAATCTCGTCATGCTCGGTCGAGCCGGTTTCCAGCGCCAGCACATCCTCGAACTCATGAGCCAACTCGCTCAGCTCGCGATACCCACACGCCGCCGCGTCTCCCTTCAGGGTATGCACGATCCGCCGGATGCTGCGTAATACTTCGCGGTCGCCCGGTTTCTTCTCGAGCTTCAGCGCCTCTTCGTTGAGCGCCTGGATTAATTCCTGTGCGGTCTCAAAGAAGAGTTCACGCAGTTCCACAGTCCGGTCATCGGAAGGGCTGCTCAAATATTCTCCTCAACCCGCTGATACGCGGTCCCGTTGTTGCGATGCACCATCGCGAACTTGTCGGTCAGCCCCAGCAGGCTTTCGGCATGCCCGACAAATAAATAACCGTCTGGATTCAGGCAACGGTAAAACTTATCGACCAGCCGCTTCTGCTCAGCCTCATCGAAGTACATCATCACGTTCCGGCAAAAGATCACGTCGTTGCGCTGCGGCAGGAACTCCGTCTTCAGGTTGTGAAAGTCAAAGTGGACGATCTCTTTCACAGTCTTCTTCACTGCGTACCGGTCACCGATCTTGTTAAAGTAGCGCAGCCGGTAGCTGTAATCCACGCTGGACATCTGCGATTCGTTGTAGCTAGCTTCCTGCCCGGCACGCAAAACCGAGTAGCTGATGTCGGAGGCCATGACTTCGACCTTCCATGGCGGAGGCACCAGCGGCCTGGGGTAAACCTCTGGCATGGGCAGGGGATTGCGCAGATAGTAGTAAGCCAGGGCATCGCAGATCAGCATCGTCATGGTGTATGGTTCCTGGCCAGTCGAACAACCCGCGCTCCACACACGCAATGAAAAATCCCGCCGCGCCTGCTTCTTATGCAGAATGTCTTCCAGGATGAATTTGTGGAACAGATCCAATTGCGCCTTGTTGCGAAAGAAACTGGTCTCGTTGATGGTCAGGTTCTCGAGCAGGCGGGCCAGTTCCTGCTTGCCGTCATCGCTGATCAACAGCCGGTAGTAGCTATAGAAGGAGTCCAGCTGGCATTCCCGCAGGCGGCGCAGCAAGCGGTCCTGCAGAAAATGCGTGCGGCGCTCATCGAAATGCATGCCGCATTCCTGGTATACGAGCGTCTGCAGCAGCCTCAGTTCGGCATCCGTCAATGGTGGCGGTACGGCGGGTGTGCTCATGTCGTTGTCAGGCTTGTTGGCCGGCGGCTGCTCCCTTCGCCTCGGCGGATTTTTCCTCGCGTTTCGAGCCGCTCTGTTGCAGGAGCTTGTTCATGTCCAGAAGCACGATCAGGCGGTTCTTGTACTTCCCCAATCCGGTGACGCAATTCAGACCACCATCCTGAAATACTGTCGGCGCTGGTTCTACGTCCTCGGTCGGAATCTTGATTACGTCGGAGGCGGAATCCACGATTAGCCCCGTCAGCCGCCCGTGTGACTCCACCACCAGGATCCGGTTCTTTTTGTGGTTGGTTACGATCTGCTTTTCTCCAAACCGTTTGCGCAAATCGATCACCGACACAATTTTTCCCCGCAGGTTAATGACCCCCTCGATGTATTCCGGCGCATCCGGCACGGCAGTAATTTCCGTGAGGCGGACGATTTCATGGAGCGAGGCAATCGGGACAGCATAGGTCTCGCGCCCCACCTGAAAACCGACAATGTGCAACTCGCGGTTCATGAAAATTTCCTGAGCCTACGAATGTGACGCCATGGCAGCCCGCGACGCCTTGCCAGTCTTCTCTTGCTTCAGGCTGCCGTCATAGTCACCGATGTTGTCGATGATGAAGCGGTGCATGGAGGACAGCAGATCTCGTGACATCTTGGACATCTGCTCCGCGGAAGCTGCCAATTCGGTCGAGCCGGAGGTGGATCGCTGGATCAGTTCCCGCATCCGCTCCATAGCCTTGACGACGGCCTGCGCGCCCGAAGCCTGTTCTTCTACGGCGGAGTTGATCTCGTGGGTAATTTCATTCAGCCGGGTCGTGGCGCGTGCAATCTGCGACGATCCGTGTGATTGCTCATTTGTCGCCGCCCCGATTTCCTGCGCGAATTTGTAGACCTCGGTCACCACGCTGGAGATTTTCTTGAGCGCGCCATTCAACTCGCCACCCAACTCCAGGCCTTCATTCACGATGCCCGTACTGCGGTCCATGTTCTCCACCGCCTTGCGGGCTTCCTTCTGGATACTCTGGATGAGCTCGGAAATTTCCTTGGTAGATTGTGCCGACTTCTCGGCCAGCTTTCTGACTTCGTCGGCCACGACCGCGAATCCCAGTCCGTGTTCGCCCGCGCGAGCCGCTTCAATCGCTGCGTTCAGAGCGAGCAGGTTTGTTTGCTCCGCCAGGTCGTCAATGACTTCGATGATCTTGCCGATATCATCCGCTCTCTGCCCGAGCACATCGATGATTTCACCCGAACTTTGGATGGTCGTGTTGATCCGATTGAGGCCGTCGGTTGCCTTTTCCATCGTGGCAATGCCGTTATGCACTTCTTCGCGCGAGCGGTTGGAGATGTCGAGCAATACTTTGGCGGTGTCGGCGACGCGCTGAATCGAAGCCACCATCTGGTCGATGGAAGCCGAAGTCTCACTCACGTTCGACGCCTGGGTCTGCGTGCTCTTCACCATGTTTTGCACGTTTACGCTCATCTCGTGCATGGTGCTGGTGACTTCATCGATAGCGGAGGATGCCTGCAAACTGATCTTGGCCGATTCGTCGGAGGCTCCTGCCACTTGTCCGGAAGCGCTGGCCACCTGGCTGGAAGCGTCGCGCACGTTTTTCACCAGGCTGCGCAAACCTTCGACCATCTTCTGAAAGGCATGACCGAGGGTGTCGCTTTTTGAACGGGGCTGTACTTCTACCGTCAGATCTCCGCCCGCAATGGCTTCCGATACCGCCGCCGTTTCCCTCAGATACTTGACCATCGCATTGAAGCTCCGGGCCAGTTCGCCAATCTCATCCTGCCGCTGAATATCAATCTTGTGATCCAGTTCGCCGGCATTTCCGATCTGTTGAGCGACACCCATGAGGTTGTACAAAGGTTCGGTAATACTTTTAGCGGTGCTGTAGGCGATGAATAAGCCCAAGCTGAGAGCGATCAGGGTGCTGACCAGGGACACCGTGCTGGTCGCGGTGGTTGCCGTCTCATCAGAGAGTCGCCGTTCTTCGACCGTTTTCTTAGTCTCCTGGTCCGCTACATCCAGCGTGTCCGTGGAGTTCTTAACCCAGGAGGAAGCATCCTTCTGAAGATAGAAAATCTGCAGTTCGGCCACGGTGACATTGCCCGCGTCCACTTGCTTGCGCTTCTCAATCAGCGGCAAGGCAAACTCGTTGTACCAGGACTGTTCCAGCTGTTGGACTCTCTGCAGAGCCATCTTCTGCTGATTCGAGTTCGTCAGGGACATCGCCTGCCTGAGGTGTTCAACCAGCAGCCGGAATCCCTCGGTCATCCGCTCCGTCTCCCGAGTATCGCCGCTCAGCAGGTAATTGCTCAGGAACAGCCGGTTCTGCATCATCTGGAAGCGCACGTGGTCGGTGGCGTCTGACATCTCCATGGACTGCTGGGCAGCGGCTTTGGTCGAATGCTCCCTCTGCACCGCAACCAAGTTCACCAGCAACAGCACCACGACCATGGCAAGGACGGCCCCAAAATTGGCATAAAGTTTCTTGCTGATCGTCATTGCTGCACCCCCGCCCAAATCCCAATCTTGCTTTTCATCACTGACCTTCCGACTCGAATGTGACTTCCAACCCCGCGGTATTTCGTGCTCAGCGGGCTCAAATTTCCATTTCTTCACCACACGCCGACGGGCCTACCGAGAGGCAGACCAGCACCGCTAACCGGCTGGTTGTCAGGCAACTGTGCCGGGCTCGCAGGAACTCAAGTCCTCCCTCCAGAGAGACCCATTGCTATAGGTGCACGGTCGATGCCACCCTCTCGGCCGGGCCCGCTGTTTGTGTAAGGGACATATAAGTAGCGTTTCGACAATGATTTAGAGGGACGAGGAGGGTGTTTGATCTCAAGCCGGGGGGGGCCGCAGCGTCTCAAGCGGCGCCTGGTAGCGACGGATATCTCTCAGCTTGAGACGTTTGGGCTCCAACCGGCCTAATCCCAAGGATTTCATTCTGCGACACCTTTGGTCGTATTTGCTTGACTCAAATTGAGATGACGAGGTACGTTCCCCTTATCCCCCCATCGTGTTACGTCCGATCGGTCCCTGGTAGAAACGGCTAACCGGCCTATGCACTCTGGAAATTTCACGGCGGTTGACGATCCTGGTTCCCGCCCCGGTCAATCTTTTCAAGAGTTGTTGCTGCGATTGTCCGCAGCCGCCGCTCAAGGACACGACACCAAGTCTCTGCTTCGCTTTTTCTGTGAAACCACGCGGGAATTCTTCCAGGCAAGCGGCAGCTATTTCTGGCAGGTTGTTTCTCCGGATGAACTTGTCGGTATCGAGGCGGACGGGCTGATGGCCGATGAGTTTCGCGGCACCCGGCTAAGCCTCAAGACGGGACCCAGCGCTGTCGCGTTGGAGTCGATTCGTAGCCGTAAGACGGTTTACCTCAACAATGTGGACGCCGAACGCTACTCCATGGAGCGGGAATACCGCGCGCGCTCGATCATGGCTGCCCCCTTAATCGTTTCCGGGGAAGTAATCGGGGCGACGGTCTTCCTGCACGATTCCGATCCAGAGTTCTTCAGCGAAGACTTGGCCGCGAAAGCTACCATCCTGGCCGGGCAGGCGGCCGTCGCGCTCGAGATGAAGCGCAATCTCCACCTTTCCGAGCAGCACCGCCGCCGGTCCGAAGCGCTGATGAGCCTGGCTCTGGAAAGCAGTTCGCTGCTCCGGCTGCCCGAGTTCGCCAGGCGGTTCGTTTCCCGCGTTGCCGGGATGCTGGACGCCCATGCCGCCGCCCTGGCCCTTCACCAGGATTCGAAGCTCGAGACCGTGGTCCTGCAAGGTACTGGGAGCAATGACCTTGCTCTGGTACGTCGTCTGAATGTTGCCTTATCTGGCCTGCTGCTGGAACACCGACATCCTATCTTTTCCGCTCCCGCCAATGAGTTACTGGGTCCCCTGGCTTCCTCGCTCGGTTGGAATGACCTTACCGTAGCTCGGCTGAGGGGAACCGACGGTGAACTGGTCGGCCTGCTTTGCCTGGCCAACCTTGGACACGCCACCAATCACGACGATGAGCAACTCCTCCAGGCTATCATCGGCCAAGCTTCCGTCGCTCTGGAGAATGCTCGCCTGTTCACCCGCATGGACCAGGCCAATCGCCACTGGTCGGAAATCTTTGACGCCCTCTCAGATTTCATCGTGGTCCATGACGAGCACCACAGGGTGCTGCGCGTGAACCGCTCCCTGGCGGAATTCGTCGGCGTACCCCCGCCGGAGCTCATCGGCATCAGCATGAGCGCCCTGATGTCCGTAGCTCCCGATATTGCACCGCGCTGCTGCCCGTTCTGCCGCAGCGACGTGGAAGGACCGGACGACTTCGTACAGCCGGTGCTGGAGTGCACCTACCTGGTTTCCACCTCGCGGGTTCACGCCAGTGAGAGTGAGAGCCTTCAGACCATCCACGTATTGAAAGACATAACCGACCGCCGCGAGGCGGAGCGCCGCTATCGCGAGCTGTTCGATAACATCCAGGAAGGTTTGTTCTTCACCAGCCCCGAAGGCCGCTTCATTGAAGTGAACGAGGCCCTGGTTCGGATGCTGGGATACCAGAGCCGGGAAGAGTTGCTGCAGGCGGAAGTGCCGGCCCAGATTTATTCTTCGCCGGAACGCCGCCGCGAGCTAACCCAGTTGATGGAACAGCGCGGCGTTCTACGGAATTATCACGAGACTCTGCGTCGCAAAGACGGCTCCCTTATCCACGTGTTGATGAATGCTTTCGCGGTTCGCGACGCCCAGGGCCGATTGACGCAATGCCGCGGCCTCATGCTCGACATCACCGACCTCAAGAACTTCCAAGCCGAACTGCAGCGCGAGCGCGATTTCTCCGGCAAGATCCTCAACAACACCCAGAGCCTGATTCTGGTGGCCGACACCGCCGGTCTGATCAGCTACGCCAACCGGCGCTGGTACGAGGCAGGAGGCTATCAACAGCCGCAGTTGCTGGGCCGCCCGCTGATGGAACTGATTGCCCCCGCCCGCCGCTCTGCCATGCACGATGCGCTCTCCGCCACCCTTTGCGGCCAGCAGGTGGACAACCTTGAGCTTCCGGTCATGCGCGCCGATGGCCGCACCGGCCAATTTTCCGTCAACCTAAGTCCGATGCGGGATGAGCAGGGCCACGTCTCCAGCATCGTCGTGGTGATGACCGACATCACCGACGCTGCGATTCTGCATGCCAAACTCATGCATACCGAAAAGATGGCGGCGGTGGGCCAATTGGTATCCGGCGTGGCGCACGAAGTCAACAATCCTCTGACTGCCATTCTCGGCTTCGCCGACCTGCTGATGGAGAATCCTGAACTCCCCGATGCCGCCAAGAGAGATCTGCGGGTCATTCTTCAGGAGGCGCAGCGCACCAAGCAAATCGTGCAGAACCTGCTCAGCTTCGCGCGCCAGATGCCGCCTCAGCGCCAGGCGGTGCAACTTAACAGCATCCTCAGCCGCACCATTAAGCTGCGGGCTTACGATTTCTCCAGCCACGGGGTTGAAGTGGTGGAGAGGTACCGCAGCGACCTGCCGGAGGTAATAGGCGACTCACATCAGTTGCAACAGGTATTCCTAAACATCATTAACAATGCCTACGACGCGGTGAGGGAAACCGGGCGTCCCCCCCGCGTCGAGATAGGGACCTCGACCGCGGGCGGTTTTGCCGAAGTGTCCTTCCGTGACAACGGCCCCGGCATCGTCTATCCCGACCGCATTTTTGACCCGTTTTTCACCACCAAAGAAGTCGGTAAGGGAACCGGCCTGGGGCTAAGTATCTGCTACGGAATTGTGCGTGAGCATGGCGGCGAGATCTTCTGCCACAACCACGAAGACGGACCGGGCGCCACTTTCATCGTGCGCTTACCGGCAGCTTCCGAAGCCGCCACCATGAGCGCTTCCGCGGGAGTTGCGCAGAGATGACCAGTTCCATGACGAAAGCTGAAACCCTCCCGGTCCTCCTGATTGAGGACGAGCCGTCGGTGATGGCTTACGTGCAAGCTGCGCTGGAACGTGGAGGTTATCCAGTCGTCTGCTGCGAGTCGGGAGTCGAAGCCCTGCGGGTGCTCGCCTCGGGGAATTTTCTGGGCATCGTTTCTGACATGCGCACGCCCGGCGGAGTCAACGGAGCCGATGTCCACACCTGGATCGCGCGGCACCGCCCCGAACTGGTTTCCCGAATCGTGTTTATCACGGGCGATGTTGCCAACGATGAAACCGTAGATACCCTTCGCCAGACGGGGGCGCCCTGTGTCGAGAAGCCTTTCCGCGTCCACCAGTTTATTTCCGTGGTGGAGAAAACGTTGGGGAAACCGCAGTGAGTGATGATCTGAAAATCCGCTTTTTGGTCGTAGATGATGAGCAAAGTATTCGCCGTCTCTGCACCACCATCGGCCAGTCGTTAGGATTTGCCTGTATGGAAGCCGATAGCGGCGAATCTGCGCTGGCCTTGTTGGAGGAGCAGCCGGCCCACATAATTCTTACCGACATGGTTATGCCCCGCATGTCGGGGTTGCAGTTCCTGGAGACGGTTAAGAAATTGCTGCCACGCACCGAGGTCGCCGTCATGACCGGCCATGGTTCCATTGAGACCGCTGTTCAGGCCATGAAGCTGGGCGCCTACGACTACATCACCAAGCCTTTTTCGCCCTTGGAAGAGCTTCGCCTGTTTCTGCGCCGTATGGCGGAGAAAGTCCGCCTGGTCGAAGAGAACCAATTCCTGCGCGAGCGCACCGAGACGGAAACCGAACTGCACGGCATCGTCGGAGCATCGGCCAAAATTCAGGACGTTCTGCGCATGATCTCCCGTTTGAAGGATACGCGCACTCCCGTTTTGATTACGGGCGAGAGCGGGACGGGAAAAGAATTGGTCGCACGTGCCATCCACTTCCGGGGATCGTTTGCGAACAGCCCCTTTGTCGCGGTGGATTGCGGCTCGCTGGTGCCAACCCTGATTGAGAGCGAACTTTTCGGGTACGAAAAGGGAGCGTTTACGGGAGCGCTTAAGTCCAAGCAGGGACTCTTCCAGTCTGCCCACAGCGGTACCATCTTTCTCGACGAAATTGGAGAATTGCCTCCTGAAATGCAGGCCAAGCTGCTGCGCGTCCTACAAGAAAAGGAAGTGCGACCAGTCGGCAGCAACCAGAAGGTCAAGGTGGAGGTGCGCATTATTGCAGCCACCAACCGGGATCTGGAGAGCGCATACCGCAACGGCACTTTCCGCAAGGATCTGTACTTCCGCCTCAACGTGGTCACCGTGCATCTTCCTGCCCTGCGTGATCGCCGGACCGACATTCCCATGCTGGTTCATTGGTTCCTGGATCGATACGCCCCGGGCAAGCCGGTGCAGGTAACCAATTCGGCGATTAAGTGCCTGCTGCAATACGATTGGCCCGGCAATGTCCGCGAACTGGAGAACTGCATTGAACGCGCCATTGCCCTAGGCGATCACCAGGTTATTGATGTCGGCGACCTTCCACCCGCGCTAGCTTCGGCCCTGCCAGGGATGGAACCGCCAGGGGCAGTGCCGGTATTTACCACCACCGACCTGGAAGATATCGAAAAAGCCACAATCCAGCGCGTCTTTGAGCAGGTGAAGGGCGACAAAGCGATGGCGCGCAAGATGTTGGGTATCAGTAGGGCCACGCTTTATCGCAAGCTCAAGCGGTACAACATCGGTACCCAGGCGGCTGCATCCGCGGCCTTGCAGTAGGGCTTAATTAGCCTGAACCGCATTGGGCGGTTGAGACGCCGTTTCAATCTGAGACACTCAGTCCGCGAACCGCCTACGCCGAGCATCTTCTCAGTCGCACGAGTCCTCAATTGATCAATGACTTGGCGCGTCATGCCCTTCTTCTGAACTTTGGCTCTGCTCGTGCAACTCTTCTTTTCGCAGGTCTGCGGCCTGCGTTGTCATCGCTTCTTAACCGAGAACCCTTGAGAATGCGGGCCGCAGCAAGCACTTATAAGAGGTCATTATTTTGGCCAGAGAGGCCACAGCTGCAACCCGGTCTCGTGCGGAGAATTACGTCGCCAGGCTGGCGAGTTTCTTTGCTGCCGCTACTCCGGTGCGGATTCCGGTGCGTTTAAGCCGGCCGGATACAGGCGAGGTTTTTTCCGAGAACACGATCATCGAGTTCGGCACTCCACGGGAGGCCCTCTTCGCTTGCGCGGCACCCCTGGAATTTGCCGACCGCATCCATCTGCAGAATTCGGACGGCTCCCTGGATGTGGATGCTACGGTGGTGGCCGTGCAATATCACCAGGAAAAGACCGCTGTCGCCGCCCGGTTCACGAAGGATGTGGCGAACTGGATCGTAAAACCATGAATGCTTCACCGCAAATGGAGGGACTGCCTGCCGAATGGCGCACCGCGCGCCTCCTGCATCCCCTTTACATGGCGCTGGCACGAGAATTTGTTATCGAAGTTCCGGGTTGCCCCGAACTGGAAGCTAGCGTCGATGCACCCAGCGTGCCAGGTATCCAGCAGGCCCGGCAATGGTTCAACACCATGGATGTACGCATCCAGGTTCATCAGTTGCGGCAATTCCTGCAAACCACGCCACTCGCTGACAACGAAATCGTGCGCCTCATGCTGCTCCACCATCTGCACAAGGAGCAGCGTACCCCGGCCGACCGCGACAAGATCGATTTTCTGCTAGTTCAGTTTTTCTCTTTATCCACGCCTTCGCGTCTCGATGATAGCGACTGTGAGCGGGAGTATGTTGCGGAGATTCTGCAGCCGGTGCTGGGACCGGTGAAAACCGCTTTGGCCGACTGGCTTGCGGAGCTGGAGCCGATGATTCAGTCGGCCAACGGCTATCGCCGTCTCAGTGAATTGTTCACGGCCAAGATTCTCGAAAGAGGGCGCAAGCTCAAGGTGGAGTCCAAGGAAGACTATTTCCAGCCCGTCGCCATGGTGGCTTTCACGCGCTTCAGTTTTATGATGCGGCGAATATTCTTCCGGCTCATGCATGAGGATCTGAACGCAATCCTCGATGGTTTGCGTCAACTGGAGAGCCGGGGAATCACGACCCTGGACTGTCGCCGTGCCCACTTCTCGCACCAGGAGCCGACCGATCGTTTACGCATGATCTGTCATTCCTGGAAAGTGATGTTCCACGCCGAATATTCTTCCGGGCAGCCTTTGAAGATGCTGGCGGACCTGCGCGCCGTGGTGGAAGAAGTCCTGGTCCGCTCCATGGAACCGACCAATCCAGCGCCCGTCGCCGCTTCCCCTCAAGGCTCTATGGAGCGGCCAAAAGCGCGCGCCGCTGCAGCGGCGAATTTCACAGCCTCTAAGTCACCCGCCCCTGAATTTGAAGTGTTAACCTCCCAGCCAGGCCACGACGACGGCGATGCGATCTGAGTATGAATGAAATCGCCACTGGAAATCGCGCTAACGATCAGACAACGGTTCTGATCATCGCTGACAACGCTGAGTTCGCGCGCACGATCACAGCTCGCTGGCAAACAGAACGCACGGTCCCGGTGTTCACGCTCATGACTGGCGATCTGTGCCCAGGAGTGAACGCCAACGCCTTTGACATGGCCGTTGTGGGCGACGTGCGCCCTGGCGTGCTGCCATCCGTGCTTACGATCCTGGAGTCCAGCAACAAACCGGTTCTTTTTGTGGCCAATGACGCCCACATGGCAGCCATGGTGCGCGAGACGCACACCCGCACACTCGTACTCTGCCAGCATGAAGGAGCCTTGGATGCCCTGATCCTGGTCGCAACCGAAGCCTTGCGGGCCGCAGGAGCACTTGCCCGCGCCCGCCGCGCGGAGCACATGGCCGCCAGCTATGAAGGCCAGGCCACGCTCGGACGCTACATGCTCGAGATGCGGCACACGCTTAATAACGCATTGACTTCTATGCTGGGAAATTCCGAGCTGCTTTTGGCGGAGCCGGGCGCCTTGTCGGCGAAATCACGCGAGCAGTTGCAAACGATTCGCCACATGGCGATCCGGATGAACGAAATTTGGCAACGTTTCTCCTCCCTCGAAACAGAATTGCGCTACGTGGAAAAACAAGCCGCGCACGAAGCTCGCGCCCGGTCCCACGGAGGCGCCGCCTGCCAGTAGCAGGCTGGACAATTTGAGTCCTTGCAACAGCCCGAGAAGGCGAACTCTTAAGCATGGTGTATAAACTCACGGCCGGCATGAGGGTTCTCGATTGCGAGATCTCGGCAATCCGCCTGCTTCTCGAACGCCACGCCGGTGTGCTGCTCGACAAGCCTGCCGAGGTTCTCACCGCCGATATTGCGGAATACTTGGAGTCACGCAACATGAACTCGGCAGCCGACTTGATTGGTGTGCTCCGGAATTTCCCCGGTGAGCGTGACGCCCTGCTCGAGCGCTTGCTGCCCGGCGACACTGCTTTCTTTCGATATCCCGGTGCTCTGGAGACGTTGGAGAAAAGAGTCCTGCCCGAGCTCAAGCAGCGCAAGAACAAGGAAACCCCTCGCTCTCTGCGAATCTGGAGTGCTGGTTGTTCGACCGGGGAGGAGGCCTATTCGATTGCCATCTCGGTTTGCGAGGCCCTCAACGGAGAGGGAGGAGGCTGGAACATTCACATCGTGGCCAGTGACATTCGTCAGGAGGCGCTGGCCTCAGCAGAACGCGGCCTGTATCCCCGGCGCGCTTTGGAAAATGTGCCACGTCATCTGATTACGAGGTACTTTTCGCGGGTCGGAGATCACTTCCTGGTGAAACCCCGCCTCC
This sequence comes from Terriglobales bacterium, assembly GCA_035272945.1. Taxonomy (GTDB): domain Bacteria; phylum Acidobacteriota; class Terriglobia; order Terriglobales; family Acidobacteriaceae; genus Gp1-AA122. Next base: position 27,689 of record DATEPX010000176.1, read on the forward strand.
TGAACCTGGTGACCTTCACGCCCATGAATCTCGCGCAGGCCAGCTTCCTCGGCCGGTTCGATTGCATCTTCTGCATGGATGTTCTCCCGCATTTCTCGCTCAGCCAGCGCATGTCCCTGTTGCAGCACCTGCATCTTTATCTCGAACCGGGCGGCTGCCTGTTTCTAGGTCAGAACGAGAAAATGCCCGCTGCTGACGTAAACTTCAGCACCCAGTCGTACCTGTCTTGCACCTATTACCAGAGACCACTCGCCGCGGCAGCAAAATCGGGAAAGTAATAAAGGTCAGAGTGATCATCGGTAAGTCGGGTGAGAGAATGCCTTGCAACCGGCAGGGTGGCGCAGGGACTTCGGCCCTGCATTCTCAAGCCGTCACGCGAACAGGAATTCCTTGGTCCTCAAGTCTTTGATTGTGTCCCGCAGTTTCGCCGCTTTTTCGAACTCGAAACGCTTGGCGGCTTCGCGCATATCCTTCTCGAGTCTCGCAATGTACGCGTCCAACTCCTCTTGCGACTTGAACTCCGGAATGCCATCCACCTCCGAGGTCAGGTCGGTGTAGTCTGCTTCCACGATGCTGGCCAGCGACATGCTCAGCGGGCGCACAATTGACTCTGGAGTAATCCCGTTCGCTTCGTTATAAGCCTGCTGGATTGCCCGGCGGCGGTTCGTCTCGTCCAGTGCCCGCTCCATAGAATCGGTCTGGGTGTCGGCATAAAGAATCGCGCGGCCATTGATGTTGCGCGCACACCGGCCAATCGTCTGGATCAGCGACCCACCTGAGCGCAGGAATCCCTCTTTATCCGCATCCAGAATCGCCACCAGTGAGACCTCGGGCAGATCAAGACCTTCACGCAGCAGGTTGATTCCGATCAGGACATCGAACTCGCCCTTGCGCAGGTCGCGCAGAATCTTCACCCGTTCCAGAGTTTCGATTTCCGAGTGCAGGTAGCGGCACTTCACACCGACCTCGGCATAGTATTCGGCCAGATCCTCGGCCATGCGTTTGGTAAGCGTGGTCACGAGCACGCGTTCTTTTCGCTCCACCCGCTGCCGGATCTCGTGCAGCAGATCATCAATCTGTCCTTTGACTGGGCGTACCTCGACCTCAGGATCAATCAAGCCGGTCGGCCGAATGATTTGCTCGATTACAACTCCCGAAGACTTGGTCAATTCGTAGGGTCCGGGTGTTGCTGAAACATAGACCGCCTGGTTCACGCGGCTCTCAAATTCCTCGAACTGCAGCGGACGGTTATCGAGGGCCGAAGGAAGGCGAAATCCGTACTCGATGAGCAAGCTTTTGCGCGAGCGATCTCCATGCCACATGGCGTGTAACTGCGGGACGGTCTGGTGAGACTCGTCGATGAACAGCAGGTAATCCCGCGAGACGTAATCCAGCAGCGTCGGTGGAGGCTCGCCCGGCAAGCGCCCAGTGAAATGCCGCGAGTAGTTTTCGATCCCGTGGCAGTATCCGACCGAGCGAATCATTTCCAGATCAAACATGGTGCGCTGGTGCACGCGCTGCGCTTCCACCATGCGGCCCTGCTTTTCCAGTTCCTTTTCCCACCAAGCCAGCTCCTGCTTGATCGACTCGACCGCTGTGCGCTTGGTTTCTTCCTTCATGACGTAGTGGGTCTTGGGATAAATCGGCAGGCGCTGGTATTTCTGCTTCACCGTGCCAAACAAAGGATCGATCTGCGACAGGGATTCGACTTCGTCTCCCCAGAGCTCGATACGGTAGGCCATGTCGTCATAGGTAGGGAAGATCTCGATGACATCGCCGCGCACGCGGAACGTCCCGCGCCGGAACTCGGCGTCCGTGCGCTCGTAAAGAATTTCCACCAGCTTGCGCGTGATGTCCTCGCGCTTGACCTTATGCCCTTTCTCCAGGAACAGCAACATGCCGTAGTAGGCTTCCGGCGATCCCAGGCCGTAAATGCAGCTGACGGATGCCACAATCAGGCAATCGCGCCGCTCAAACAGGGACTTGGTCGCGGACAGGCGCAACTTGTCGAGCTCGTCATTGATAGTGGCTTCTTTCTCGATATACAGATCGGCGGCGGGAACGTAGGCTTCCGGCTGGTAATAATCGTAGTAGGAAACAAAATATTCCACCGCGTTATGTGGGAAGAAGCTCTTGAACTCGTGATAGAGCTGTGCGGCCAGAGTTTTATTGTGCGCCAGGACGAGTGTGGGTCTGTTGACCGCCTCAACGACCTTGGCCATGGTGTAGGTCTTGCCCGACCCCGTTACGCCCAGCAAAACCTGGTGCTGCTCACGGTCGTAGATCCCGCGAAGCAGAGACTCGATCGCCTTGCCCTGATCCCCTTGCGGCTTGTAATCACTGACGAGTTTGAAGTCCATGAAAAAGCTTTTAGCCTTTCGCTGTTAGCAAGCGACGGAATTTGTCATTCCGAGCCCCGCGAGGAATCCCTACTTCCGGAACCCGAGTGATCGTAGGGATGGTTCGCTTCGCTCAGCTTGACAAATGACCTACATGCCACAGAACGCAATTTTCGCCTGCGGACATCCCTTCATTATAGCTGGCACTAGCAGAGCTAACGGAGGCGGTGGACAAAAATGCAGGTTGCTTAAAAGTGGGCAGGCTCGAAGAGGCCGTCGGACCGGTTCAATAGGCGGCCTTTGAAACAAGATGAGTGACAAAACCACACCTGCCAAGGCCGCCGTTTCGACCGTCAACCCACAAGGGTCCAAGGATCGACGTTTGTGAACTGATCGGCAAACTACAGAAGCAGCAGGGCCCCCACTCCACTCTCGTATCGCTCTGCATTAAGCCTCCCTCCTGCTCACAAGTTAACTGGTGTAAATGAGGCGTACGGGTCAGCCCAGAAACCAGAAACTAGAAACTACTCCCGAACTTCTCCCATACCAACAATCTTGGCATCGGTGCGGAACTTCTTGTAATCGCGGTAGGTGATGTCCATATCCATATTGAAGTGCTTGAGCAGGGCCACGCGCGCGTCCAATTTCACGGCTAAGTGCTTGGGAAGCCACACCTCATCATTCACCCGTGTGGCCTCGTACACGAAGGTCGATCCCTTGTGTAGACGGGCCAAAAACAAGCCCCAGGAAACCGTGTCCGTGCACTCGGCATTGACCTTCACCAGTTGCGTCTCGGCTTTGTCGATCCATGCGCGAAAGCGGAACTTGGGCAGGAACTTGGCTTCCTTGAAGTGAGGCTGGAACCTCGGCCGGGGATCGGCGTCCACGACGTAAGTGTCGCGGCCGTCCAGTTGCTCGATTCCGACCAGGCGGAAGTTGTAGGCGTCGGCGATTTCGGTTTCGAACTTGCGGCCCTCTTCGCGATCTTTTTCTTCCTTGGCCAGACGCTTCTTTCGCTCTTCCTCCGCCTCATGGGCTCGCTTATCCATGATCTTCTGGATACGTTCTTCTTCCTTGGCCGCGTCCTTACTCGAGAGGGGCTTGTCATTCTTGGCAATCAGTCTCTCTACTTGCTTGTCATAGATCATGACAACTTCCCGAGTGTGCGATTCGGTCGACTTCACCTGCCCCTTGCCATCCAGGGAGTGTTCTTCCTCGCGTTCAAGATAGGTGTAGTCGCGCTGCTTCTTGTCGTTCTCCAAGTCTTTCTCAGCAACTTTTCGGATCAAGGCGCGAATCTGCTCCGGCGACACGTTTCCCTCGGCGTCGACACTCAGTTCGGGCAACGGTTTGGAGACTTCACGCGCAGCGGTGGTGGCTGAAGGAAGGGAGGTGTTTTGCGATGCTGTAGGGCTGGTCTCCTGGCCCGCAGCAAAACACCTCGATACGACCACGATCAACGAAAGGAAAGTAATCCTCATCCTCATGACATTGCTACGAGCCTAAAACCCAGTCGGTTCCAAAAAGATGCGCGGTATTTACCCGGTACTGGATGCTCGGTACCCGGTACTATGGAGACTCACGCAATATAGTGACACTTTTGATCTTGTCATCAAGCGAAGCGAGGGATCTGCTTTTCAACACTGGAACAAGACAGCAGATTCCTCGCGCCAGGATCGGACGCTTGAATGACAAGTCATTCGTTGCCTCTAAGGGGTGGTCGCCCGAAGCGTCACTATAGTCTGCGACCCTCAGTGGGTACTCTCTTCTTGTACGCTTTCCCCCAGCACTCCGCCTGGAACAGTCTTTCATCCACGCGATGCAACCGCTTCACCATTCCCGGCGTCAGCAACTTGTAATGATGAACGTCAAACAGGTAGTAGACGATGAACCAGACGGGCTTCTCCGTGGTCATCCACTGTGAGCGGTCGAAGCGCGCCAGACTCACAGGACGCGAAAATGTCCGCATCGTCCGCTCGCCGCGCAGGTTGAAATACAGATTGAAGTAGCTCATGGCCAGTTCGCGCAAGGAGCGGTATACGGGCTCGCGATACCGGCAGCCCGCGTAGTTGGACTTTGCCACTGCCCCCCAATGTCCATCGACTTTGTAGATTGCGACCACGTGATCGGTATCCCTCTCGGCTTCTAAATCCATGAGCAGGGGGGGATAGCCGTTAGCCCGAAGGGCCGCAGCCGCGAAGATGGCGCCCTCGAAACAATGTGCGGTGTTCTCCCGCAAAACCACTCGTGGCGACCACGCAGTATCCGCGAGGTGATACGGCATGTTATCGAGATAGCGCTGAATCCCGTCGGGGTTCTTCAGACTGCGCAGTTTACGAAGCTCTTTCGGTGTGAAGCCGAGATGGTTGTCCATTTTTGGGATTGCTGTGCAGTTTACCGTACTTGGCGCCGATAGAGACGCGGTAGTTAGCTTTGATAGAGACGCGTCAGATTGCCCCGGTAGAGACGCGCTTGCCGCGTCTCACAAGCCTCAAGCCAGAGCCTAGAGCCCAGCGCCTACCCAAACACTTCCGCCAACTCTCGCGGCGCATCCACCAGCACGTCCGGCGGAGCATCGTCCAGGGTACGAGGTACAAAACCGTAGGTGACACCGCAGGTCCACAATTCCGCATTCCGCCCGGTGATGACATCGATGGAAGAATCGCCGATCATGACGGTTTCGTCCGAGCGGGTTCCGGTCTCTTCTAAGAGGGTATGCACGCCCAATGGGTCGGGCTTCTTGGTGTGGAAGCTGTTTCCCCCATATACGCGCACGAAGAATTCGCCCAGCCCCAGGGCATCCACGATCGCCCTGGAGGGACTAACTGGTTTGTTCGAAAGTACGGCCATACGCCGTTCCGAGCCATTGGCCGCGTCGCGGATTGCCTCCAGCGCCTCCTTCACGCCGTCATAAACGTGGGTATGGTCCAGTTTGTGGACGCGGTAATAAGCCAGGAAAAACTCCAGTGCCCCCTGAACGAAACTCTCATCATCAGGATCGCCCAGGGCGCGCCGAACCAGCATCGGGGCCCCGTCCCCCACGTAGCCGGCGACAACGTCTGCCGGCAGGTCCGGCCGGTGATAGTGCTGCAGCATGGCGTTGACCGAGTGCACCAAGTCCAGCCGGGAGTCCACTAGGGTCCCGTCCAGATCAAAGATCAGCAACTTAATCTGCTTTGCCTCAAAACTGCGATTGAACTTAACCATGTCTAGCTCGGGCTCTCAGTCCGCTCGGCGGTGAGCCAAGAAGCCGGGTCCCTGAAAATCCAGTATATTCGGAACCCAGTCTCCCGTTTTACAATGCCCTAAGAAACGAGGAGTGGCATCCGAGGATGGAGCGAGGGGTAGATGGCTACTGCAAAAGTCGAGCCCAAAGGCGCCCATTCGGCTGTAGACGACAGCAAGACCTATGAAGGTCTTACGCGCGACCAACTCATCCAGGCTTATCGGACCATGTACCTGTCCCGGCGGCTGGACGACCGGGAGATCCTCCTCAAGCGCCAGCAGAAAATCTTCTTTCAGATCTCCGGCGCCGGCCACGAGGCCATCGGCATAGCCGCAGCGTTCGCCCTTAAACCTGCCTACGACTGGTTCTATCCCTACTATCGTGACCGCGCCTTGTGTCTCGGCCTGGGCGCGACCCCGCTCGAAATGCTTTTGCAGGCAGTGGGTGCAGCCGATGATCCGGCCTCCGGCGGCCGTCAGATGCCCTCCCATTGGAGCTGCAACCGACTGAACATCGTGACCCAGTCATCCCCGACGGGCACCCAGATCCTGCAAGCCGTGGGATGCGCCGAAGCCGGTGTTTATCTTGCCCGTCATCCCCAAGCCGCCCAGAAGGCTACCGGAGATTATCGCCAGTTTAAGGAGGTGACCTTTCAGGGAGATGAGGTCACTTATGTCTCTTTGGGCGATGGCACCACCAGCGAAGGCGAGTTTTGGGAATCCCTGAATACCGCCTCCAACCGCAAGCTGCCGATCGTGTTTGTCGTCGAGGACAACGAGTACGCGATCTCGGTTCCGGTTGAGGTTCAAACCGCAGGCGGCAACATTTCGCGGCTGGTCGCCGGCTTCCCCAATTTCCATTTCGAAGAGGTAGACGGCACCGACCCGGTCGCCAGCTATGCCGCCATGACTCGCGCCGTAGCCCACGGCCGCGCCCGCAAGGGTCCGGGGTTTGTGCACGCGCACGTGATTCGTCCGTATTCGCACTCCTTATCGGACGATGAGCGTCTCTACCGCCCGGAAATGGAGCGCCAGCGCGATGCTGCCCATGATCCCATCTCGCGCATGCAGATGTTCCTGATCCGCGAAAGTTTCTTGGACGAGAAGGCAATCAATCAGCTGGAGAAAGAGGTGGAGCAGGAGGTCCAGGAGGCTACCGATCGCGCACTCGAAGCGGCTCCTGCCGCGCCAGAGTCGGTCACGCGGTTTGTCTACTCACCCGATCTCGATCCCACTTCTTCGGCATTTGAGACTCAGCCAGCCATCGCGCCAGCGAGCGCGACGGACAAGAAGCCGGCCAAGACCATGGCCGACCTGATCAATGCCTGCCTCAAAGACGAGATGCGGCGCGACGAGCGCATCGTGATCTTCGGCGAGGATGTGGCCGACTGCAGCCGCGAACAATATCTCGAGCAGAAGCTGATTAAGGGCAAAGGCGGAGTTTTTAAGCTGACTTCGGGCCTGCAGTCCGAGTTCGGCTCCGATCGCGTGTTCAACTCGCCGCTTGCCGAGGCCAATATCGTGGGACGCGCGGTGGGCCTGGCCACGCGAGGGCTCAAGCCGGTCGTCGAAATCCAATTCTTCGACTACATCTGGCCTGCCATGATGCAGCTTCGCGATGAACTCCCGCTGATCCGTTGGCGTTCCAACAACGGGTTTTCAGCTCCTGCGGTGATACGTGTTGCGATCGGCGGCTATTTAACTGGCGGCGCCATTTATCACTCGCAGTGCGGTGAAAGCATCTTTACGCACATTCCTGGTCTGCGCGTGATCTTCCCATCGAACGCGCTGGATGCCGCCGGTCTGCTGCGCACCGCGATCCGCTGCGACGATCCCGTCCTGTTCCTGGAGCACAAGCGCCTGTATCGGGAGACCTATGGACGCGCGCCGTATCCGGGGCCGGATTACATGATCCCCTTCGGCAGAGCCAAGATCGTACAACCCGGCACACAGCTCACAGTTATTACCTACGGGGCCGTCGTGCCTCGCGCCTTACAGGCAGCTCAGAAGTTGGAGCGCGAGCAGCACATCAGTGTGGAAGTGATCGACCTGCGCAGTCTTAACCCCTATGACTGGGAGGCGATCACGAGCTCGGTGCAGAAGACCAGCCGAGTGATCGTCGCGTACGAGGATTCGCTGAGTTGGGGCTATGGTGCCGAGATTGCCGCCCGCATCGCCGACCAGCTATTCCAGAACCTTGATGCGCCGGTTCGCCGTGTCGCTGCCAAAGACACTTTCGTCGCCTATCAGCCGCTGCTGGAAAACGTCATTCTCCCGCAAGCCGCCGACCTTTATCGCACCATGAAGGAAGTGGCGGAGTACTAGTACAGTACCTGGTACCTAGTACCCAGTACCGAGTACCCAGGTGGCGGCAGCCCGGCTACCGACCTCAGGGGGCTAAAAGCCCGACGGTTTGTGGCGAACCTTCGCTGGCACGACTAAGAGTCGTGCCCTACCCTTTGTCGCGATCGGGTACTAGGTACTTCTTCCACGAATGTGATCCAGAGCAATTGGCCCTGCCCCGAAGAGGATCAGAGAAAACGCAATTGCCGCCAGGGCTAGAGGGAACTCGTAGCCACCTTGTCCCATCAGTCCGTTCTTGAAGTGCACTTTCGA
>DATEPX010000177.1:0-29771 GCA_035272945.1 Terriglobales bacterium
CGAGGCAGATGCCACGACAAATTTGTTCATCTGGACTGGGAATGAGCGGCTGAACTACGAGTTGGAACCAGCCAGCACGGTGAGGGACATGGATTTTGCCGTCGATCAAACGCCGGTTCATGTGGAACCCCTCAAGCCGGCGAATGCGACTCCACCAGCTCCGCCCTCGATCACTGAACTGCTGCTGGCGGGAAAGCCGGTTCGGCGGCTGCCTTCGAAACAGCGTGCTTCCAAGCTGGTCGAAGTGTGGATCAGCGATCTTTACGAGAAGGATGGCCGGCTGTTGATCCGCTACGCCGTTCGCAACCACAGCAGCGAGCCATACTCCATTGACACGCCTGCGGTGTATCAGTTGGACGGAGTGCGCTCTCCGCAGTCTCTTTACGGATTTATCAACTCCCAGCTTGGCGATGAGCAAGCGGCCAAACTCAAGGCCAAACAACAGACTCCGGTCAAGGTATTGGATGGGCAAACGCAGCCCGCGCGCATCGCCCCGGGCGAAGAGGCTGTCGGGGTCGTGGCCTTACAGATGGCCTCAAGGACCCACCCCACCATCCTGCGCCTCCAGTTCCCTAGTCCTAGTCCTAAACAGTCAGGGGACGAGCGGAGCGATGGCCGACGGGTGCAGATCGACGCGTTTCTCGTGCGGTAAATCGCTGACGCAAGTGAGGAACACGATGGCGAAACCACTCGCGGTTAAACCGGTCTACGACGTCCTGCGGCAATATGCGCGTAACCGCCCTGATATTGGAGCGGGGAAGGCCATGGTTGACGGAGTGCTCGAACCCGCTAGCCCATTTGATTCGAAAGGCGTGCGGTTGCCCAAACGCTGGTTCGTGCTCGTGTCACTCCTGGCCGCTTTTCTGTTTGCTTGTTTCGGTTACTTCGCCACGCCGACGCTATTCCTCTAAGCTCGCTTTCTTCTGGCGCATCGCTCGGGCTCTCGAACTCGATGCGGTAACCGTCGGGATCGGTGAGCGGCACTACCCACAGGCGGTTTCCAACAAATGGACGCTTTCGCGTCTCTATTCCGCATGATTTGAACTCGCGATAAAGCGCCAGTGCATCTTCTCACAGGAAGCAGACCGACGTTCCAGTTCCAAGCATTTCCTTCGGAAGATGTTCCGGTAAAAACTCCTGAAGCATAAGGGCGACATCCGCAAGCTCAAGCCAGCACCAGCGAATTTTGCGGTCGTTGACGAGCCGCCAACGCTCGATCGGACAGGCCGCAACCTCGAAGGTCGGGGTTGCTGACCACACGGGCCTAGCCCGGCATAGTAAGTACACCTAACAGCTTAGGGGGTTGACTTTTTATAGTTGACCCGTACTATACGTGCGCGGCATTTTGCCAGAGGCATGTCGAATTCACGAAACCAAAACCCACGATCATGGGCGGGAGCGATTCTGCGAGACGGCCATTTCTGGATTCCCATCGCGGTATTGATCGGTGGCCTGGTTCTCCTCTTCCGAATCATCTGACGGGGCACTGCTTGGACGCATCGACGGCTGCTGCTCGCACCCAACTTTCCGGCCGCCTGCGCAGTTTGCAGGGACTAGGAATCATCTGTGGTTTCGCGGCAGGCGCCTGGCTGGGCGCCGCAGAAGCCCCGACGAAACTGGTCGCCGCCGGTATTTCGCCGATGGTGGTGTCGCTCGGAATGGTCGTCGGCGTCTTCCTGGCGCGCTGGACGGTGCCGACACTGATCCAGGGAACGTCGTACGTGCTGGATGACGTGCGACAGGCGCCGCACCTGGTAATCTGGGCCATCGTCGCGGGGTGCATGTGGGCGGTGGCGAATACGCTGACGATTTTTGCGATCCGGGACATCGGCCTGAGCATTGCGTTCCCGCTTTGGAATTCGAACAGCCTGTTGGGAATCTTTTGGGGATTTCTGCTGTTCAACGAGCTTCGCGGAGCCGGCGCGCGCCGCTGGATCGGTGTCATCGGCGGTGCGCTGGTGATGTTCGTGGGTGCGGTGATGCTGGCATGGGCGTCGTCGACGCAAGCGCCCGCGGGGCATGCCTGGCGTGGCGTGCTGGCCGCGATCGGCGCCGGCATTCTGTGGGGTACGATGTACATCCCGTACAGGAAGGCATACCTGACGGGAATGAACCCATTGTCCTTCGTGACTTTCTTCACCTTCGGCGAGCTAGGCATGATCGGCTCGCTGGCAATGGTTTACAGCGGAGGGTTCGCCCCGCTTTCAGAGCAGCTCGCGGCGGCGAAACCGGTGATGTTCTGGTTGCTCGCGGGCGGGTTCATCTGGGTGGTCGGCGACCTGTTCCAGCAGTACGCGGCGAAGTATATCGGCATCAGCCGCGGCATTCCGCTTTCCAACACTAACCAGCTGTGGGGCCTGATGTGGGGCACGCTTGTGTTCGGCGAACTCTCGTCGGCGTCCGGCGCGACGCTAACCAGGGTCATCGGCGGTTCGCTGTTGATGGCAGCGGGCGCGGGAGCCATCGCGCTATCGTCAGCAAACGAGAACGAACACGCGCGCTGGCAGAAGGCGGCCGCGCGAGAAGCCGATAAATATGGCGTCGACGCGGCATACGTGCAGGCACGTTTGCTGGGTGAGGAGCATGCTTCGGTGAAGCGCTCGCGCAGTTGGGTGGACTGGGTGCTACTTGCGGGGGCGACGGTCATCATCGTGGCGTTCGCGGTCAACGCCCGTGTTGCCGAACTGCATTTGAACTGGGGCTGGACGACGATGCTGGTGGCGGCGATGGCAGCATTGCTCATCGCATCGGGAATCGCCCTGTGGCGACTCACGAAGTTCAGCTAAAACTTTATCGAATATTAACAATCGTGCGGTAAACAGGTCATACGTTGAGCGTGGGGCGGAGAGGCCGTTTTGCCAAAGCGCTTAGCTTCTTCTTGCTTGGCGCCTTCCGTAGTGATTATCCCTGCCAGAAGTTCGTGGGGCTTCACAGCACTGCATACATCCCTCCTTCGAGGTGCCGTATGAAGTCACGGCTCGTACATCAATTAATGCTGCTCGCGTTGCTTCTCGTATCTGCGGGGGCGTTCGCCCAAGTCAACACAGCCAGTCTGACTGGCTTTGTCTCCGATCCAAGTGGCGCAGCGGTTGCCGACGCGAAAGTCACAGTCGTGAACACTGCGACTAATCTGGAACGGGCTCTTTCGACCGCCTCCGACGGCTATTTCACTTTCTCCACATTACCGGTCGGCGAGTACAAGGTAACGGTGGAGAAGCAGGGTTTCCGGCTGACCACGACGAATGTCACGTTGGCGGTCGCAGCCCGCGCCCGTCTCGACATTAAACTGGTGGTGGGTGCGACGAACGAGACAGTGGAGGTGACCAGCGTGGCGCCCCTGTTGACTACGCAAGACGCGATGCCTGGGGCCGTCGTTGACGACACGACCATTCACGGTGCGCCGTTGGCCGCGCGAAATTGGGACGACCTGCTCGGTCTCGTGGCTGGCGTGCAGGCGGACCGCTACACCGAGCAAGGTGGCGGCACGGCAGCCGGTCGTTCCGGCGGCGTCAACGTACACGGCGTGCGTTCTTTGCAGAATAATTTTGTGCTCGACGGAGTCGACAACAATTCATTTTCGGAAAACGTTCAGGAACTGACTACGCAGATCGCACGGCCATCCCTGGATGCGATCGCCGAATTCAAGGTTTCGACCAACCCGTACACTGCCGAGAACGGTCGCAGCCCCGGTTCGCTGATCAGCGTGACTACCAAAGGCGGCACCAACGCTTTTCGCGGTTCGGCGTACGAATATATCCGCAACAAGGTTTTTGACGCGCGCGATTACTTCAACGCGCGAAACGCGGCGGCCAACCCATCGAGCCCGTTTTCGAAGAAGCCGGCCTACAACCAGAACCAGTTCGGCGGCGCGATCGGCGGGCCGATCGTGAAGAGCAAGGCTTTCCTCTTCTTCAACTACGAAGGCACGCGTATCCGCAAGCAGCGGCTCTATCTGGCCAACGTGCCCGCGGCTGCCGAGCGCGCGGGCGACTTTTCCGCCGCCGGGTACCAGAAGATCTACGACAACGTCGGCGATTGCAAAGCGAAGTCGCCGGCTTCGTTCAACCCGGACGGATCATTCATCGGGAACGAGATTCCCTCCCTGTGCATCGATCCGGCAGCTGCGAAGATCCTTGCCCTGGTTCCGCCGGCGAACAACCCGGGGACCGGCACGCTTGGCAACGTCAATAACTTCGCCAATGCGCGCAGCCTGATCGATGATGCGAACAGCTACACCGGCCGCTTCGACTGGAACACGAACTCGAAAAACAACGTCTTCGTGCGGTACACGAATACGCACCGCTTCCGGTTCGTTCCCGGCACCTTCGGGGGCATCCTGGACGGCACGAGCACTTCCGCTGCCGGCCGCTTACAGATGAACGCCATCAGCATGTCGATAGGCTGGAATCACATCTTCTCGTCGACGATCGTTAACGAAGCGCGAATCGGCTGGGGACGCGACTGGTCTAGGGGCGTCCAGGACGCGTTCGGCCTGAACAAGGAGTCCGACTACATCCAGGGTGTGGCCGACAATGCGCTCTATAACGGCGGTATTCCCCGCATTGCCATCAGCACACGCGGCGGCACGCAGTCGAATACGACCTCGAACCTGAGCGGCGTCGACAATTGGGGTTCGCCGGACTTCCTACCGAAGTTTCAATACACGAATCAATTCCAGTGGACTGACACCCTCAATTGGACGAAAGGAGGTCACCAGATCCGCGTTGGCATCGACGCGCGCATGCCGATGCGCAATATCTATCTCGACGTCCCGGCCATGCGCGGGCGTCTCAGCTTCGACGGCCAGCGTACCAGCAATGGAACCAGCAACACTGGCGTTGGGCTCGCCGACTTCCTGCTCGGCTACCCGCAATCCGCAGAGTTGGCTACGGCAAGTGTTACCGATGCCCGCCTCTGGATGTTGTCCGAATTCTTGCAGGACGATTTCAAGCTGACGCCGAAGCTGACGGTCAACTATGGCCTGCGGTACGACTACGCCACGTGGCCCTACAGCGGCGCAGACCGCATCACGAACATCCTGAACCCGGATGCGACCGCGGTGAACGCGACGGCAACCCTGGTCTGCGCGGGTTCGAATGCGCCCCTGCCCTGCGGCGGAGGTTCGCCCTACGGGCGCGGACTGGTGAAGCCGGACAAGAACAACTTCGCCCCGCGCGTCGGCTTCGCTTACCAGGTGACGCCGAATACCGTGATCCGTTCCGGCTACGGCCGCTTCTATGCGCTGCTCGAGCGCGCCGGGAGCGAAGACCAGATGTTCCTCAATCCGCCGTGGCTCGTCGACAAGTCTGTGAGCGCCACCTCGGCTTCGACTACAGTGAACAACATGCGGGTGGCGACAGGCTTCAATCTGTCACTTGATCCGAGCACGGTCAACCTGACGCAGGTCCGCCTCCGCGCCGTGAATCCGAACAACGTCCAACCTGAAGTCGACCAGTGGAACTTAGGCATCGAGCGGCAGTTGCCAAGCCAGATGGTGGCGACGATCGAGTACGTCGGCACGAAAGGTACGCACCTTTCCATCCTGAAAAATCTGAACCAGTCATACTTCGACTCGGTCGGTCGGGCGTGCGTCGCGGTAGGAAATTCATCGCCGAATTGCCCGACACTTGGAGCTGCGAACAGCACACCGGGACTTCCAAAGTATGTCGCGTATTCGAACCTGGGACCGATCGAATTCCGCGATAACCTCGGCAACTCGACGTACCACGGCCTGGAGGCTAGTCTGCAGAAACGCTTCAGCAATAACCTGAGCTTCAGCGTGGCGTACACCTGGTCGCATTCGATCGATCAGGCAATGGAGCACCTATACTCGGGCGGCTCCAACAGCTTCCTGCAAAACGAACACGACCTGAGTCAGCAGCGCGGGAACAGTGACTTCGACACACGGCACCGGCTCGTGGCCAGCTACGTCTACAGCCTGCCTTTCGGCCAGGGACAGCGGTGGGCGCAGGACGGCCCCGTGGCGGCCATCGCCGGCGGCTGGCGGGTGAGCAGCATCATCACCGCTCACACAGGCAGGCCGTTCACGATCTTCGCGGGCGGCAACAGCAGCGCGTTCCAAACCGGCGGTTTCGGTGCGACCGCGTTGGCGGATTGTCCAAATGGCTCGGTGGCGACTGGCCTGAACGACACCGGCGGCAGCGGTCCGTACTGGTTCGACCCGACGAAGTTCGTCGTGCCGACGGCGCCTAATCCCACCGGCAGCGGCGCGAACGTGCCGCGCCTTGGCACTTGCTCGCGCAACAACATGTACGCGCCGGGAATCGGCTTGGTAGACTTCGCCATCAACCGTGCGTTCAAAGTATTCGGTGAAGGCCGGTCGCTCGATTTCCGTTGGGAGGCGTTCAATCTCTTCAACACGCCATTTTTGAGCGTGCCGAACCACGATTGCTCGAGCAACTGTTCGACGAACGCGACTTTCGGGCGCATCACCTCGTTGCAGGGTGATCCACGTAGTATGCAGTTCTCCGTACGGTTCTCGTTCTGAGTTCCAGACGGAACCGATCGCCCGGCCGCAAGGGGCCGGTTTTTCGCTGACTAGCCGCGCGATCAGGCGCCAGTAGCAACGCTCGATTCGGGTTCCTCCCGTGCGAGGCAGCGCTGCGCGGTTTTGTTCCATCTCGCGAAGCGGCACTCCCGTTCGTCACCGCTCATGGCCGGCGTGAATTCGCGGTCGAGGGCCCAGTTGCCGCTGGCCCGCCTGTGGCGCAGAGCGCGGCGATCGGAGCGATGAATGAGATTGCGAGCGAGAAAGGTGTAGTGGTCTGTGCAGCCGGCAGTCTGCCCGGCGACCGGCACAAGCTCTGGCGCTGCCGCGACTCGAAGAGCTACCACCTCCAGTATGGCTATTCCTGCGTGGAACACGAGATCGCCGGCGGCCTCGGCGTGAAGATGGCTGACCCATCGCGCACGGTGTACCTGAGGTTGGGTGACGGCTCGCACCTGACGATCGCACAGGAGCTCCACAGCGATCCAGGAAGGCATCAAGCGGAATGTGATCGTGGTCGACCACCACGGTTTCGGAAGCATCGGCGGGCTGACCCGCACCTGCGGCAGCGGCAGGCTGGGACACGCTATCCCGCGTGGTCAGGCAACGGGCTCGATGGCGGAGTGCTGAATGTCGACTTCGTCGCGAATGCAGCCAGTCTCGGCGTGAAGCCATTCGCGCGCAGGATAGAAGATCTCGAATCTGCGCTGACGCGTGCGCGGGACGCGAACCACACGACCGTCGAAGGCGATCCCGAGATCCGCGTCCCGGGCTACGAATCCTGTTGGGACGTCGCCGTCGCGGGAGTCTCGGAGTCCGATACGGTGCAACGCGCGTGCGAAGATTACGAGATTGCTATCAAGGTCGAGAGGCATTTTTCTGTAAACTGTTTGACTATGCCCGGATATGCCGTAGGTGTCGATCTCGGCGGAACCAACCTGCGGGTCGCCATCGTTGACGACCAGGGAGGCATGGTCGAAAAGCTCGTGACACCAACCGTCGAGCTGCGCACCAGCGAGTGCGTGATCGCCCGGATGTGCGAACACATCCAGCAACTGAGGCGCAACCACAAATCGAGCGGACCGCTGCACGGGATCGGCATCGCCATACCAGGAATCATCGACTTGGAGACCGGTATCCTGCGCGAGTCACCGAACCTGCCCGGATGGTATGACTATCCCGTCCGCGAGGAGATTGAGCGCCGGCTGGGCGCCAAGGTCATCCTGGAAAACGATGCGAATGCGGCCGCTATGGGCGAATTCTGGCTCGGTGCCGCGCGCGAGTACGATAGTACGTGCATGCTGACGCTGGGAACGGGCGTCGGTGGCGGCATCATTATCAAAGGAGCGCTGTGGCACGGCATGACCGGCATGGCCGGTGAGCCGGGCCACATGACGGTCGATCCCGAGGGCGCGCCATGCCCCTGCGGAAACCACGGTTGCCTTGAGCAGTTTGCCGGCGCAACGGCGATCGTACGCATGGCAAAGGAATCTGCCGAACGCGGCGAAGCCCCGGCCATCCGGAAGGCGATCGAGCGAGAGACGCAATTTTCCGCGCGGAGCGTTTACGAAATCGCGATGAAGGGCGATACTCCGGCGCAGCGCATTTTCGAGCGCTCCGGACGCGCCCTCGGCATCGCCATTTCGAGCATGATCAACCTGTTAAACCTGCCTATCTACATCATCGGCGGTGGTGGTTCGGGCGGGTGGGATGCGTTCTCGCCATATATCTTCGAAGAAGTCGAACAGCGCTCGTTCATCTACCGCGCGACGATGCAGGAGCTGCAGGGCGGCCGCAAGCGTCCGCGAACGCGCATTACGCGCGCCATGCTTGGCTCCGACGCTGGAATCTTTGGTGCGGCCCGTTTACCAATGCTGCCGGAAGAAGTGTACGAACACAGCCTGCACCAGGGCACGCCTGCGGTACTGAAGGTTGCAAGAGAGAAGTGAGCGACACTCCCGTATGAGCTCGCCGCGCGCATCACGCTCCGATCTGCGCCTCAAAACGGCTTGTATGTAGCCGTCGAAGGACCGAGCCAGATTTTCTAGTACAGAAAGGAGACCCCCGGCTGTGCCGGGGAGGCAGCGGGAGTTTGACAAATCCCGAAGTTCATCGGCGAAACTCCCCGAGCGCGAGCCGCCACGCAACACGCAAAGGCGTCTCGAACGATGGATGAGATGGCAAGCCTAAGCCATACGAAGGGGGAGTGCAAATATCACGTAGTGTTTATCCCCCAGGAGCGGAAGGCACTATACGGTGAGTTGAGGCGGCACCTTGCGGAAGTGCGGTATTGCAGCAGCCACACCGGCAGGTTCAACACCCGATGTCCAAGTCGCGCCCATGTGTGAGGTCACCAATGGCAGCGAACCGTAACGTCATCCCTACGAGAGCACCTAAATCAGAAGGACCACGCCCACCAATATTTGCGCAGCCTCAGGCAGGCACGGTGGAACGGTTCTCGGCTGGGGCAAACGGCCACGACCTGACAACTCTGGCACGGAGAAAGTAGGCCGCCAGTCCCAACAACCACAGGACGACAGCAGTGCCCAGAAACTGACGCTGCTCCGGCGTGGCTGCGACATAAATCCATCCTACAAGCGCGACTAGGGCCGGAAGGGGATACAGCCACATGCCGTA
Organism: Terriglobales bacterium; assembly: GCA_035272945.1. Taxonomy (GTDB): domain Bacteria; phylum Acidobacteriota; class Terriglobia; order Terriglobales; family Acidobacteriaceae; genus Gp1-AA122. The sequence goes on from DATEPX010000177.1 coordinate 9,146, forward strand.
GGGGCGCTGGATGTTCTTCCGATACCTGCGGATGGCGAACACGGCCAAAACCTGCGGAATAAACTGGAAGACGATTTGGATGATCATCAGCGCTGAGAGCAGCCGCTCCAGCGATAGCCAGCAGAGCGGAATGGCCAGGACATTGATGGCCAGAAGAGAGACGGTAGGGAAGTGGCCCGCGGGATGTACGCGGCCGAAAACTTTAAAAAAGTTCCCCTCGGCGCCCGCAGCGAATAGGATTCGAGAATATCCCAGGATCATGGTGAAAATCCCGCCCAGTGTGGCGGCAAGGATAAGGCATGTCATCACGGCGGCCGCACGGGGGCCGTGCACCTTGCCGATGAACTCAGACACTACGGCACGAGAGACGGCGGCCTCGCGCCAGGGAATTGTTCCGATGATCACCATACTCATCGAGAGGTACAACACCGCAACCATCAGAACCGAGAATACGATGGCTCTTGGGATATTTTTCGCCGGGTTTTGGACTTCACCTCCCAAGTAGGTGATGTTGTTGTAGCCGCCGTAGTTATACATGGCAATCAACGTGGCGCCTGCCAAACCGAAGAAGAAAGACTTGGTTGGATGAAAGGCGTTCGCCGGAAAGTCGAAAGCCAATTTTGTGTTCATGTGAATCAAGCCGGAACCGATCACCCACAAAACGGCGGTGAGCACGATTACAAGCATCACGACCGACATACGCCCCACGGTTTTGATGGGACGGTAGAGCAGCAAGGTGATCAGCATGCAGGCTGTCGCAGCGAGGCCGCCGACACCAGCGTGAGTCAATCCCGGAAAGAAATAATGTGTGTACTCGGCGAAGCCGACGCAGGCCGCCGAAATGGCCAGCGGAGCAACAAAAATCGTCTCCCACAAGAAGAGGAAGGAGAATAGAATCCCCCAGCTGCGGGGATTGAAGGCCTCGCGGAAGTAGATGTACGCCCCTCCCGCTCCCGGCATGGCCGCGCCCAGTTCCGCATACACCATGCCATCACAGACCGAAAACAATGCGCCCAGAAACCAGCCGAGTACAGCCTGAGGTCCGCCCATCGCGGAAAGAATCACGCCAATGGTGATGAAAGGGCCGATGCCGATCATCTCCAGCATATTGACGGCCGTGGACTGAACCAGGCCCATCCCGCGAACGAGTTTCTGCGAAGCTCCTGCGATCTCGGGCGGAAGATGGGGTGCGGGGTTTTCCTGCAAAGCAGGGATCCTGGACGATGAGGGGGCACTATAGCAGCGTCATCGGGTTAGGAGCAAGGGAAGAAGCGCGGGAAAATGCTGAAACGTTTCGGTACAGGTGAACCCAAGCGCGACGGTGCGATACGCTCTTTCGCGCGAAGAAAATTGGGCATGGACAAGGCGCGGAATCTTACGTTAGCCTGCTGGCAAAATTAAGGAAAGAGGCACATGACGGAGATTAGGCGGAGGGATCTATTGCTGGCGGGACTGGCCCTTCCAGGGATTCTCGGGGCTATTGATCGCGAAGCTGGCGATGACAGTCTAGAGCCAAAAAGGTTCGAGGATATCGTCGGATTCGAGGTGGCGGACGTTGTATCCCGCTATCGCCTGGCGATTCTGCCCCTCGGCAGCCTGGAGTTCCATGGTCCTCATAATCCTCTTGGATCGGATTCCATCATCGTTTCGGGAATTGCGGAACGTGTGGCCGCGAGGACGACTGGGCTGCTGTTTCCCACCATCAGATTTACGCAATGTCCGGCGCACACGGCGCATTTTCGCGGAACCATTTCGGTTCGGCCGGAAGTGATGACCATGTACTTCGCGGACGTGCTGCGCAACCTTGCGTACCTCGGTTTCCGCAAGATTTTCATCCTCAACGGGCATGATGGCAACATCGGGCCGGGACGGGCAGCCATCGCCCAAATCGCAGACGAGAGCAAAGACGTGGCCCTGCTCTTTGCAAGCTGGTGGGAATTCCTACCTAGCGAGATGATGAAGACGTTGGGTATGTTTCGACAGAGCAATGGAGGGCACGGGCACGGCGGACCGCTGGAAACCTCTGCCGTGGCCGCGTTTCGTCCAGATCTGATACACCTGGATCAGGCGAAGGATTTGCCGGAACCACCGGACCTTTCTGGTGGACCGCCATACTTTCTCCAGAAATCTACTGCGACCGGCTGGCCGGGGTACTCCGGGAACGTCAGGGAAGCGTCGCCGGATAAAGGAAAAAAGATCGTAAAGATAAGTGAAGACGGAATCGTGAGACTCGTTGAGAATTGGTTGAAGCATGATGAAGTCCCAGGCAGTTGGTAGTCATGGTTTCTCGCGGTCCAGATCGTAGCTACGATGGGTAAGGGAAACCGGGGAGCAATAGTTGCCGTGAAGTGGGGAAAGCTGTGGCGAGGAAGCCTGGTTACCGCTCTTCTATTCTGTTTCCTGTCCGCAATTGCCGAACAGCAGAATGCCAGTTCCATCAAAATGCAGTCCCCCCAGGCTGCGAGCCCGGTCGCGGAAGCGCAATCCGCTCTGACGCAGAAAGATTCGAAGAAGGCGATAGCAATCCTTTCGAGCCATCTGCAGGTGCACCCCAAAGATATTCCCGCGCGGCTTGCGCTTGGTCAGGCATACGTCATTGCAGGACAGAATGAACAAGCGGCAGCCGAGCTCCAAACGGTCCTGAAGAACGCTCCACAGAATGTCAGTGCTCTCACCTTGGTTGGCCAGGTCTATCTACACGAGGGCCAACTCTACAAGGCAGAGGCAATGCTGAGTCGCGCCGTAAAAGCCAGCGGTGGAGCCCCGCGCATTCGAATGCAGTGGGCCTTCGTACTGGCGCGCCTCCATAGATTTAAGGAAGCGCGGAGCGCTTTGTCTGGTCTCACTGCACCCAGTGGGCCTGAAGAAAGCGTCGAGTTCTATCGGCTGAAGGCTTCGGTCGCTTCGGGGCTTGGAGATGCTTCCACGGCCGCTTCGGAAATGGAAAAGGCTCTTGCTCTACAGCAACAGGACGAGCGGCTCACCATGGCCACCGCGATGGCAGAGCTGAAATCAGAAAATTGGCGCCGTTCTGCAGAACTCGCAGAGCCCCTGTATTCCCGAACTCACGATGTGCAAGCCGGGCTCCTTCTTCTGGACGCGCAATTAGGAATGCATGGAGATTTCCATAGAACTCTGGAGTCGCTGCGCACTACGCAATTGCAACCCATGGAAGAGCTGGCGCTTCGGCAGAATTTGGCGGAGGTTCTGATCTCTCACGGCGAATTCTCTGCGGCTATTGAGGAGCTGAGAAGAGCAGTGGAACTCGACCCGAACCGCGGCGACTTGGTCTACAACCTGGCCCTCGCGCAGTTCAAGGCAGGGCGTCTGGATGATTCGCTGGCGAGCGCAGAAAAATGCAAAGCGCTCGGTGACGGTGCCGATCTGGAAGACTTGCTCGGCGACATCCAGGAAATACGCGGGGAGAGTTTGGCAGCTGCGCGGAGTTACCAGGCTGCAGTCACGCTTGCCCCGAACGAAGAAAGATATCGTTTATCACTCGCCGTAGAGTTTGTCAGGCACAAAAATTACGATGCTGCGAGGGTGGTTCTCAAGCAGGCCGAAGAGCTGTGGCCAAAATCCTGGCGAATACAGCTTGCGCTAGGCATGGTGGAATACTTTGCAGGAAGCGATGAGGACGCCAGCCGAATTCTGGTACATGCTGCGGAATTGGCTCCCGAACCCGAGACTGCTCTGCTGTATGTAGGAATGATTCAGATGGGTCATGCTTCGCCTCCCGCGCCGGCTGTCATTGCGCAACTCTGCGGATATTCTGATCGCCATCCCAATAATGGCAAGCTGCAGTACTACTGCGGAGGCCTGCTCCTCCGAAGAGACTACGATTACGGCGACAAGACACATGTGGGTGAGATTTTGCGACGGCTGCATGTCGCAGCAAATCTTCTTACCAAGGACGCGGCTCCGCATTGCCAGATTGGGAGAGTGTATCGATGGGTAGAGCGGTGGCAACAGGCGCGCGAGGAATCGGAAGTCTGTGTGCGCCTGGATCCGAATTCCGCCGACGGGCATTATCGGCTGGCCCAGATTTATCAGCACCTCGGCGAAGCGGAGCGATCGCAAGAAGAGATGGCGCTCTATAAGGCCGCCTCACAACGAATGGCGGACCAGAACGCCCACCGCGACGAAACGATGAAGACGTTCCTCTATACGATTCAGACGGACGCGCCAAACTCTAGGTGAACCTAACAAGTGAGTGAAATTCAGGGTGTAACCTTCTTGCGATGCGGGTTCCCCGCTCGCGTTCCCGCGGCCTGAGGGTTCTTCGCTAGGCTGATCATATTGGCAAAAAGGCGATACGCGCCGGGCACGCCCCCCGGCAGCTGGCGGTAAAAAGCATATGCGTTATAGATATAAACGCCCTTGCCATATTTCGCGTAGAGTAAGCCGCCTTTTTGGGGTTCCTGGCCGGGATCATGGGTTTCAATCAGCGGCTGGTATGCCGCGTCCCAACTTGCGAGAAATTTCGACCCGCGTTCCTCCACCCAATTTTGAAAATCCTGGGTGGTGATCTTGTTAGGCCAGGTGAAAACCGGGTTATTCGGAGCCAGAATTTCAACCGTGGAAAGCTCGTCCGTCACTTCTTCCGGATTGGGCCCCATCTTATATGGATAGGGACCGTAGTTGTGGTCGTATTCCGGCGTGTTGTATTGAACGATCGCCACGCCGCCATTTCTGACGTACTCCAGAAGGCGTCCGTTGTATGTTTTCAAATCCTCGCGCGCAGCGTAAGCGCGAACGCCGAGAATGATGGCATCGAATTTGGAAAGGTTTCCGCTGGCCAAGTCTCCTGCCGTTAGGAAATGAACGTTGATCCCAAGACTCGCGAGTGACTGTGGCACATCATCACCGGCGCCCATGATGTAGCCAACATTGAGACTCGGGGCAACCTTCACACTCACGCCCGTCGTGTCATAGGTAGACGGTCGATAGAGGTTATACGGTCGCAGACCCGGATAGCCTACCGTGTGATATCCCTCCTTGTATTCCTGGCCGTTATACGTCGCCACGGCGGTGATCATGTAGGGCTTCTCCTCCAGACGAGCTGGAATTACGTGGAAGGCGAGTGGCTGGTCCTCGCCATCCTTGGAGGTTGAAAATGGTTCCTCCTGCGCTTTCCAGCCTCCCGGTAAATCGAGTCTCACGGTTCCCTTTGCCGGACCTTTGACATTACTGTGAACGGTAACGCTCAGGTCAAAGGATTTGGCGCTCAAAGGCACGATGCCTGCTTGCGGAGCTATGGAAACAGAAATGGCAGGCCCAACAATTAGAGGTTCGGCTACGGCTCCGGGCCCGGTGAGTCGGGTTATTGACTGAACGACCTGGGACAATTCGAATGGGACTCCGTTGAACAAGAACTGCAGCCTGGCAGAAAGCGGATATGGGACGGTAGATAGATTAAGATCCTTTGAGTCCTGAATGTCGTAATAGGCCTGCTCGATATCGGGCCGCGTGAAGTATGGTCGCGTAAATCCGGCTTTCCGGGCAGCGTGCGCTGTGAACCGCACATCTGTGGACTGGTTCCCCTTAAGGTCGCCACCGGTTTGCTTTGCGGGCTCCACGGCCCATGATTCGTTCTGCGGTGCTACCAAAACTATACTTTCCAGTCGCACTGGAATGTCGGTCGGATTCGTGGCATGCACCTTCACCCAGAATTCCTGTCCGGGTATCGCCACGCGAAGAGTTTCGGGATTGCGGAAGAAGCGGGCGAACGGCCCAGTCGGATCCTTTTCCGGAGCAACTGTGGCAAGGACCGAGATGCCCAGGGACTCGGCAAGCGCATTCTCGAACTGCGTGCGCTTGATTTTGAGCTCATGTGTAACGTCATACTTGGAGTCGGCACTTAGATCGCTGGCCGGAATTTTTTCGAGCAGATTGTTAGTAGCGTTTAGTCCTTCGGCTAGCGTGGAAGCAATCGCTTCTGGATGTTGCGGGGAGAAGTCCTTCATGGCTTTCTCGACGTTTGCGTTGACTTGTCTGAGTCCCTCCTTCAGAAAGGCCGCATCGCCAGCTTGAACCAGGCTTGCGATACCCATGAGAGAAACATCGATTCCGTCGAAAAACGAAGACTCCTTTTCGGAGACCGGAACCAGGGAGACGAAGCGATGATAGGGACTCGGTTCTTCCTCAGCTTGCGCCAGGCCGGTGCCACCATTTTGTGACTTCTGGTGACCGAGTCCGCGACTGGAAACCTGGGCGTACGTCAATCCCAGTAGCGGGTTGTACTCTCCTTCAGGAATTTCCACCGACGTAGAAAGGGCACCTTTGATGACAGTGCCGTCAGTGTAATTGTGAAATTCTGCGGGGTAATATTTCCCGTCAGCATAGTCATAGATCCCTTTTTCTGTAACCGGCATAAACGGCACCCGGGCATAATCCTTGAGCGGCTTCCAGGGATGAAGTCCGTCCTTCAACTGTTCGGGGAACATTGCAGGATCGCCGGCCGCCTTGAAAGCCTCTTGCGCCATCTGGCCGGAGACCTGATGATGGCCATGCCCGTCAGTGCGCCCCCCGACAAATACCGATGTGATGACCAGCGGACGCGTCATGCGCACCACGCGAACCACGTCGGCCAACACGCGGTCGTGCCCCCACTTCTCGAGCGCTTCCTCCTTGGTTTTGGAAAATCCGTAATCGCACACGCGGGTCCAGTACTGCTCCGCGCCGTAGTAGCGATCGGCCGCGAGAAGCTCTTCCGTTCGAACCAACCCAAGTGCGTCAAAGTAGTCGGAAGACATAACGTTGGCGCCACCCTCACCCCGGTTTAAAGTCAGCAGCGTCACCCTTGCTCCTTGGCCACGCGACTCGTACGTCAGCATGCCGCCGTCTTCATCGTCAGGATGAGCCGTGACCATCAGGAGGCTGGCGCGAGTGTGCAGTTTTTGCAGGCTCTGCCAGAGCGCGGCAGCGCCGCGGTCAAATGGCAACGGTTCCGCATCTGGAGGGGGGTATGGGCTAACGGAAGCGGGCGACTGCGCCCTCGCCGGGGCGCACCGAATGAAAAGCGGTAGCGCGGATACAACCATGCCGAGCATGATGAGGACGAGGTTCTTCGATTGCAGCGCCACGCTGCCTTTCTCCTTGGCTACCCTATTTTGGAACGAACGGAATTTTACGTTTGCAAGGAGCCTTGTCAATGAGAAATCTCAAGACGTTTTAGTACTTGCAAACTTCGACTCTGCAAACGAGGCTACGGTTTTTGGAAGTTCCACAAATTGGAGGCCTTACGAGCCAATTCTTCCAGAATTGACTTGACAACGGACGGGGCCAAATTGTTACATGATGCGCACCTTTCTGACCGAATCGTTTCGGCACTCGCCGCATGTGAAGTGGGGAGCTCTTCGACTCTGAAAAACAGGGAGGCTGCAATGAATCGAGGCGTAGGTACTCGGGAATTGCTGACGGGGGCGGCATTGTGGTTGGTGTTTCTACTTGTGGGGGCTTGGCCGGCTTTCGCCCAAATCGATCGCGGCGCAATCGTTGGAACCGTGCGAGATACTTCCGGCGCCTTGGTGTCGAAAGCGACAGTCACGGTTACCAGCAAAGACACAGGAGTGGCGTTAACAACTCCGGTCAACGATGTGGGTGAATATCAGTTACTGGCGCTCCTTCCTGGCACCTATGTTGTGAAAGCGAGCGCCCAGGGCTTCGAAACCGCCGTACGAGACGGCATAGTTGTCCACCTCCAGGATCGCCTTTCCCTGAATTTCACTCTCAGAGTTGGATCCGTCGCGGAGCAGGTGGTGGTCACAGAGTCCGAGCCCTTGCTGCAAACGCAGAGCGCGAATCTAGGAAACGTGATCGATACACAGCGAGTCAACGATCTTCCCCTCAATGGGCGACGCTACGCGGATTTGGCGTTGCTGGAGCCCGGTGTGCAAAAGTTTTATGCTGCCAATAACCCCGCCCCGGACCGGTTTAGCGTAAACGGGAATCTTGAATTGCAAAACAATTTTCTTCTGAACGGCGTTGATAACAATTCCTGGTCGGAAAACCTGCAGGAATTCTCCGTCCAGGTGGTTCAGCCGCCGCCCGATGCGGTACAGGAGTTTCGCGTCCAGACCAGAAGCTATGACACCGAATTCGGCAACTCCGCCGGCGCAGTTATCAATGTCGCCATCAAGTCAGGCACAAACGCGTACCACGGAAATCTGTTCGAGTATTTGCGCAATGCTGTCCTGGACGCCAACTCTTGGATCAACAATAGAAACAATGTGCCACGGGGAGGTTTCACTCAGAATCAATTCGGCGGTACATTCGGTGGTCCCATTGTCAAGAACAAGACATTTTTCTTTGGGGACTTCGAGCGCTTCACCAGCCGGCAGTCCACCACCATCACCAGCACGGTCCCAACCCCGCTAATGAAGGCCGGGAACTTCACGGAATTGCCCTACGCGTTGAACGACTCTTCCGTGTCGGGGCAGTCCGGTTGCCGTTCCGGCAACGTCATCCTTTCGACCTGCGTTGATCCCGTCGCCGCCAAGCTCATGACTCTGCTCCCCGATCCGAACATCACCTCCCCCACTGTAGGTCCGCTAGGGGTTCCAGGGAGCTGGACGGGAGCCCCGAACTACCTCTTTGCGACGTCTGTACCGGACGATGTTTATTCGTTCGACGGCCGTATCGATCACAATCTTAGCCAGAACAATCGTTTGTTCGGAAGCTATAGTTACCGTCATCTCAACCGCCAGGATCCTCCCTGGACCAGTAACGGCGCCATCGGAAGTGGAAATTTCGCAACTCAATACCGCATCCACACGCAAGCGTTAGCGTTAGGCTGGACGCGCACTGTCTCGAACAGCATGATCAGCGATGCGCGCTTCGGCTTCAGCCGCGATTATGCTCATAGCGATCCAGTCGGCGTAACCCTTGGTACCTCGCAGGCGGAGAGTCTCATCGGGTTGACGGGTATCCCGAATGGACCGGGTTCTGCGGGTTTACCGCCGATCGAAATCAACGGCCTAACGCGGATCGGGACGTCCCCGTGGCGACCGCAGTACCAGATTTCGCAAGCCTGGAACATTGTTGAAAACTTGAGCTGGTTAAAGGGCAGTCACAGTTTTAAGTTCGGCTATCAATATCTCAAACGCTCCGACAACTTCCTCGACCTGCGTGCCCCGCAAGGTGAGTTACAGACGGACGGAATCTACACCACAGTCGGAAAATTCGGCTTACCGGACTTCCTGCTGGGCGATGTCAACGGCGTGCACTTCACGACGCCTTTAGTGGTCCATTACTTCCAGCCCGGTCACTCGTTCTATGTAATGGACAGCTGGAAGACGACTCCGAAACTCACCGTGACCTACGGCCTGCGCTATGAACTGTTCGCGCCGATAAGGGAGAGAGATAACAGGACCACGAACTTCACGCCTGCTAACGGCGGCGGAATCGTGAGCGCAGCAAGCAATGCTTCCGGCTGGTTTGATCGTGCCTTGATTCACCCCGACCGTAACGATTTTGCTCCGCGGGTTGGCTTTGCGTACCAGATGACCAATCGCGTCGTCTTGCGGGGCGGCTACGGCGTTTTTTATCAGCACAACAACCGGATTGGCTCGGAAAGCCTGCTTCAGTTGAACCCCCCCTTCCTTCTCGACGTGCAGTTGAACCAGAGTGGAGCCAGTACGGTGTTTCGACTGAAAAACGGCTTCCCACTGAGCACGGTGAACTCGTCAACGGTTGATCTCACACAAATCCAGCTACGCGCCCAGGATCCGAACCAGCGCTCTAGTTACGTCGAGCAGACGAGTTTCGGCACAGAGGTACAGGTAACGGGTGACACAGTGGCGGGGGCAACATATGTTGGAAATTGGGGCCGTAAGATGAACCGGCTGCGTGACTTCAACCAGGCTCGCGTAACCGGCTTCGACAATGGCTGCCCAATTTTGCAGTTCCCGTTTGCCAACCTGAACACGGTCACCAACGTCCCCACGTTTACCGGTTCCGGTTGCGAATCTAGCGGCCAGCATGCCTTCCTGGAGTACGCCACCAACGACGGAAATACTGACTACAACTCCCTCGAACTCTCCCTGCGAAGGAGGATGTCCAAGGGATTGGGCTACTCCTTGGGTTACACGTTTAGTCACGGGCTCGCCGATTTTGGCGACAACCTGACGGCCGGGCCTCTCCCGCAAAACGCTTACAATTATGCGGCCGAAATGAGTAATTCCAATCTCGACATTCGTAGCCGTTTTGTGGGGAATTTTACCTGGGACCTACCATTCGGTCAGGGGAGGCGTTTCCTCTCTAATCCTGGCGCCGCCAGCCATTGGCTGGGCGGCTGGCAGTTTAATGGAATCGTCACACTGCAGACCGGCAGCCCATACACGGTGGCGGCTGCCAACGATGGCTTGCTAGGTTTTACCCACGCCGTTTATGCCAACTGCATTGGCGATCCATTCGCGGGCGCGACGACTGATCCGAGTCGATATACAACGACGGGGTTTCTTATAAATCCCGCAGCGTTTTCGCAACCTGGTCCGGGAACCTTCGGGACCTGTCCTCCCCGCAAGTTCCATGGTCCGGGCATCCAGATGTTCGACTTGAGCCTTTTTAAGGACTTCAAGTTTACGGAGCGTTGGTCTCTGCAATTCCGGACGGAATTTTTCAACGCTTTCAATCACCCAAACTTCGCTAATCCACTTGCGGATATTTCTTCCGGTTCGTTCGGAAAAGTCTCCAATACTCTGGCGCCCATCCTGGGCACTGATTCAGGAGGCCCGGGCGATCCACGGGAGATTCAGTTTGCACTGAAGCTGTACTTCTGATTGCCGCGGGAGCGGCCACGGCTGTTCCCGCATCCTCCACCCTGCAGTTCTGATCTGGATACGACGATCAGACATCTTTCGAGGAGGCGGTTTGGCGTCGAGATGTCGACTGACAGCGGCTCAGGCCATCGTTCTGTTCCTGAAAAACCAGTATGCGGAGAGGGATGGGGCAACGGCTTCATTTTTTGCTGGCTGCTTCGGGATATTTGGCCACGGCAATGTCGCCGGAATCGGACAGGCGCTGCAACAGAATCCTGACTTCCCCTATTACCTGCCCCGCAACGAACAAGCCATGGTGCACACTGCCGTGGCTTTCTCGAAAATGAATAACCGCCTGCGAACGTTCGCCTGCACATCTTCCATTGGACCGGGTGCCACCAACATGATTACCGGCGCGGCGACGGCCACCGTCAATCGAATTCCGGTGCTTTTGCTCCCCGGTGATATATTCGCCCGGCGTAACGTCGCACCAGTTCTGCAGCAACTCGAATCTGCGCAGACTCAGAATATTTCTGTTAACGATTGTTTCCGGCCGGTGTCCCGCTATTGGGATCGTATCTCGCGGCCGGAACAGTTGCTCACCGCGCTGCCCGCAGCAATGCGCGTGCTGACCTCTCCGGCTGAAACCGGAGCCGTTACCCTCAGCCTGCCGCAGGACGTGCAGGCAGAAGCCGCGGAATACCCTTCCGAATTCTTCGAGAGGCGGCTGTGGAGCATTCCGCGGCCACGAGGAGATGCGCAGGCCATGAAGCGAGCTGGCGTAATAATTCGCTCAGCCGCGCAGCCGTTGGTGATTGCGGGCGGGGGTGTCATTTATTCAGAGGCCTCCGCAACCCTCGCCAAGTTTGTCGAGCAAACAGGAATTCCCGTAGCGGAGACACAAGCTGGAAAAGGATCGTTGCCCCACGATCACCCCCAGTACCTCGGTGCGATGGGAGTCACCGGGACCCCCGGAGCCAATATCATCGGCCGGGATGCAGATCTGATCATCGGGGTCGGCACACGCTATACAGATTTCACGACTGCTTCGAAAACCGCATTCCAAAATCCCGCGGTCAAGTTCATCAACATTAATGTTGCCGAGTTTGACGCAGCAAAACATATGGGATTGCCGATTGTTGCCGACGGGAAAGTTGCGTTGCAGGAGTTGGCACAAGCCGTCCAAGGTTATCGCGTGCCCCCGGATTATGAGGAACGCGTTCGCAGATTCCGTGAGGAGTGGGACAAAGAAGTCGAAAGGCTTTTCCATTTCCACCACGGTCTGCCCGTGAGCCAGGGAGAAGTCATCGGCGTGGTCAATTCTGTTTCCGAGCCGGAGGACGTGGTGGTCTGTGCGGCGGGCAGCCTGCCTGGAGACCTCCACAAGTTATGGCGGGTCAGCGATCCGAAGGGTTATCACCTCGAATACGGCTACTCCTGCATGGGCTATGAAATTGCGGGTGGACTAGGGGTGAAGATGGCGGCGCCAGATCGCGAAGTTTTTGTCATGGTCGGTGACGGTTCCTACCTGATGATGGCCCAGGAAATCCACACTTCAATTCAGGAAGGATACAAGCTGAATATCATCCTCCTCGATAATCACGGGTTCAGTAGCATACACGGCCTGAGCGAAGCGTGCGGCAGCAGCGGATTCGGAACACACTACCGCTACCGCAGGGCTGGACAACTCGAAGGTGACGTGCTGGCCGTGGATTTTGTCGCTAATGCCGCCAGTCTGGGCGCGGTGGCGGTTCGCGTTCGCACGCCCGAAGAATTGAAAAATGCCTTAATCGAGGCTCGGGCAGCTAAGCGGACTACGGTAACCGCAATCGAGGTGGATGGAAGCATTCGCGTGCCCGGGTATGAATCCTGGTGGGACGTGCCTATCGCGGAAGTTTCAGAGGCGAAGAGTGTGCGCGACGCCCGCCGCACTTACGAGACGCAAGTCAAGCGGGAACGGCATTACATCTAATAGAGAGGGAATACCACGAAAGGCTCGACCACCAAGGCAGCAGACTCGAAGCAAGTGCGACCCTCGGTTCTGTGGAGGTACATATGGCGGGATCCTACGCGCAGGCGGTGTTGAATCATTCAGTCCCCGTCGCGGGGGACAAATCCGGAGTTCTGATTTCGATCACACGAGAACAAGCAAATTGGGAAACGATCAACTTCTCCGCACGTCGTCTGATCGCGGGCCAGTATTGGCAGAGCAACACGCGAGAGGAAGAAGCCGCGCTGGTCATACTGGGAGGAAAAGCAACCGTGGATTGGGGCCAAGGCCCCGGCGAAATTGGCGGACGCAAGGATGTCTTCAGCGGTTACCCACACGCTGTCTACCTGCCGTGCCGCACCACTTTTGAGATCACTGCGATCACGACCTGTGAATTTGCTGACTGCCGCACTCCGTCTTCTGCACGGCTCAGACCGCGACTCATTGCGCCGGCAGATTGCCGCGAGGAGATTCGCGGGGGTGGAAACTGTACTCGGCAAATCGTTGATGTGATTCGCCCTGAATTCCCCGCGGACAAGCTGTTGATCTGCGAAGTCTATACGCCGAGCGGTAATTGGTCGAGCTATCCTCCCCACAAGCACGACGTGCACAATCCCCCCGTTGAGGTGGACCTGGATGAAACCTACTACTACCGGATCAGTAAGCCCGAAGGATATGCGTTCCAACGTCTCTACGACGCGGCGGGCACGCGCGACGACACTTTGACCGTAGTGGATGGCGATCTAGTGCTGATTAAAGATGGCTACCATCCCGTGGTCGCTGCGCATGGCTATGACGTGTACTACCTGAACGTTCTTGCCGGTAGCGCACGTTCGATGGCGGCCAGCGATGACCCACGCTACGCACACCTGCGCAGGGAGCGTCTGGAGCGCGATCCTCGCGTGCCCCTGGTTCATGTCGAGCCGTCGGAGCGAAGTTCGTAGTTGTGGAGTTGGCGTCGAGTTCTGGGGAGTCAATTGTGGAACCGAGTTTCGAGCTTTGCACGAAATCCGTGAGGAATTCTTTCATCGCGTGAAGGGGATCCAGGAAAGGAGAAGTCGCGAATGCCATACAAGATAGGGATTGTTGGAGCAGGGGGGGTTGGCTGTATACACGCCGCCATCCTTGCCAAAGATCTCCGCGTCAAGCTGTTTGTTTTTGACCTCGACGCAGTTCGCGCACAAACCCTGTCAAATCAGTATGGCGGAGATGCGACACGCTCCCTCGAGGAGCTTCTTCAGAAATGCGATGCCGTGTTGGTTTGCACTCCGAACACCACGCATGAGCAAGTTGCCATGAAGATTCTCGAAGCCGGCAAGCACGTTTTTTGCGAGAAACCCTTCGCCTTGAATCTTGACTCTGCCACGCGGCTCCGCGATCAGGCCGTGCGCTCTGGCGTGATCTACCAAGTGGGTCACAACCGCCGTTTTGCTCCGGTTTACAAGGTTTTGAAGCAAGCGATTGACAGCAACGAGCTGCGTCCGCTTTCCGTTCACGCCAAAATGAACCGCGGCGAACTGCTCAATCCGCCCTGGGTTTGGAACGCGAGCCTCACCGGAGGCTTTCTGTATGAAACACCCGTTCACATGTTCGATCTGATGACTTTTTTCTTCGGGAAGGTCGAATGGGTGGAGGTCGCTGCGCGCTGTCACGAGCATGGGGAACTTGATGATTTTTCCATTCTCCTGTGCTTCCAATCAGGTCTGCAGGCGACCATGAAAACCTATGCACACGCCAGCTGGCACTTTCCCTTCGAACGCTTTGAGGTCTACGGAATGCACTCGACGTACGAGACCCTTGAAATGGAGAGAATTTCGTTCACCAAGGATCTGGAATCCCGAACCACGACGTATGATTTCTCTCGCGCGTCCATGCATGAGAAGTGGGGCTACATAGAGGAAGACCGGCTTTTTGTGGACGCCCTCGAAGGCAAGTCTCCCGCGCCTGTCACTGCCGATGACGGATACAATGTCGTGGAATTGATCGAAGCCTGTTATCAAAGTGCCCGGGAAGGCGCGCGCGTCAACTGCGGCACGCTCGCCAGAAAATACGCTAGGAAATACTAAAATGGATCAAGTATCGGGGCGTATTCACTTTGCCTCGGCGCCTGTCAGCTGGGGAGTGCAGGACGATCCCGGTCCGGCTTGGGAACAGGGCTATGAGCAAATTCTCCGCGAAATTGTTTCTGCCGGATACACCGGAACGGAGCTTGGACCCTACGGTTATTTTCCGACTGATCCCACCGTTTTGAACGAGAAGCTGCAGCGCCTGGGATTGAAGTTGCTGTCCTCGTTCGTCCCCGTTCCCATCACGGATCGATCAAAAACGCCAAAGGTGATCGAACACATCCGCAGGGTCGGTTCGCTGCTTTCGGCATTGGGAGCCAAACTCCTGGTTTTGTCCGATTGCCAGACCTCGGAGCGCCGGCAAATTGCCGGCCGCGTGCCTGTGGATGGTAGCAAATCCTTAAGTGCGGCTCAATGGAAGCAAGTGGGAGCGGTCATTGGCGATGTCGAGAGGGCTGCTGCGGAATTCGGCCTGCGCCTTGTTTTCCATCCTCATGTTGCCACCTCTGTGGAGACTCCGTTGGAGGTGGGATGTCTTTTCGATTCACTCGCCGCTACCCAAGTTGGTCTGTGCCTCGATACAGGGCACTGTGTCTACGGAGGCGGAGACCCCACCGAAGAGGCAAGGAAATATCGTTCATTGCTGCGCTATGTGCATGTTAAGGATGTGAATGCCGCCGTCCTTGGCGGTGCACGGCGCAAAAGACTCGACTTCGAAGGTGCGGTTGGTGCTGGTGTGTTCTGCCCAATTGGAGAAGGTTGTATTGATTTTGAAATGTTCTTCCGCGCCCTGGCCGAAATCCAGTATTCGGGGTCGGTGGTCGTGGAGCAGGATGTGATCTACGGCAAGACGGTGGTCCCGCCAGTAGAAAGTATGCGCGCCAGTTTGGATTATCTGAAAAAAATAACTTCGAAGCTAGAATCTCCCGCAACCATTGCAAAACCGATGGCATAAAAAAGAGTCTTTAATTCTTCGCGGAGTAATCCTTCAAGCAGCCTGCAATTTCATTTGTGTTCCAAAAGCATTGATATATTCCGCCAACACTTCACGGGCGATTTCGGGTTGGGCAACGAGTGGATTCTTCATTAAGGCTGCAAGTGCCGCTTCGCGCGAGTGTTCCACCGACGCCCGAACAGTCAGGCGTTCATATTCCTTTACCTGCAAAAGCAAAGGCCGAACTGTTTCCGGCGCGTGGCCCACGGGAGGCACTTGAACTCCGCTGGAGGAAACTTGGCAGGGAAGCTCCGCCGCGTCATTGGGATCCAGATCTTCCAGAGCTTTGAGGTTGCGAACGGTGAGCGGTATCAAACTCGGTCGTTCCGAATGCAAAGCTTGCAGCACAAGCAGAGCAATTCGCTCGTAACCCGAGAACTCCGAGTACAGTTCTTGGTTTTCCTTGCGCCTCTTACCAGCCGTCGCCTCGATGCTGAAATAGGAAGCGTTTCGCTCGCGCAGGTAGCCTTCGTAAATTTCAATAAGCTCAGGTTCGGACGCTCGCGCGAGTTCCTTGAACAACGCTGCGTTCATGGCTGCGATGGCTTGGCCCCGTGATCTCCCGTTGCGCCGGGTATTGTCATACGCCGCTTTGGGAAAGTAATAGAAGTAGAGATACTCGGTCGGCAGCAGGGCAAGTTCTTGAATGAACTCAACAGGAAAAAGTTCGTGCCGGTAGCACTTCTGGATAAGCTCAGGAGAAGAGAGAATTTTCTGTAAGAGTTCCTCGCCCTGCGCGTCGCGGACCGACCGCACCCAGCCAAGATGATTCAGACCGAGATAGTCGAACGTCAGCTCGAATGGTCTCCGGCCCAGCGCCTTCGCGATCGATTCGAAGGTCTCCAACGGCGTGTCGCACACGCCCAGAATACGGATTCCGGAATGATTCAGAATTCCCTGCGAAATAATTCCAACCGGGTTCGTAAAATTAATAACCGTTGCGGCGGGAGCAACGCGCTCGATCAGGCGTGCGTATTCCAGCATCGCCGCCAGGTTTCGCATCGCGCATGCAAACCCGCCGGCTCCCACCGTTTCCTGTCCAACCAGGCCGTGAGCAAGCGCAATGGTTTCGTCTTTCACGCGCGCATCGATGCCGCCGACGCGAATCGCCGCGATCACGTAATCCGCACCTTCGAGAGCGCGCTCGAGGTCGGAAAAAACTCTTAACTGGGCGCGGAGACCGCTTCGCCTGGCCATGTTATCTGCGACTCGTGCTATCAGGGCGAGGCGTTCACGGTCGATGTCCCAAAACGCCAGCTCTTCCAACTGCACGTTCTGGCCTGCATCCGCCAGGCCGTGAACCAACAGGGGAGTCCTAACTCCGGCGGCTCCGATTAGAGTAATTTTCATAATGCTGTGTTCCGAATCGCGCCTGTGTTGCTGGCGTGGACCTAACAATACGCCTCTTGTATTGCCATTAATGTTCTGTCAAATTCGCTTCATCAGCTCTAACAGTTTCTTGCGCGAAAGAATCGCGGACGACCCTCCTGGGTGTGTAGTTGCCCTTGCCCCGCAGATATTTCCTGCCCGAAGGCAGTCTTCAAGGGACCACCCGGAAAGGTAGCCATGGAGAAAGCCTCCATTGAAAGCATCGCCGGCACCGGTTGCATCCGCAGCGCGAACACGAATGGACTTCATGCGCAAGAGTTTTCCGTCTTGAACCACAATGCAACCGTTGCGGCCAAGTTTGACTACCGGTACCCGAACCCATTGCGCCAATTTCCTTGCAGCTCTTTCCACAGACTTCTCGGCGGTCATTGCCTGTGCCTCGAGTTCGTTAGGAAACGTGAAGTCACACTGCCGCAGCAGAGCGGGCAATCGGGGAGATTGCAGGACTTCCGGATTCCACCCGATGTCGACGGATATTGTTAAGCCCTGTGAGTGTAGTTTGTGAATGGCGGGAGTCCATGTCTGGAGAGGCGACAGCGCGCAAGCCAGATGCAAGTGCTTTGCCTTGTGAAACTGTCGGCGCACGGCCGCACGCATCAATAGTGTGTGCAGTCTCTGGTTGATGGCATCGTGGGTTATCATCATGCGATCGCCGTCGTATGCGGCGCAGACGGTCATCGCTGTTGGAAACTTTGCGCTGAACTCACAGGCTCCCGTGTAGATTCCGCTTCCGACCAACTTCTGCCACGCCGGGTTCCTTCTAGCGTCTGTGCCCAATCTAGTGACGACCGCGGTCGGCGTTCCGAGTCCGGCCGCAACAAGCGACGTTGTAGCGACGCCACCCCCGGGGGATTGAGCGAAGTGTATCGTTTTCACCTCTTCCCCCATCTTTGGGACCCTGGGAAGCTTGAAAAAAACCAGATCCAAAAAGAACTCGCCAAACACCACGAGGTCCACGCAGGGCCGCGCAGAAGGGAAAGTCATCGCGCGGAAGATCATAGCAGAGTTCACTTTCACAGCCTGAAAAGGAGGGAAATATCGAAATGCAAAACCAAGTGTGATACGCCCGTGATCATCCGTTTAATCTCTGTAGCATCGTGATCTCGTCTCGGAACTCCCGAACTTGCTGGCTTATCGTCTTTTCAATAGTAGTAACCTTAGCGAATTCCGCTTCGGATAACTGAACGCGCTTGCCCAGAGGATTTGCCCTCAGACCGGCGTTGGGAGCAAACATTGTGCTCTCCTCCTTCTCTTTTTGAAGCGGCATCAGAACGCACGGCAACCTCGCCGTTCTGCCCTGCACCTCTTGCTTGTTTAAAGGCTCGTGCTCGCGTCCATACTGCCCGCACAGATGGTTCATCGTCACTAAAGAAGAAGAGCGCGGAAGAGACTGGTCAATTTTGACCTCCGAAAATCATCAGGTTTGTTGGGTCGCCGCAGGCCGTTTACGAAGAGTGAGCAATTGTGAGCAGTCGCACCATGGCTGCCGGCCCTATCATTACTCTATTGTGGTGTGGGAGCCTGATATTCGCGCTCCCATGCCTAAATTCACGAACGACACGACTGTCGCTGGTGCGAGCGTTCTCTCCTTAGTCTTCCAGCCGGAAGCTGAAAGAAAACGGGCAGTCCAAGTTTTCATAATATGTCATGCGGCGGTTGTGTTCCTGGCCTGCCCTTTGACCCGCTCACCAGGGGAGACATGTAGTTGGGGAATCTCTCGCCGCATTTCGCCACAAAACTACTCTTCTTAGGTCCTAAATCGACTAGCTGGCTGCCTCTAACTAAGCCCTGGGGAATGCCTGTCCCCAGTTACACGGGTTCACATCCCGTCGGGGACGCCAAGCCGTCAGTTTATATTCTTAACGACTTACCGTTCCCGTTCGCCGCAGATGCCACAACTTTGTGCAGCCGCTCTTGAAAGTACGCCTTCCAACTCTCCGGCAGAGCCGCGATTCGCAAGGCACTCCGGACCGAACGCACGTCGTCATCTCCGTACCTTTTCGCGATGTACAGGCGTGTGATTTCCGAAACAGGGACACCATTTGGGTCTCGTGCAATCACTTTGATCTCGTCACCGGCGCCGACTTCTCCCTCGTGTGCAACGGCAAGGTAAAACCCGGTCCGGCCGCTGACAAGAAATCTCTTCACCATGTCGTTGGACTGGAATCCCACCCCGAGCTTGTAGCAAGGAAGCCGAGGCTGCGTCACCACGACTTCCGCCAAACCGATAGAGAACTGGTCGCCAAGATGGACCGAGTCTTCCGACAAGCCATCGATAGTGAAATTTTCTCCAAACATGCCCGTGGGCAAGTCCTGGCTCGATAGCTCTCTCTTCCCGTAGTCGTAGTGTTCGATCGGGTAGCAGTAAACAGCCTTATACTCTCTCCCGTGGACCGTGGTGCAAACTCATTCCGCTTTGAATGAAATACCTACTGAGAAGATTCAGGTGGCCGAATAACAGGAATTTCGCGACCAAATTCAGGTTTCTGTATCTAATCACTCATCCACGAAACCAAGAGCTCTGTAATCGTCGCTTTGCCCGAAAGTTCGAAACTGAGAGCAAGCATGGCCAAACCAATTTTGCTGAGTGTGGATGACGACTCCGATGTCTTGCGGGCGATAGAACGCGATCTTCGTTCGCAGTACGGTGCTGGATATCGCGTCATTGGAAGCGATTCTCCCGAAGGTGCACTCGACCTCTTAAAGCAGTTGAAGGTGCGTAATGACAGCGTAGCCTTGCTCCTTGCCGATCAGCGCATGCCGCGCATGGACGGGGTAGAATTTTTGCAGCAGGCAATGGGAATCTTTCCCGGCGCGAAGCGGGCGCTGCTGACTGCCTACGCGGATACGAACGCCGCGATCAGCGCCATCAATCAGGCCAGCATCAACTACTTCTTCTTGAAACCGTGGGATCCTCCCACAGAGCACTTGTATCCGCAATTAGATGATTTGCTGGATGACTGGCAAGCTTCTTACCATCCGACCTTCCAGGGCATCCGCGTACTGGGCACCCGCTGGTCGCCTCGGTCGTACGAGCTGCGAGACTTCCTGGCGCGCAACCACGTCCCGTATCAATGGATTGACGTCGAGCTTTCCGCCAATGACCCGGAAACCCAACGCCTGGTGGAGGCTCTGGGTCCAGAGGTGGCTAACCTCCCGGTCGTACTTTTCCCCGACGGGACGAAGCTGCTTGAGAGTGTACCCGCAGATGTCGCGCAAAAGGTAGGGCTGCGGACGCGCGCCCAGACCAGCTTCTATGATTTGGCAATAATGGGTGGGGGGCCGGCCGGTTTGGCCGCTGCCGTTTATGGCGCCTCCGAAGGGCTGCATACGGTCATGGTTGAGCGGGAAGCGCCCGGCGGTCAGGCGGGTATGAGCTCCCGCATCGAGAATTATCTTGGATTTCCGACGGGGCTCAGTGGCGGCG
>DATEPX010000178.1:0-23290 GCA_035272945.1 Terriglobales bacterium
TCCGGCCCGGTGAGTGCAACGATCTCCGCCAAATCCGCTCCGGCAGAGAAGAACTTCTCGTTTCCAGTGATAACCAAGGGCGTCGCCTCTGGCCGAAGCTTCCTTACTGCCTCACTCAGCCCCTTGACGCAAGCACGGGTCAGACGGTTGGTGCCATCCGCCGACTCGAAGCGCAGAAGCATAAGTCCGTCGCGGCTTTCAAACGTGAAGTGTGAGGAACGATCAGACATTCTCGGCAGCAAAGAATACAGGAGTGGGGGCGGAAGGTCTTGGGTCGGGCTGCTTGTTGGGTTGCAGGATCTAACCAGCCGCTGGCACGCCGCGCGGCTTCACGTTGGCACGAATGAACTGGACGATCTCGTCCATGGCAGTGCCCGGCTGGAAGATGGCGGCGACCCCGGCTTTCTTGAGGCCGTCGATGTCCTGGTCAGGGATGATGCCGCCGACCAGCACCAGAACGTCGTCCATCTTATTTTGTTTTAGCAGGTCCATCACGCGCGGGACGATGGCGTTATGAGCGCCGGAGAGAATCGATAAGCCGATGACGTCCACGTCTTCCTGCAATCCCGCATTGACTACCATCTCGGGAGTCTGGCGCAGCCCAGTGTAGATGACCTCCATGCCGGCATCCCGCAACGCGCGGGCAATCACTTTAGCGCCGCGATCGTGCCCGTCCAGGCCCGGTTTCGCCACCAGGACGCGGATTTTCGCTTCCTTCGCCATCGCCTCAATTTAATCACAAACGGAGCGAACTTCGATGCAGCATTTCCGATTTTCAATTACGCGATTGCCAATTTGGACCTGCGGGCTATCCGGTTTTCACTCCTCAATTGGCAATTGAACAATCGGCAATTCTCTACATGGTTTTGATATCCATGCTGCGCCACAAATACCAGCAGGCTACGCTGCGATAGGGCGACCAGCATTTTGCGATCTTCTCCATCTGCAGCGGCTTGGGCAGCTTGCGCTTGTTGTAGTGCTTGCGGATGGCCATTTGAATGCCGAGATCACCGGTGGGCAGCACATCCGGCCGGCGCAGGGCGAACATCAGGAACATGTGCGCGGTCCAGACGCCGATACCTTTCACCTGTGTGAGCTTTTCGATTACCTCGGCATCGGGGAGTGCGGGCAGCTGGGTGAAGTTGAGTTCGCCAGATTGTGTTTTGGCCGCCAAGTCGCGCAGATAAGAGAGTTTTTGCTTGGAAAGACCAACGCCGCGTAACTGCACTTCCGAGAGCTTGAGAATGCCCTCAGGCCTGAGCGGCGAACCGGCCAAATCGGTCAAACGCTTGAAAATCGTTGCCGCCGCCTTTCCGTGGAGTTGCTGGTAGACGATGGCTTCGGCCAGATGGTGAAACACAGGCTCGTCGTAATTCATGCGGAACGGCCCGACGTTCTTGATGATCGAAGCCAGCACGGGATCAGACTTTCTTAGGTGCAGAATGGCTTTGCGCATGCGAGTACTGATTCAGAGAAGGTATGCGGAGACGCAAGAAATGCCGATCCGGGTTCTGGGACCATCCTGCCGAATTGAGCAGTTCCCGGCGGGCAACCTGATCTTCGCTCACTCAGCCTAAACCTCAGTGGTGCAAGACATCCTAGTTGGGGCAACGCGCGTCTCAGCGCTTCTCTTGGTGTCGATCCTGGGCGCGGCCGCTCAGCGTAGTCAAAACAGCGCCACACTGTCTTCCGCTAGCAACTCCTCCAAGCCAGAAACAGCCGCACCGGACCTCACCATGCAGGGCTGTGTGACAGGGCAGGAACGCTATACCTTCATCAGGCAGGCACCGGGGCGATGTTGCAATTGCTTGGGGCTGCCCCTCAGTTTGCTTCGGCGCGGGGAAAGTTGACGGAAATCACGGCTCGCGAATTGCCGCCGAAACAGAGTGTATCGGGAGAATTACCGTAGCTGCAAGTTAAGAATCTGCGAATTGTTGGTCAGAAGTGTCCCCTGCGACCCAGAGGCGCTCCCACACCGGAGAGAACTCAACCGCGGGCTGCCCCCCTGCGTCCCCGGCGACTCCACGGTATCCGCCGATGGGAGCGCCTGATCAAACGCCGCCCCCGGTTGGAAACAATCCGAACACTCCGGGAGCCAGTGGTACACCCAGCCCGGGAACCGGCAATCCGCGGCCGCAACCACCGCAACCACCTCCACCTCAGCCGCACCAGCGAATCGCGGGGCTCTAATCATGACCTCCCGGGTGAAGCAGCATAGCAATCCCGAGAGCAAGAATGATGCAGGAGACCACCGCCCGGAAGATGCGCTCCGGGATCCGGCGCAGCAGCGGTTGTCCAAAAACTGTGCCGCCTAAGACCCCCAGCGCCGACACCACGACGAAGGGCCAAGTGCGCAGCAGGTCGCTCCACTGCGATGCGATGTACACGGGCATGCGGAAAAAATCCACGAGCAGTGCGATCGCAGTCGCGGTAGCCACGAAGGATTCCCGGCTCAGGTCAAAGCCCATCAGGGCGGCGGAGCGGATGCCGCCTTGGTTTCCGACCAGCCCGCCAAAAACACTCGACAAAGCACCCGCGATCAACCCTGTGCCCCTTCCAAATCGCATTCGCGAGGCAAGGCCGGTCAGACTCATAAATCCGGCGAAGACCAGCAGAGCGCCAAGAACATAGCCCAACACAGCGCTCCTGAACCAGACATGAAGCAAAGCTCCAGCCAATCCGCCGGCAGCGCTGGCGATCCCGAAGGCTACTAGCACACGGCGATCCACGTGTCTTCGAATGAACCAGAAACGCAGGAGCGTTCCCGCCAGATGCGGAAAAGAAACCGCCGCAACCGCCAGCTTAGTACCGAGCCGCACGGCCAGCAGAGGAGTGAGGATGCTTCCGATGCCAAAGCCTGCGATGGAGGCGACCAATCCCGCAATCGCAGCGGCGACGAACGCAATGAGCTGGAAGAGCATAGAACTGGATGACCTTACAGGAGAGCTTTTTCTTTCAGGTCCAGAGTGGCTTGTCTTACATTCTCCGGTTTGCCCAAGTCGCGCCAATAATACTCGTCGGCGCCAAAAGCCATGATCTTCTCTTGGCGGCCTGCAAGGTCTAGATAAGACGTAATGATGGAGAAAATGCCTTCTTCCTTCATCATCCTAAGAAGACGGGGAGAAATGACGTGGATACCGGAAAATGCCAGCGGCTTGAGCTGTCGCGATGCCCGGACCAGTTCATCGGGCTGATCGCGTCCGGCGCGACGGCCACAAAGCTGAAGCTGCTCGTCGAAGAGCAAATACCGGGACGTCTGGCGGTCCTGAACCGCTAACGTGGCGAGGGCCTGATTTCCTCGATGAAATTGAACCATGCGCCCAAGATCAATCGTGCTGATGACATCGACATTGTGCAGAATGAAGGGCTCGTCCGTGGAGTTCTTCAGAAAAAAGTAGGCAGCCTTTTTCAACCCGCCGCCAGTATCCAGCAACGCCTCCTCGCGCGAGACCGCAATCCGCATGCCGAAGTTGTGGTTGGCTTTCAGGTATTCCACAACCATGTCGGCGAAGTGATGCACGTTGATGATCACCTCGCGAATTCCAAAGTTATCCAAACGAGAGAGCGTGATCTCCAGCAGGGTGCGGCCGCCGACTTCCACCAGCGCCTTGGGACGACCGTCGGTAAGCGGCCGCAGGCGCGTGCCCAGACCGGCGGCCAGAACCATGGCTTTCATTTACCCAGGTTCTCCAGTTCAACGTGCCGCACCATCACCTCGAGTCCATTCCGGGAGCGCAAATGTTTCGCCAACTGCTCGGCCAGATAGACCGAGCGGTGCTGACCCCCGGTGCAGCCGAAGGAGACCATCAAATTCTTGAACCCCCGACTCTGATAATTGGCCACGCTGGCGTCCACGAGCAACATGACGCTGGCGAGATACTGATGCACGCTCTCCTGCTGGTTGAGATAATCGATCACCGGCGCATCTTTTCCAGTCAAACCCTTGAATCGATCCTCGCGTCCGGGATTGGGCAGGCTGCGGCCATCGAACACAAATCCACCGCCATTTCCGCTTTCGTCCTTCGGCAATCCGCGATGAAAAGAAAAACTGAAGATCCGGACTGCCAGGTTATCGGCTTCCGACGCCAGGCCCAGCAATTTCTCGGAGCGCAACATGCCCTGGAACGCGTCCGTCAGTGCCGGTAATGCAACGGGCAGCGTGACGTGATGGATCAGCCAGCGCAGGTTCTTCAGCGCATAGGGGACGCTTTGCAGAAAATGCGCTTTGCGTTCATAGAAGCCGCGAAAGCCATAGGCGCCAAGGGCCTGCATGATACGGACATATACGTAGCCATAGTAATACTGCATGAACGCGTCGCGATCGAGGGGCATCAATCTGGCCACACTGTCAAGGTAATGATCGAGCAACTGCTGACGCAGTTCAGGCGGCAAATCAGCCTTGGCGTCGTACAAAAGAGAAGCAATGTCATATTGCAGCGCGCCCTTGCGACCGCCCTGGTAATCGAGGAAAAACGGATGGCCACCGCGCAGCATGACATTACGTGACTGAAAATCGCGATAAAGAAAGTAATTGTGGTCGGCGCTCAGCAGGAATTTCGTCAAGCGGCCGAAATCGTCTTCCAGGGCTTGTTCGCTGAAGGCAATGCCCGCGAGCCTGAGGAAGTAGTACTTGAAATAATTTAAGTCCCACGCGATGGACTGGCGATCGAAACTGCCCCGGGGGTAGCACACCTTGTAGTTCAAATCGCGCCCGGCTTCGATCTGGAAATGCGGCAACACGGCGGCAACTCTGCGATAGGCTTCCACCACTTGCGGAGCGATATCACCGCCGATGCGGTTCTGGGAGAGGAAGTCAAAAAGCGTGGTGTCGCCCAGATCTTCTTCCAGATACGCCCCCTGGGCCAGATCCTCCGCATAAATTTCCGGCACCGGCAGCCCGTGCCGGCGGAAGTGCCGGGAAAATTCCAGGAAAGCGACGTTCTCCTCGCGCACATCGTACAAAATGCCGATGGCGCGGGATCTTTCGTTGGCTAACCGCAGGACCTTTCGACCCGAACCGCCAAGCTGGCCCTGCAGCGGCTGCACCCTTTCAACCGGCGAGTGGAAATGCCGCTCAAAAAGATTCTTGAGAACTTCCATGAGAATGAGTTCCGATGCAGTAAAGATAACACCGAACTCGCCATGAAACGGAGGTACGGGCGTCCTCGCCGTACGGGGGAAGGTCCTTAGAAAGAGCGCAGCCGAGACGCGTGTGCCTGCAAGCGGTGCACGGATTGCGGAGGCTGCTACGCGGACGTAGGTGTGAACGTTACTGTCGTGCTCGCAGAAAACCGCAGGCGTACATGCACGAAAGTAACCGCGTTTTTGCTGTGTTTTAGCACGGACGGGCCATTCCGATCAGGCTAACGGCTCGCTAGTATCACGGTTACGGAGCGCTGGTTTATGCTTGAAGATACAGTTCGTGACAGCCTGCTTCTTACTCTGGCCGAATATTACGAGAATAATCCGCGGGAGTTTTGCCGAATTCCCAAGACCGATCTCGCCTCGGCCTTGTTTCGCGAGACGGTGGCCGAGCTGCGAAACGAAGGCTACGTGGAAGAAGAAGTGCGCGGAGTAATCCGTTTCACTGACCGGGGATACAAGGCTTATAGGGCCGGCGTTCCTCTGTGTTATTTCAGCGAAAAATTAGCGTAAGAACCCTGGCGACCATCCTCGCGTTATCAATCCACAAAACTATCAGGATGAGTCGCCGGCCGTCCTTGTCGTTCCTTCTCTGACATCCGAAGCCCACTTGAGGCTGGAGCTTCTTCCGCATGCGCGACCATCAAACTCTTAGTTCCAGTCTGCTCCAGAGCCCGCAGCATGGGAACGGCTTCCGCAGGGTCCATAATGACCGAAACGGTCTGGGCGCTCGTACCACAGGCCGGGCACCGCAGTGGTTGGACTTCGAGCACGCTTTCAATCAGGCGTACCCAGGAAGCCACGAGGTGCTCACTAAGGCAGGCCGGGCAACGAACCAGTACTGGCCGGCGGAGAGCCTCCCGAACGTCGTTACGATCGGCGCCGGCCTCGAAGTTTTCGCGGTACCAGCGCTGGTAATGGTGTCTCGCCCACTGGCGGTCCACGTAGCCCGAAAACATGCCTCCCAGTCCCACGCGTGTGCTGGGATTGATTAAAGCCATGTAGATGTGGCCTAGCATCAGCGGAGTCGCCAACAGCGCCATCCCGACATGCACAATCCAGGAGACGAATGCGATTCCCGGAAGCCACAGCAGCACACCGGTCACGAGAAACACTGGATAGGTTCCCATGACCATCATGAAATTCAGCTTTTCCGCGGCGTTGAACTTACCTTGCTCGGGCAATTGAATACGACGGTTTACGGCGGCCACACCCATGAGGACAAGCCATTTCACGTCCGCCCAAGCCCAACGCCACGCTTGCCGGATATTGCCCAGATGCAGCTTGTAGTCGCGCAAGTTCCGCAACCCAGTCCAAAGAGGGAAAGTCAACAAGCCAACCCCGGCGATGCGGTGAATCCAGGACAAAATCTCGCGGGCCGGGCGCTCCGAATGCAGCCCAAAGAACAAGATCAGGGTCGCAGCCGTGAAATAGCACACCATGAAGGGAACGGCGATCGACCAGTGGAGTAAGCGTTCCGATCTTTGAAAGCGGAGAATCAACTGCGAGGGTGGAGCCGCGGGCGAAGGACGCGCGGGCCACACCGGCGCGGTAGCGATTGTGATCCTCGGGGTTGGCGAAGCCGGGGCGGCAAGATTAAGGCTCAGGATCTGGTTTTTCACAGGGGATTCCTCCTTCGGCGCCATCCGCGTGCCAGTAGCAGCGGCCGGTGCGCGACTTATTTCAACGAAGGTGGCGCTTATTTGCCGATCGCGCGTTGAGTACCCCACGCCCGTCGGCAGAAGGCCCCTTACCCCTTGCCTTTTTAGTGCAACTCAGGAACCTTTGCAGCATAAGCCTTCCGTACTCGGCGGGATCATTACCTAAGTGTCTGATTGGGGATGAATTAGGGACAAGAACTTACATGTCTCTGCCACATCGCTACCCACCCTCAGTGGGTGAGATCACGCAATGGCAGCGTGGTTTCAAACGGGTTGGGTCGGTCTAGGTGACGCTCACCTCGGTATAGGTTCCATAAACCTGCCGCAAGGCCTCGCAGATCTCGCCCACGGTGGCGTAAGCGCGAACGGCATCCACGACGTAGGGCATCGTGTTGGCGTCGGAAATCTTACCGTTGCTGCTCGCCTTCGCTTCTTGAGAGGCGAATTTCTTCAGAGCGTCAAGACGACGGCGTACTTCTTCATTCGAGCGGCGTGCGCGCAGGGCTTTGAGTTTAGCGGTCTGCTGGCGCGCCACGGTTTCATCGATGTAGAGAATATTAGGCGGTTGCTCTGCAATTTGGAATTCATTGACGCCAACGATAATCTTTTCATTGGCTTCGACTGCACGCTGGTACTGGTAGGCGGCTTCGGCGATTTCTTTCTGAGGATAGCCGCGCTCGATGGCCTTCACCATGCCGCCCATGGCATCCAGCTTGTCGAAGTACTCGAACCCGCCTCTTTCCATGTCCAGCGTGAGACGCTCGAGGAAATACGATCCGCCCAGGGGATCGACAGTCTGGGTCACACCGGATTCATACGCGATGATCTGCTGAGTGCGCAGGGCAATGCGGGCAGCTTCCTCGCTGGGCAAGGCGAGGGCCTCGTCGTAAGCGTCCGTGTGCAACGACTGGGTGCCGCCCAGTACCGCTGCCATAGCCTGAATCGCCACGCGTGCGATGTTGTTCATCGGCTGTTGCCGAGGTAAGGAAACACCAGCGGTCTGAGTATGGAAGCGCATCAGCCGCGTACGATCGTTCTTGGCATGAAACCGATCCTTCATCACGCGATACCAGATTTTTCGAGCCGCCCGGTATTTAGCAATCTCTTCGAAGAAGTCGTTGTGCGCGTTGAAGAAGAAGCTCAGGCGCGGCCCGAAATCATCAACGTCAAGCCCGCGGCGCAGAGCCCATTCTACGTACTCGACTCCGTCGTACAGAGTAAAAGCTAATTCTTGGAGAGCGGTCGAACCGGCTTCGCGGATGTGGTACCCACTGATTGAAATCGTGTTCCAGCGCGGGATGAACTTAGATCCGAATTCAAAGGTGTCGACCACCAAACGCATGGAAGGCGCGGGCGGATAGATGTACTCTTTTTGCGCGATGTATTCTTTAAGAATGTCGTTCTGAATGGTGCCGGATATTTTCTTCCAGTCGGCGCCCTGCTTCTCTGCTACCACCAGGTACATCGCCCACAGTACCGAAGCGGGCGAGTTGATGGTCATCGAGGTCGTGGTCTTTTCCAGGTTGATGCCTCTGAAGAGGATTTCCATATCCTCAAGAGAATCGATGGCCACGCCGCATTTACCGACTTCCCCTTCGCTGGCGGGATGGTCAGAGTCGTAGCCCATCAGCGTGGGCAGATCAAAGGCAACCGACAGTCCACTGCCACCGTGCTCGAGCAGGTACTTGTAACGCTTGTTGGTTTCCTCCGGCGAAGCAAAGCCGGAAAACTGGCGCATGGTGTAAAGCTTGCCGCGATAGCCAGTGGCGTGAATCCCACGAGTGTACGGAGGCTGCTCTGGATAACCGAGATACTGTTCGTAGTTCCAGTCTTCGGGAAGGTCGGCCTGCGTGTACAGCCGGCGGATCGGCGGGCCGGAAACCGTGGTGTAGCGAGCCTGGCCGTGCTCGTCAACATTGATGCCCGTGGGAGCGCCGATGGGCTTCTCGGGGGCTTTTTCCAAAGTCGGACCAAGAGTCTTCTCAGCCCATTGCTTTTCAGATTCGGAGGGATGACGTCCTTCGAAGACATCAGCGATCGGCTGTTCGGCGACTTGTGGCTTGGAGTAGGGCTTCTTGGTATCGGCCATAGCGTTGTTAACCTTTGATGATAGAAGAGGGCCTAAGGTGGGGCAAGGTAACGACTGACCTGACCGACCGGGCGGTTGGTTGGGCGAACACTCGAGGGAGGCGCGTTGAACACAAGGTCCCTCGACTCGCCTTGCTGTTCGGATGACAAACTTGTTGGTAGAGACGGCGCTGGCCTCGTCTCTCTCACGCCGGAGACTACAATGAGACGCGGCAAGCCGCGTCGCTACTGCTGTTTGTTGGCTGCCTCCCACGCCTTCGCGTATTTCCACGAGACATAGACCGCATGGTAGAGGTGCAGGAGGAGGCCTTCGCGTCCGTCCAGGAAGCCGAGGCGAAAGAAATAGTTGTAGACGAACGTGGCCAGCGGGCGCAAGACGATGTTGACCACGCTGAAGCCGCGATGACCCGTGGCAACCGCCATCTCAGCCCCCAGTGAGGAATAGCGGTTCATATGGTCGATGTAGTCGGAGAGGGTGGGGTAAGAGTGGTGAACGAGCGCGCCCTTGAGCCTTCCCGCATATCCTTCCAGCATCGCGTCTTCGTGGACGAGACGGTCTTCGAACACTGCCGCACCGCGTCGAAACAGGCGCAGCTTGGGATCGGGCCAGAACCCGCCGTGTTTGATCCAGTGGCCAAGGAAGTGGTTCTTGCGATTTAGCCGAAAGCCTTTGATCGTGCTGGCTAGTACCCTCGTCTGATAGATGGGAACATCTCCCCGCATAGTCTGCCGGCCAAGCCCGAGGATGAGATCAGCGATCTGGGCAGCGAGTTCCTGGTCAATAGATTCGTCCGCATCCAAGCTCAAAATCCAATCTCCTGTCGCTTTCTGAAGAGCCGAATTCTTCTGAGCGGCGTAGCCCTTCCAGTCCTCAATGAATACTTTCGCGCCGTAAGAGCGCGCGATTTCAACCGTGCGGTCGGTCGAGCCGGAATCAATAATGATGATTTCGCCTTTGCCGTCGGCGACCAAAGGTTTCACGCTCTCCAGGGTGCGCGGGAGATTGGTTTCTTCCTTATAGGTGATGATGACGACCGAGAGCGTCACGGGGAGAGGATAAACCGCGCCGTGCCATAACAGAAAGGCCGAAGAAGGTTCTGGGGCGAATTCCCTGAGACGCCTGATGTGGGCCGGGCTAGATAGGGATTCTTCGACTCCGCTTTTGCTTTCGCAGAGCGAAAGCAAAAAACTTCGCTCGGATGACAAAGCCCTGTTTTCTCCGCGATCTCGGCTTTCCCGGCGGTAAAACTACACTCCAGCCCCGTCCGAGAATGTTTCGTATTCCTGGTCGAAATAGATTTCCAGTTCCGGGCTGAGGCGCTCGTGGGTGTGCTCCTGGAACTTCTCTCGCAGTTGGTGAATTTCGGCGGCCATTTTGATCAGGACGTCTGATAACGGGTCGCTGATCTGCTTGGGATCGGTAATCACCACGCGCTTGCCATTGCGCAGCACGATGTGGCCGGGAACGCCGACGATCGTCGAATTCTCCGGCACCGATCGCAGCACCACCGAGCCTGCTCCCACTCGGCAATTTTCGCCAACCGTGATATTACCCAGAATGCGCGCGCCCGCTCCGATCGTCACATTGTTTTCAATGGTCGGATGACGTTTGCCTTTCTCTTTACCGGTGCCGCCTAAGGTGACACCCTGATACAGGGTCACGTCGTCGCCAACAATCGAAGTTTCTCCGATCACCACTCCCATGCCGTGGTCAATGAACAGCCGCTGCCCGATCTGCGCGCCGGGATGAATTTCGATTCCGGTGAAGAACCGAATAATTTGCGAGTGAAAGCGCGCCAGGAATCGCATCCCGTGCCGCCAGAGCCAGTGATTCAGGCGGTGCGCCCAGAGCGCATGCAGTCCTGGATAGCAGAGCAGAACTTCCAGATACGACCGCGCCGCGGGATCACGTTCGAAAACCGCCGCAATGTCTTCCCGAACCGATTTGAAAAAGGTAATCATGCCTTGTCGTTCCCAGCGGCTGTAACTGCCAGGAATCCGGGTTTCACACAGCGACCGGCGTCATTTCCAGCGCCTCTTTGCGCAATTGGTCGAAGAGAATACTGCTGAGATAGCGTTCTCCAAAATCAGGCAAGACCACCACAATCAGCTTTCCGGCATTGTCCGGACGCTGGGCCACTTCCAAAGCCGCGACGACCGCTGCCCCTGATGAGATGCCCACCAGCAGCCCCTCTTCTTTGGCCAGCCGACGCGCCATCACAATGGCGTCGTCATTTGACACGGTAATGACCTCGTCGATGTAATCGCTGCGAAGGATTTCCGGAATAAAGCCCGCGCCAATACCCTGAATCTTATGGGGGCTGGGCTGGCCGCCGGAAAGCACCGGGCTGTCTTTCGGCTCAACCGCCACCACCTTGAAGCTTTTCTTCTTGGGACGAATGTATTCAGTCACTCCGGTCAATGTGCCTCCCGTGCCCACGCCGGAGATGAGAATGTCCACTCTGCCTTCAGTGTCTTCCCAGATCTCGGGACCGGTCGTCTCGAGGTGGATCTTGGGATTCGCCGGATTCGCGAACTGCTGGAGAATGTAACCATGGGGCGTGCTGGCCAGGATCTCTTCAGCTTTAGCCATAGCGGCTTTCATGCCTTTGGCTCCCGGGGTGAGAACAATTTCACAACCGAAGGCCATGAGCAGGACGCGACGCTCCAGGCTCATGGTGTCAGGCATGGTGAGGATCAGGCGGTAGCCTTTGATGGCCGCCACGAAGGCAAGGCCGATGCCTGTATTTCCGCTGGTCGGCTCAATGAGCACGGTCTTTCCCGGATGAATTTTTCCGGCCCCCTCAGCCTCCAGGATCATGCTGACGCCGATCCGGTCCTTCACGCTGTTGCAGGGGTTGAAGCTCTCTAATTTGGCCGCCACTTTGGCTTGCGAGCCATCAGTGACCTTGTTGAGGTAAACGAGGGGAGTGCGACCGATGAGTTCGGTGAGGTCTCTGGCGATTTTCACGAAGCGCTCCTCGGGCCGGACCAGCCCATCAAACCTGGGCCCCGGACAAGCCAGGATGAACAAGGGTAACAGGCCGAATAACCGCGGTTCAGAAAAAAATGCCCCGCAGCGCCGGAGCGTGCAGGGCCCGAGCGATGAACTTAGTTGCTTTGCGGCTGCTGCGGTTGCGGCGGAGCCTGTTGCTGCGGCTGCTCTGGCCTCGGGGCAGCGTAAGGCACGTTAGGCATCTGAGTCACTTGCCCGCTGATGGCGTCGGCGAGTTGAATGCCGTTGTGCAGCAGCGTCAGGCCTGTCGCACGGTCCAGTTCGACCCGCGATTTCTCGTAGGTCGCCTTGGCAGAGACCAGGTTGGACTGTGCCTGGGTTAGGTCGCGCTGTGCCTGCAGAACCAGGGTCGTGGTTGACGCTCCCAGAGCATATTTTTTTTGCTCGGCATCCAGCGATTGCTGGGCTAATGCGACCGCCGCCTGGGCTGCTTCCACGCTGGCGCGATTTTGCTGTACGGCGAACTGGGCGTTGCGTACCTCGATGCGGATCGTATTCTCAAGCTGCTGCATGCGCATCTGGGCCTGGCGATATTCCAGTTGCGCGCGGACCTGGGTGGCTTGCGCAGCGCGGTTTCGCAGAGGGATGGTCAATTGTAGTCCGACGCCTTTATCGGGGGCTGTAGAGTCAAACAGTTGCCCGAACGCGCCGCCATAGCTGACGTTGCGCGGGTTTCCGTTCGGGTCTCTGAAAGTTGGAGGAATGCTGTTCGGGTTCACGCAGAAACCTGTGCTGGTAGGGCTGCAGAGCGGGACATTAGGGTTGATATCACCGCCCACTCCGGAACCGCCGTAATAGGCGAACAAGCCCAGGCTGGGTAGGAGGGCGTTCCTGGCCGAGCGATTGGTAAGGTCGCGATTGGTTAGGTCGATGCGCGATTGGGCCAGTTCCGCACGATGGCTGAGCGCATCGTTGAGCAGGTCCTGAATAGGCACGACCGGCTCGTTGGCAGGAATATACATGGTCGAAGTCGGGATGACTTCCGCTTCGGCCAGTACCGGATCGACGAGCGTGCGACTGAGCGCATTTTTCATTAACAATTGCTGTAACTGCAGATTGGTCTGCGCGACAATCAGCGCCTGTTGATTAGTCGCCACCACGCTCTCGGCGCGTACCACTTCAATGGGCGCCAACGTGCCGATCTGGACTTGCTTCTTATTGTCTTCCAGTGTTTTTTGGGCAAGGGCCAGAGAATCCCGCTGAACTTTCACGTTCTCGTAGGCGTTGGTAAGGTCCCAGTAAATGTTCTGGATCTGATCCACGCTGGTAATAACCTGCAGACGGAAGGCGACGTCGGAAATTTCGCGGTTATTTTTGGCAATGTGAATGAAAC
This sequence comes from Terriglobales bacterium, assembly GCA_035272945.1. Taxonomy (GTDB): domain Bacteria; phylum Acidobacteriota; class Terriglobia; order Terriglobales; family Acidobacteriaceae; genus Gp1-AA122. Next base: position 13,241 of record DATEPX010000178.1, read on the forward strand.
GCGTATTGGGTACGAACCCGAGACCCTGCAGGAGAGGTTGTGTCAGGGTAAAGCGGAACCCTGAACTGAGCGACGGAGACAACAAAGAGAACGGCTGATTGGTGGTGATGCGGCTGTTGTTGAATCCCAGCGACAGGTTAGTACCCCAGTGGAAGCCCTGTTGGTAGGTGAAATTTGCAGTTCCGGTCTTCTGGGTCGTGAAAGGAACACCGCTGAAGGCATTGGTGGACTGCGAGGTGCTGTGATCCAGTTGCAGGGTGCTGGTAACCTGAGGATCGAAAGAAGGAATAGGTGACCCGGCACCCAACGCCGAAGTGACTAATCCGGATGTGCCCGTTCCAGCGCCGCCGGCTCCCGCCGTAGTTCCGCCAGCACCACCGCCTTGCGAACCGGTGGCACTGGTTCCTCCTATGCCTCCCACGCCTCCGCCCGGCGTGCCCTGCACCAGGCCGGTGTTGACGCCGCGCGTGGATTGGCCGGCATTGGCGAGCAGGATATCGGTATCTGCAATGGGCAGGTTGTAGCGAGCGATTGCGATATCGAGGTTGTTCTCCAGAGCCAGAGCAATGGCGTCGTTGAGCGACAGCATGAGCTTGCCGTTCTGCATGAGCTGTTCAATACGGGGTGTGTTGCTTAGATTCGGCGGCGACACGTTTCGCCCGGTGTACGGCGCAAGCAGGTTGGGAAAGTGAGACTTCGGCTTGGAGTAGTCGGTAAACCGAAACGGCGCCGACGGCTTCCGCGCCTGTGCAGCCGGTTGCGGTGTAGCCGGCGGTTGCTGCTGTGGCTGGGAGCCCGATGACGCAGGCTGCTGTCCCCAGCTAAGAGACATCAGAATAAAGGCAAAAACCAAAACCAACGCGGGGCGTACGGCAGAGGTCAAACGCGGGAATTGCATTCGATCATCTCCCTAGAATGAAAGCTTGCATGCAGACTGCAAAGATTCCTGGTAATCAACACGTACTACGCAAAATGTGCGGCTCTGGTTCCCATGTTTCGCCGCGCGCGCAGAGTATTCTCTGCGTCGTTTCTGTTGTTGCCTGGGGAATGCAATAGTATAGCTGACGCCTCGCGGGCAGTTTGTGACCGCCGACGCGCCTGCTGATAAAACTTTGTAAATCTCTGTAAACGTCTAAGATGACCCGCGCGCCGGGAGGATTCCAAAAAAGCTGAATGCGTAACCTGAAGGTCATCCTGTCCTACGACGGCTCGGAGTTTTTGGGATGGCAGGTGCAGCCCGATGCACCCACGGTCCAGGGATCGCTCGCAACAGCTATTGGACGTTTAACCGGAGAAAAGGTCCTGCCGCAAGGCTCGGGCCGCACCGATGCCGGCGTACACGCTCAAGCCCAAGTGGCCAGTTTTAACACCCAATCCACGATTCCCGCGGAAAACCTGGTCAAAGCGCTAAACGATATCCTTCCGCCATCGATTCGTATATTACAAGTAAAAGAAGTTCCGGCAGAGTTCCATGCCCGTAAGTCGGTGCGTGCGAAAACCTACCAGTACCGTATCTACCGCGCTCCGATTTGCCCGCCCTTTCTAGCGCGCTATGTCTGGCATTTCCCTTATCCGCTGGACGAGAAGGCGATGTCGTGTGCAGCGAAATACGTTGTTGGCGAGCACGATTTCACGTCGTTTGCAGCAGTCGATCCGGAGCGCGGTCTGGAGAGCGAAGAACCCGCCAATGTGCGAATAATCTTTTCCTCGGAATGGAAGCGTGAGGCGGACGAACTCATCTACAGCGTGCGAGGCAGCGGATTCCTTCATCACATGGTTCGCAACCTGGTAGGCACTTTCATCTTGGTGGGGAAGGGGACGCTAAAGCTGGGAGCTATTCCTGAGATCTTAGAGGCACGGGACCGTTCTGCGGCTGGGGCCACCGCGCCGGGCAGCGGCCTCTGCCTGGTATCGGTGGAGTATTGACCTTCTTCTTCACCGCCGAGTACGCCGAGATGGCCGAGAAAAAAATTCTTCTGCTCGGCGATCTCGGCGGTGAAATGGTTTTCCCAAATTCCGAACTGATCTAGACTGGAGCTGCATGGCGACTGACCTGCAAATTGCTGTTCGCAAGGTTGTGTCAATTAATCCCGCCACCGGCGAAACGCTGCGCTCGTTTGACTCGGTCGGAGATGAAGACGTGCGTGGCGCGGTATCTCGCGCTCGCGCGGCACAACAGGGCTGGAATGCACTCGGCCTTCGAAAACGACTTGCCATCGTCCGCAACTTCCAACAGCTCCTACATGAGAAGAAATCCGAGGTCGCGCAGGTAGTCACGCGCGAAGCCGGCAAGCCGTACGTGGAGGCCTTACTCACAGAAGTGGCCGTTGTGCTGGACACGGCGGGTTTTCTCCTCGACAACGCCTACCGCCTGCTGCGCCCCGAGCCGGTTCCTCACGGCAGTCTGGCGATGAAGACGAAATCGGGTCTATTGTTCCGCGAACCTTACGGCGTGATCGGCATCATCTCCCCTTGGAATTATCCATTCTCGACGCCTGCGACCGAGGCGCTGGGTGCACTGGTCGCGGGAAACGCGGTTGTACTCAAGCCATCCGAGTTCACGTCCCTGTGCGGGCTGGAACTGCAGTCGCTCCTTCATGCCGCAGGCGTTCCCAAGAGTGTTTTTGATGTGATCGTGGGAGACGGCGCAACCGGCGCCGCCCTTGCCAACTCCGACCTCCACAAGCTCATCTTTACAGGGAGTGTTCCGACCGGCAAAAGAGTCGCACAGGCGGCTGCCGCACGCCTGCTTCCGGTTGTCCTAGAACTCGGCGGCAAAGATCCCATGGTCGTGCTGGATGATGTCGATGTAGACGTTGTCTCCAGCGGCGCGGTGTGGGGCGCATTCGTCAATGCGGGACAGGCGTGTCTCTCAGTCGAGCGCTGCTACGTGCACCGCAGCGTGTACGGCCGCTTCGTGGAAGCCTGCGTCGAGAAGACCCGCAAGCTGCGGGTCGGCAACGGCCTCGATCCGGAGACCGATGTCGGCCCGATCATCCACGAACGCCAGTTGCGCATCGTCGAATCTCATGTCGAAGACGCCAGGACGCACGACGCGCGGGTGCTGGCAGGCGGGAAACGTCTACCGGAGCTGGGGCCGAATTTCTACGCGCCCACCGTACTGGCCGATGTGACTCACGAAATCCGCATCATGCGCGAAGAGACGTTTGGCCCGGTGCTGCCGATCATGGCGTTCGACGACGACGAGGATGCGATTCGCCTCGCCAACGACTCGGAATTTGGCCTTGCGGCCAGCGTATGGACCCGGGATCGTGCTCGCGGAGAAGCAATGGCCGCGCGCATTTCCGCCGGCACCGTGATGGTGAACGACGTCGTGAGCTGCTTTGGCATCAGCGAGGCGCCGCACGGAGGCGTGAAGGCCAGCGGGCTCGGCCGCACGCACGGGAAATTAGGCCTGCAAGAGATGGTGCGCACGAAGTACGTGGATTCCGACCGGCTGCCACGTGTGAAGAAAGTCTGGTGGTATGGTTACGGCGAATCCTTCACGCGGCAGATGGAAGGCTTTGTCGATCTGATGTTCTCGCGCAGCCTTCTTGCCCGCCTTCAAGGGGCCCTGCGCTCGGCGGGGGCGTACGTACGCAAAGGTCGCCTCTAGTATTGTACAAAGGGAGGAATATGCCTGATCCCAAGCGTGAGATGTTGCGGCACACGGTGGCTACTTTGGCTTACCGCGGCGGCAAGGCAATCCGCGGCGCGCCCTCGAAATTTGCTGAATTTCGTTGTGGTGACACGGTCAGGACTCCCGGCAATATCCTTGCCCATCTCGGCGATCTGCTGGACTGGGCTTTGTCGATGGCCAACGGCAAGCGCGAATGGCACGACTCCTCGCCCCAGGCCTGGGACAAAGACGTGGACCGGTTGTTCAGCGCTCTGAAAGCATTCGATGACTACCTCGCCTCCGACGAGCTTCTGCAGGCTCCGGTTGAAAAGCTCTTCCAAGGTCCGATCGCAGATGCTCTGAGTCATGTGGGGCAGATTGCCATGCTGCGGCGGGTCTCAGGGACCCCGATTCGGGGTGAGAACTACTACGTCGCCGACATCACTGCCGGTCGCGTCGGCTCGCAACAATCCGCTCCGAAACGCGAGTTCGACTAAACCAGCGGATCTGGCCCTGTTACACCCCTTCGGTTAAAATGAAGAGCACCGAATCCGGCGGCTCGGGCCGCGCAAGAGGATAAGTCCTTTGGTCACAACCGAAATGGTACAAACTCCCCAGCAACTCCCTCATCATAGAGTGAAGATTAAGAAAGTCGGCCAGCGCTCCTGCAACGAGAAGGACGAGAAGGGCAAGTTCTGCGGTGGCCATCTCAAGCGCTGGTATTACATGAGCGACGTCGTCGAACAGGGATGTGGCGACCTTGAGCAAGCTTGGGGGAAAGATGCCGAGGTCTATCGCTGCGAGTATTGCAAAACTTTGTACTTGCCTAACCCGGAAGATCTGCGCGGCGTGAATGTTGCCGGGCAGGGGCAGATCTCGGTATTTGGATTGACCCTGCCGCCGAAAGAATGAGTCGCGCAAGCCGCCGAGGTAGTTGGGGTAATTCGAAGGATACTGTTCAAAGTCTCCGACCTGATGTGGAGTACGAAGCGTAGGCGACCGGGTTTTTGCCAGGCTGGCGCATAACCGCTCCTCCACCCACAAATAGTGTGAAGACCTCCGAGCTCATTTACGATTGGAACCAAATGCATCCGGCGTCGCTCAAGCCGGTGGGCCCGGTGCTGCTCAACGACGAAAGCCTGCGCGACGGCCTGCAGTCACCCTCAGTGCGCGATCCCTCGATCCAGGAAAAAATTGAGATCCTCCACCTCATGGAGGAGCTCGGCATTAATTCGCTCGATCTAGGTTTACCCGGCGCCGGGCCCCGCGCGGTCGAGCACGTGGAAGCGCTGGCGCGCGAGGTCGTAAGCCACAAGATGAAGATCCGTGCGAATTGCGCCGCGCGCACACATCGGAACGACATCCGTCCCATTGCGGACATCGTGCAAAAAACCGGCCTGCTCATTGAGGCGGCAGCCTTTCTCGGTTCCAGTCCCATCCGCCGCTACACGGAGGGCTGGACCGACGACTTTCTGCTCAAGACCACCGAGAGCGCGGTTGAGTATGCGGTCTCGCTAGGATTGCCGGTGATGTATGTCACCGAGGACACCAGTCGTTGCGATCCGGAAACGGTTAAGCGGCTTTATTCGACAGCGATAAACTGCGGCGCTCGGGCCATTGTCATCTGCGACACCGCCGGACACGCCACTCCCATGGGCGCCTTCGCCCTGGTGCGCTTTGTCCTGGATGAGGTGGTGAAGCCTTCGGGAGAGACGATCCGCGTGGACTGGCATGGACACTGCGACCGTGGTCTGGCGATCGCCAATGCCATGGCAGCCCTGGTCGCCGGCGCCAATTGCGTTCACGCCACCGCGATCGGGATCGGTGAGCGCGTCGGCAACACGCAAATGGACCAGATGCTGGTCAATCTGAAGCTCATGGGCCTTTCGCCGTGGGTGGAACAGGATCTGACCCGGTTAAAGGATTACTGCCACGCCGTGTCAAAGGCAACCGGCGTTCCGATTCCAGTGAATTATCCCGTACTCGGCGAAGACGCTTTCCGCACTGCGACCGGTGTTCATGCGGCTGCCGTCATCAAGGCATTTAAAAAGAACGACGTCGAACTAGCCAACACGGTCTACTCCGGCGTTCCTTCCCATTTTTTCGGATTGGAGCAGATCATTGATATCGGTCCCATGAGCGGCAAGTCCAATGTGATTTTCTGGATGGAGCGCCACGGCTTGCAGGCTGCTGAGGACCTGGTGGAACGCATCTACAAGCGCGCGAAATCTTCCGATCACACCCTCACCGAGGCGGAAATCCTGGAGTGCCTACAGCCTGCCAAAGCCCGCTGAGGGCCTGGATCGACATGTCGGTCATCCTCAGGATGACAAGGTGTGTGGAGTGATAAGCGCGGCGGCGGAGCTTCGCTCCGCCTGAACGGGCGAGACGCGCGTCCCACACGAGCTTTCTCCTCCTCGTCATTGCGAGCTCTTTCTCTCTTGTCATTCCGCGAGGCGAGGAATCTGCTTTTCTTGTATTCGCCACCAACAGCAGATTCCTCACCGGCTGAACCCGGTTTGACGGAATGACAAGCATTAAGTGGCCGGCAGTGAAATGCAGAGATCCTTCGCTTCGCTCAGGAGGCGAGGCTTCGAAGAATCTTGCAACGGTAATCCCTCGCCGAATCTTGAGTAATCTACAACTTGCCAAGGCCGCTCCCTCCGAACTTCCCTTGCGTTGTAATATGCCCATTGACCATGCCCCTCACCTCACGCCCGGAGGCTTCTGACCTTTTCCCGGCAGTACAACAGGAAATCGCGCGTCTCGTGGCCCTCGCTGAAGTCCGTTCCGCATTCGCGTGGTTCTTGTCGAACGAGGAGCAACTGACCCGATGGCAGCTGGAACTGGCTCGCATTCCCGCTCCCCCATTCGGCGAGCAAGCACGCAGCGAGTGGCTTCTGGAACATTTTTTCGAACTTGGCCTTAGTGACGTCCACTCCGACAAGGTGGGAAACGTTTTCGGCATTCGCCCCGGTGCCGGTAATAAGTACATCGCCTTGAGCGCACATGTGGACACGGTTTTTCCCGCAGGGACGCCGCTCAACATCCGCCAGCAGGAAACTCGGCTCTACGGCCCGGGTGTCTCGGACAACGGCGCCGGAGTCACCGCCATGCTGGCCGTCGCCGGAGCGTTGCGCGAGTCGCGCATCAAGAACTCGGCGCCGCTTTTGTTCATTGGGAATGTGGGCGAAGAAGGCGAAGGCGATCTACGGGGCATGAGGCATATTTTCTCCGAGCAGCACTGGCGCGATTCCATTGCCAGTAACGTCGTCTTGGACGGCGCGGGCAATGACACAATTGTTGCCGAAGCGTTGGGCAGCCGGCGCTTTGAAGTCATCGTGCGGGGCCCCGGTGGGCACTCCTGGAGCGATTTTGGAGCGCCCAATCCAATCGTCGTGTTGGCCCGGGCGATCGAGACATTCGCTCAGACACCGCTGCCCGCCTCGCCCAAAACCACTTTCAATATTGGGATAATTCGCGGCGGGACGTCGGTGAATTCTATCCCCGAGTCGGCCAGCATGCGAGTGGATATCCGGTCAACCTCGACGGTCGAGATCGAGCGCTTGGAGCGCGTGTTGCGTGCCGCCCTCGACCATGCCATCGAAAGGGAGAACATGACCATGGAGTCGCGCCACACCTCGCAGCGTCTCCCATTCGGCTTGAGCTCGGAGGTGGTGACCATCGGCAATCGTCCGGGTGGAGAGCTGTGTCCAGGTGCCCGCATTTTGCAGGTGGTCCGCGCGGCGGACGCGCACTTGGGCAATGTGGCGCAAGTGCAGCGCGCGTCCACCGATGCGAACATTCCGCTCTCACTGGGACGCGACGCAATCGCCATTGGCGGCGGTGGGACAGGAGGCGGCGCGCACACGCTGCAGGAGTGGTTCGACTGCCATGGCCGTGAAGTTGGATTGAAACGAATCCTGCTCACCCTGCTGGCGCTCGCCGGAGTCACCGAATGAGACTGGATCCGCGGTCACCGCGAAATGCGCCCGAGCGTGGGGAAAATAACTGGCGGCCGCGGTAACTCTTTGCCGAAGGTCCGCGTCTAACAACCTAGGAGATTTCTGGCCGAGCGCCTAATTTATCCCTGGCAGGTATAATCTTAAGTTCGACTTCTCGGGAGGAAAGTTAAGTATGGACCCGCGCGCTAGCGCTTTCTGGGTGCGTTTTAAGGCAAACCGCTTGGCCTACACGCTGACCATCCTGGTCACGCTGACGGTCGGCATTCTGATCGGCACGGTGATTTCCTATGGGGTGAAGGGCAAAGAAGGCCAGAACAAGGCTGCCGATGCCACCCCTCTCTCGGTCCCGGCGCCGCAGCAGCTTTCTAATGCCTTTTCCCAGATCGCCAAGCAATTAGAACCCAGCGTCGTAAACATCAACACCGAATCGACCATCAAGAATCCCCACCGGAGGGGAAGGCTACGGCCTGGTCCCGATAATCCCCATGTTCCGGATGGAGGCGGAGACGACGAGAATCCGTTCCAGGATTTCTTTGATCGTTTCTTCGGCGGCCAGGGTGGGCCGGATCCCGGTACTATTCGTGAGAAGTCGCTGGGCTCGGGTGTAATCGTCGACGGCAAGGGATACATCATCACCAACCGGCACGTGGTCGAGAAAGCCGACCGCATCCGCGTGAAGCTCCAGGATGACCCGCCGGGCGTGCTGCATGACGCGAAGGTGATTGGGACCGACACGGAAACCGACCTGGCCGTCATCAAGATTGACTACAACAAAGTGCTACCGCCCGCTAAGCTGGGCAATTCCGACAGCATGCAGGTGGGCGACTGGGTGCTCGCCGTGGGCAGTCCCTTTGGCTTGCAAGAGACGGTTACCGCAGGCATCGTCTCCGCCAAAGGCCGCGAAATTGTTCCCGGCCGCAACTTCCAATCGTTTATTCAGACCGATGCCGCGATCAATCCTGGCAACTCCGGCGGGCCTCTGGTCAACATGGCCGGTGAAGTGATTGGCATCAACACCGCGATCCTTACCGAAACCAGTTCCTATGCCGGCGTGGGCTTCGCGCTGCCTTCGAATACCGTGGTGCAGGTCTATAACCAGCTCATCGGTCCGGAACACCGTGTTTCCCGCGGATCGATCGGAGTCGAATTTTCTTCGCAACAAAATCCAGCCATTGCTCGTGTCTACGGAGTGAATGCTGGCGTCACCATTCAGAACGTTGTGCCGGGAAGCCCTGCCGACCAGGCTGGCCTCAAAGTTGGTGACACCATCACCACCGTCGAGGGCAAAGAAGTCAAGAACGGCGACGAACTGGTGGCTCAGATTGCCGGTTTGAAGCCGGGGACCAAGGCCAAGATGGGTTTCGTCCGGAACGGGAAGAAGCAGGAGACCACGGTCACGATCGCCGATCGAGCCAAGCTGTTTGCCGCCCGCCTGGGCGAGGAACAGGAAGGGAACGAGGAAGGACAGCCTAAGCCCAGCAAGCTGGGGCTGACGGTAGGCAGTTTGTCACCTGACATGGCCGACCGCCTCGGGGTTCCCGCAGGCAAGGGCGCAGTGGTTCGGGATGTGAAGCCCGGATCGTTTGCCGATGACATAGGGCTAAATCGCGGCGACGTTATCCTGGAAGTCAACAAGCAGCCCGTCAACAGCGAAGACGATTTCAACAGAGTCCAGGCTACCCTGAAGAGCGGCCAGGATGTCGTCTTCCTGGTCCGGCCCCGTGGCTCGGGACCACAGGACGGCACCATCTTCCTGGCGGGTACACTCCCGTAAGGTCAAGGCCGTTTGGGACTGGCACTGGACTCCTGAATCAGCGATGATTTCAAGGGTAATCCGGTGCCTGTTTCCGGCTGCAGCTTACAGCGATCAGGTTTCGAAGAAGTCGCATCTGAGTAGCTTGCGGTTTTGGCGTCGGTGAGTGGTTGGCGAGTCTGGATAAATAGCTGGGTTGAATCGAAAATTGGGAACCGAGTCCCATTAGGGACGACGCAACATGTTCATGGTTAGGACAACCGGACGATTAGTGGCCGTAGCATGTACCCTTCTTCTCGCGGGTTCTCTTGCCTCCGCCGAGACCCCGAAGGCCAGCCCGAAACACTCTGCGACAAAGAGCACCGCCAAGTCCAGCAACCACTCGCGTAAAGGAAAGAAATCAAGAAAGGCCAGCTGGAAGCGAGGCCAGCAAAAGCCCGACACCCAGCGCGCCTTCGAGATCCAGCAGGCTTTGATTCGCGAACACTACCTGGATGGCGAACCGACGGGCGTCTGGGACCAAAAATCGCAGAAGGCGATGGAGAAATATCAGGCTGACAACGGTTGGCAGGCGAAAACCATTCCTGACTCCCGCGCCCTCATCAAACTAGGCCTCGGCCCGAACCACGACCACCTGCTCAACCCGGAAAGTGCCATGACGACGCCCATCGAGGCACCGAAGAGTACCACTCGCTCCAACGTCACCGCAGATC